>DIEU01000008.1 GCA_002418775.1 Firmicutes bacterium UBA5766
ATTCTCTTTTTTTAAAGGCAAATATGCTCCGTTTCCTTGTCAAACAGTCTTTCGTTCCTGTAAACGGCAAGATAGTTTCAGTTACAGTATCCGTCGGAGCGGCAATGGCTAATCCCAATGACACAGTTGAAAGCCTGGTAAAAAGGGCTGACAGCTTAATGTTGCAGAGCAAAAGGCTCGGCAGAAACAGAGTCTCCATAGAGGAAAGTTTAGGCAGAGCAGAAGGATAATGCACGTCTCTTGGAGAATAATACTATATTTTATCAGATTTTCGGGAGTGTTTTTATTATATGTCGAATCACTTGTCAAAGACTCTTGATGAATTTCTTGACCTGACGCTGCAGGAGGATTTTAAAAATCTCAACAACACCCACCGCAGCATGGTTAACGCGGTCAGGCGCATAAAAACTGCAGGCGACGAGGGCAATCTGGAAGCACTGCAGCAGGCGCTGGCCCGCTATGGGGAACTGCTGGACAGGCAGCAGGAAATACTGCGGAATCTGCAGGAAAAAATGCCGTCATTCAACCTGCAGTCATACATGCAGGAAGAATTTCACCAGGGCTTTATGAACGCCCTGGCGGCGGAAAGTTTGGCTGTTGAAGCGGAATATCCTGTTTACGAAATCCTTCCTTTTAAAGTGCGAGTTCTACCGGAGAAAGAAATGGTCACCATCAACGACCGTGTTTACCGCAGCCTGCGGCCCAGTGTTCTGGCCGGTCACTTAAAGAAAAGCATTGACCGCTTAAACGCCGCTTCCTTTGACGCCCAGCGTTTTCTCCAGTCCCTGGCGCTGGCCTACGATACGGAAACAGCCAAACAAATCGTTAAGACAAAAATCGAAGTCAGCGAACAGGAAGTCCTTTTAAAAGATATTTATAATATTCTTACTCCGATGCCTCGGCAAAAGCGCGATTATCCTGCCCAGCTTTTTACCTTCGACCTGCACCGGATTTTGAGAAGCGGCCTGACGAGCGCACCGGACGGCAGGCGGCTCTGGCTGGGCAACGTACGCAACAATAAACAGGCGCTGGTTGTCCTGGACGCCCAGGGACAGCCCCAGCGTTTAGGCGTAATGAAGTTTTATAGGGAGGGATAGCCGGTGGAGCAGTCAGTCAGGGAGGAAGCCCTGGTAAGTTTGCAGCAAGGCAGCCCTCCGCCGGATATGCAGGTACTTAAAGCGATCACTATAGAAGAACAGGCGGGGATTTGGAATTCCTGGCGGGACTACTACCTGAATGACTATATCGCCTGCGGCGGCAGCAAGGTAAAGTTTCTCACCGGAAAGCCCGGTTCGGGAAAAACGCACACTCTTCTCCTGATTCTGGAAGAAGCCCGGCGGTTGGGTTATGTTACCCTTTTCGCAAATACCCGCCGGCTGCGTCTGAACAAGTTCGACTCTCTCTACCAGTCTGTGCTCGACGCAGTGGATGTGGAAGACATGGTGACAGCATACTGCAGCGCTTTGATCGGCCGCCTCGGGTATCATGCAGGTCAGCTTGCGACTGGACAGGATTTCTTCAACTGGGCGCAGGAGCGGGGCCGGGCTGCGGACAGTTTGCGGCGCGAAATTCAAGAAGAGCTGGACACTCTTTATCAAAACAGGAAGATAAACCATAACTTTGCCCTGGCCTTTACTCAGCTCTGTGCCCACAACTTGGGCTTGCGCCGGCTGGCGGACGGGCAAATTGAAATATTGCAGGGATGGCTCAAAAGCCGCCCCCTGCCGGCCAAGGCTCTAAAACCTCTGAAGATCTTTACCCGCATTGATAAATACAACGCCAGGCACATGATGGCATCTTTCCTCCATTTACTGCGCCTTTGCGGCCGCCGGGGGCTTTTTGTGGCGGTAGACGACTTGGGCGCGCTGATGGAGCGCGGCCCGGAAGGACGGGCGCTCTACGGCAGAGCCGCCCGCAACGAGGTTTACGAAAGCCTGCGGCAGTTAGTGGATGACTTTGCCGGGTTCGAGGGGGCTTTTTTCGTCTTTGCCGGGCGGACGGAATTAATCGACGATGAAAAAGAAGGATTTAAATCCTATGAGGCGCTGTGGATGCGCATCCAGAACGAAGTTTCGGGAAAACGTCCAAATAAATTTGCCGACCTTGTCAACCAGGATCTTATAGTTAAAGAATTTTTTACTGCCGAAGCCTGTCTGGAACTTCAGAAAAGGTTGAATGAAACCCTGGGCCTTGGCTCAGAATTGCGGCAGGATGATTTTCACTACTTTTTGGATAACGTCAGTATTTTCTCGCCGGTACGGCGGGTAGTGGAGGCTATAGTCAGCCAATCCGAAGCGGGAGGCCGGTAAAATGGAAAAGTTTGCAGCCAGGCAGGTCATTGAATGCTTGCGTTCAGGAGTTCCCTCCCGTAGCTTGAGCAGTATTTTTTCATACGGGCGGGAAGCCGCGTGTGAGCGCGTGGGGCGTGAACTGGAGCGGGTATATTCCAGCGGCGGCGTTCTTCCCCTGGTGATTAAGGGTAATTTCGGCAACGGCAAAACGCACTTCCTGAACATTATCGCACAAAAAGCGGAAAAGATGAACTTTGCTGTCAGTTTCATTTCGCTTTCCAAGGAAACTCCTTTTGATAAACTGGACCGCCTGTACCGCCGGGCTGCGGCCGGACTATACCTGCCGGGCGGCTCACAGCCAGGCTTTGCGCCCTTGCTGGAAATGCTGCCAACGAGGGGCGATCAGGCGGACGAGATGCTGAACTACGCTGCCCGCAACCTGCACCCGAAAATCGAGGTCGTCTTGAAAAACTACCTGGACGGCAGCGGCGACGCCTACAACCAACATATTCTGGCCAGCGACATGGCTGGTGACTTCATTCCCAACGCTCAGCTGAAATCCATCCACCGCCTGAACTTTGGGAAAGCGCTGTCCCTCACGCCTTTCAAGATAAAAGAAAACTCCTTTGATTACTTTCGCTTCCTCTCCCGCCTAATCCGGGCAGCCGGCTTCGCTGGGTGGGTAATCCTTTTTGACGAGTTTGAACAGTTAATGTATCTGGGCATCACAGCCAGAGCCAACGCCTACCTGAACGCCGCCCGTTTTATGGCCCCTTCTTTCGGAATGACGGCGACTTACACGGTGTTTTCGGCTTCATCCAATCTCTGGTCGGAGTTAATCTGGAAACAGAAAAACAGCGATTATGACATCGTGCCTCAGAAACTGGCGGCTAAAAACAGGCAGCACGACATCCCCACAGTACGGGAAGTTTTCAGCAGCTTTTTAAAAGAAAACCTCTTTCTGGATACCTTATCCGCCTTCGATATACGCCGCATGCTCCAGGCTGTCCGCGATCATCACGCCCTGGCCTATGACTGGCAGGCGCCGGAAGACATCGGTCCGGCCACTGTTAGCCTCCCTGCGGACCGGCCGCTGCGCACGGTGATCCGAACCCTGGTAGAATGGCTGGATCTCCAGTATCTATACGGCGACAAGCCGGAGATTGAAACGGTTATGCCCAGGGAACTCCTGCCGGGCGATTTTCCAGACAATGAAAATGAAACGAAAAACGAAGATTGATCGGTTTAAAAGTCGCAAGCATGAATATTTTAAGGCCCGGGACTGTATCCACACGGGGACGATGTATATGATGTATATATGGAAGATTTAAAAAATGGCGCGATTGTTTGCGCGCCGCTTGCATTAATCGAAGCTTTTAACACTGCGCTGGCTGAAGAAATAGAATACCTGCGCAACGAGGGAGGCCACCCACTGGTGATCCTGAACGGGGTTTCCGTTTGCCGGGGCCGGGAGGGATATCTTTATGCCTTCGAACTGGAGGTGGAGACTTTTCTTCCGGACGGAGCGCCAGTGCGGCTGCGTTGCGGCACACGCGAAACCAGGGGGGAAATAGTGGCTGTGCGCGGCCCGGAGTTGACTCTGGCGCTCCATGAAGACATGGGCGAACTTATAGAACGGGCTGAAGTCTTTTGCGAACCATGGTTTTTGCTCGCCGCCCTGCAGGAGCGACTAAGCGAAACACCGGAGAGAAACCTGCAAATGGCCCTGGCCGTGCTGGAGAAAGCGCCGGCACTGCGAAAACGCTTTTTTTCACCTGCCGGCGCCGCCGGCGCACAGGAAGAAGCGTTACGCCTGGCCGGGGAAAGAAAAATTACCTTTATCTGGGGGCCGCCGGGGACCGGCAAGACCGAAACCCTGGCTCAAATTGCAAAGTTCTTTATCGATCAGGGCGGCCGTGTACTGATTCTCTCCCATGCCAATGTGGCTGTGGACGGCGCTGTGCTCAGGGCAGCAGCCCGGATCGGGGCTCCCTTTTCTTCAGGTATAGTGACGCGCTACGGCTGGGCCAGGCTGCCGCAATTGCTTCAAAGCGGCCTGCTGGCCTCCACCTTGGCTGCCGCCGGTTGTCCGGAAATATGGGATTCACTCAGGGAGCTTGAAAAAGAGCGCGGCGAACTGCTGTCCGGTATGCGTTCCGGCGGCGCCTGGGGAAAACGCCTGACTGAAGTGGAACAGTCCTTGCGGAAGCTCAGGGAGGAAATAAAAGACGAAGCGGCGCAAGTATGCCGGGCTGCGCGTGTAGTTGGCTGCACACTATCCACTGCAGCCACCGATCCGGTGATTTATAGGGACCACTACGACTTCGTGCTGCTGGATGAGGCCAGTATGGCCTACATCCCCCAGGTTTTTTTCGCCGCCTCCCTGGCAGGCGACAAGCTGGTTGTAAGCGGTGACTTCCGCCAGTTATCCCCGATAGCGCTGGCAAAAACGCCGGGAGTAGAACGATGGCTGAAACGTGACATCTTTGAGGAAGCCGGGATCACGGATTCTTTTGAAAAAGGCCAGACGCCGGATATTGCCGTACTGCGCCTGCAGCGACGGATGCATCCGGCTATTGCCGGTTTTGCGAACGACTTCGTTTACAGGGGACTGCTTTATAACGCTCCGGAAACCTCTGGGCGCGCTGCGATGGCCGCTGCAGGGCCGTGTCCGGGATCGGCGCTGACTCTTGTGGATCTTGGTGATCTGCCTGCTTTCTGCTGCCGGCATGGTTCTTCCCGCTTCAACCCATTGTCCGCTTTCCTGGCTTTAGCATTGGCCAGGCAGATCAGGCTAAGCGGCCTTACAGTAGGCTTGCTCACGCCTTACGCAGCCCAGGCCAGGCTGCTTAACGCATTGACTGCAGGATTTTTGGGAAGCGCCGGTATCCGCAGCGAGGCTGCCGGCCTTGTTGCCGCCACCGTCCATCGCTTTCAAGGAGCGGAACAGGACGCTGTGGCGCTCGATCTCGTAGATTCCTTTCCCCAGCGCGGCCCCGGTGGGCTCCTTTCCCGCCGGGAAGGAAGCGCAGGGCTGCGGCTGCTTAACGTTGCCGTCACCAGGGCGCGGGGCAAGCTTTTCGTCCTCGCCTGCCGCGATTTTCTGGAAAGCAGGCTACCGGGCGACTCCGCCGTGTGCGGTCTTTTTCGCTTCATCCGGGAAAACGGCCGTATAATCGGGGGCAGAGAACTGCTGGCCGAACTGCCCGTCTGCATTAAGGGCAATAAAATGAAAATGGAATGGCACGCCGAACGGCGGACGGCCCTGGAAACATGGGAAGCGGATATCCGCCTGGCCTCGTCTGTTCAGGTTGACTGGCCAGCCTCAGCAGGCCCGCCTGAAAGACAGGTGATAAACGCCCTACGGCAGGCGCAGGAGCGCGGCGCCCGCCTTTCCCTGCGCGCCGGCAGGCCACTGGTCTGGCCGGCTGAACTGCGACCATACGCCGTGAAATACACTGCCGCCAGAACGCCGCTGACAGCGGTGAATCGGAACATCTTCTGGCATGGAAACCCCTGGCCGGAAGACGGCAGAGTGGATCACTTAAGCGTCCGTATAGAGGGAGAGAAGGCCTGCCGCACGTTGCTCTATCTTCTGGAAATGGATCTGCGCGAAGGATTTGGCGGAAGACGCTACGCTGGGCTGCGGGCATATGTGGAGAATAACTTCTTCTGCTCTGTTTGCGGCGCCTCGCTGACCATACGCACGGGCTCAGGCGGAGGTTATTTCCTTGGCTGCTCCGCATACCCTCGCTGCGATTTTGCGGCTGCCAGGCTCGCTTTGGAAATTATAGAAGACTACCTGGCTGCAGACGGACTGACCTGCCCTGCCGGCCACCTCTTAAAGGTAATCCCGTCAAAACACGGTCCTTTGGCAATCTGCTCCCACATCCCTGCCTGCCGCTGTATTTACCAGATACGTGACCTCCTTTAAAGTTAGAAAAAGGTGGAAAGCTCCGGCCAATTATCCCGCCATGAAGCACCTATCAACAGATACTTCCCTCCCCAGACAGCTTTAAAGTCCGGTTGCTATTAGCGGCAGTGTTGGATTTTAGATAGAGGTATTTATTTTATCATGGTATTATATACCTATTCCGGCATATTAGGGGGAATAATATGTTTAAGAATCGATTTTTAAAGTTATTTGTACTGGCAGGAATCGTATCCGTAATAGCAATATTTTTCCCGGTGCAGTGTTTTGCCAAAGAGAGCTGGGATTATATGGTTTCTCTGGTAAAACACGAGGTAGAAATCAAAATCAACAGCAGGAACGGAATATATGACGGAACTAGTTTTGCAACGACTCCGCCTATTGCCAAAAACGGCAGGATATATATTCCTTTGCGTTTGCTAAAAGATACGGGGCTGGTTGAGATCATCTGGAATGGAAATAATACAGCTGATCTGGTTTCGGCGGACGGGGGATATCATGTGCGTTATCAGGCTGGTAAGCCTGTAATGTTGTATGTGAACAAGAATGAAGAGGGGGAATACATCGTTGATTATAATAATCCGGTCACAATTCCCGCACCTTTAGCTAAAAACGGCATCTTTTACATCCCGGCTAAATCCCTTGACCAGGTTTTGAGAAAAAACATTAACTATGCTAATAATACCCTGACAATCTACTGGAGAGTTCCTTTGATTGAAAGAAATAGTTTTCCTGTAAAGACAGAAGCTGAAAACCAAGTTTTAAAAATAGCATATGATGATGGGCTGGATATTCCTTTGGTGATGCGGATGTCAGATATTGAGGGCGGAGGCTCTTTACAAAATGGAAAAAGCGAAGAACTTATTCTGGATGGTAAAAAATTTCATATAATCGAGGTTTCTCTCCCCTTGCAACCCGGCGACAATCTTTTTTATCTGTGGGCAAGGGGAGGCAATCAAGATCAGTATGATTCTTTTGTTATCAAAAGAGAAGTAGCAGATGCCAGCTTAGTGCCTATTAACTATAATGATTCTATGGATTATATGTTTATAGATACTAAAGTCCGTGATGTTTTTGAGATCACCGAACCTGAAAGCGGCTATATCAAACTTGCGGCTCCCGGACAGATGGATTTTAAAGGCCATTTGAAAGTCAATAGTTTTGGAGATAATGTTTTTTCTATAAAAGTAGGTAAACTAGTTGAAGGTAAATATCAGAAATACAGTAGTGAGGAACTTCCCGTGGCAGACAGGCAGTTCGGCACAGTACTTAATTTCAAGGAACCAGGTTCTTATTGGCTGGAAGTGTTTAGTCCCAAATATATTCCGTCTGTCGAATCCGGTCCGTGTTTCACAAAATGGGCGGATGTCAGGGTGGAAGTTGCGGATCCGGCCATCAATGAGTTGCGGGGAAATACTACCGGTAATATCAATAATAACGGCTTGTATGCTAAGGCCGGCGACTGGATTTACTACAGCAATCTTAAAGACCAGGGAAAACTATATAAAATGAAAGTCGATGGAAGCGAGGCAATAAAAATCACCGATGATCTTGCTTGGTATATAAATGTAATCGGTGACGATATCTTTTACAGCGGCGGGGACGGATGGAATCTGACGAAAATCAAAACCGGCGGAAGCGGGAAAACGGTACTGGATACCCAAGCCTACCATGTCAATGTTATCAATGGCTGGATTTATTATACCAAAGGTTTTCTGCAAGACGGGAAAATTTATAAAATGAAAACGGATGGCAGCAATCGTACTCAGATAAGTGAGGATCATATAAGCGATCTGGTAGCAACTAACAATGCCATCTATTATTCATCCGATTATTATGGTAAATTAATTAAAATCAATCTTGACGGGAGCGGCAAGATCAAACTATTCGCTGCCAGAGCTAATTTCGGAATAAATGGATTAAATGTTGAAGATAATTGGCTCTATTTTAATCATAATGATGCTCTTTATAAAATCAAAACCGACAGTACGGAATTGAGTAAGATATGCGGTGATGATGCCCGATGTATCAATGTTTCCGGCGACTGGGTTTATTATAGCGACTACTCCGAGGATCGTAAAGTATTATATAGAATCAATGTCGACGGTACTGGCAAGGAAAAGTTGAGCGATGATAAACCGGGGTACATCTTTGTGCTGGATGATAAGATATTTTACTATGATCTATACGGTAATATCATGAAAGAAATAGATAAACCGCTTTGAAGAAAAAGAAGTAAATATACTGGTATGGAATATAATAGAAAGTTTCCTTTGGACAAGCCCACAAAGAGAATAAAGAACAAAATACATTTAACGGCTTATTAAACTACTGATTAATAAATAGCAAAAACGGAGGCGGCCGGGATGCTTAAATCAAGGGTGAATGTATCTTTTCCCGTCATTTTTTTATTGGCAATCATCATCTTCTCCGGGTTGACAGGCAAACCCCTGGACGCTTGGGTTGCCGGGCAAAGCCCGCCTGCCGGCAGCGCAGCGGCGACGGCAGGCGAATCGCTGGATAAATTAAAGGCAAAACTGTGCCAGGCCGCGAACGACCAGGAAATCAGAAGAATTATTGATGAGTTCAACGCCCTGCCGGGGCCGAATGCTGCAGCAGCGCAAATTTTACTGGATTATCTGAAGGATAAAAATATAAATGACTACGACATTGCAGATGTCCTGGTCAAGTTAATGACAGACGATCAGGTTTCTCATCTGGCTAGAGAAATCAGTACTTATGACGAAGCTAATTGTGACCGGTACCTGATTCCCGTTTTGATTGCCCGCATCAAAAACACCGCTGATCTAACCAACACACTGATTTCATTACAGGAAAATTATTTCTTTGGAAATTACCAAAAGCTTATCGAACAGAACTGGCAAAATATTTTTGCCGGTTCAACTGAAGCCGTGCCCTGGCTGGATAAGGTTTATGCCAAACTGGTTAACCCGATGGCCCGGCAGTATTTTATTCTAGCTGTTGGCGCCGCTGCCCAAAAGCAACCTGCCGGAGCAGTCCGTTCGGTGGCCACCGGATGGCTTTGGCGTATTCAGGAAAAGGAATCGAACTCCGCTGACCGTTATGATCAAGTTCTTACACTTTACGGGCTTGGTGAAACTAAAGCGTTGGGGACTATAGACAATCTCTATTCAGGTCTTGCTTCCCCCGGAGAAAAAGCAGACTTGATCCGTAAAGTTGCCGACTTCGCACACTGGCCGCCGGAAGGCGCCAGTACGAATGGATTAATTGACTGGCTGTGGAAAGTAGCCGGAAAGGACGCGTCTGCGTACTGCCGCCAGGTAACTTTTTCCGCTCTTTATACGGATTTGGGACAGGAAAAGGCGCTGGAACAGTTCGTGCGGGAAACGGATTTAAATGGAGTGGCTTTGGCTCCCCTTGCCCAGGAAGATCCTGTATTCCGGGTAGACGGTACGGACTGGCGGATGTTGAAAAGCGCCTGCCAGAAGTACCCTCAAAGTTTTCTGGGCAGGGGAATCAAGGCGTACGAAGAAGTACGGAGGCAGTCTTATTTTGAGATAGATCGGCCGGAAGAACAATATGATACATTCTGGTTTCCTTCATACGGGGACGAGGAGTATGATCCAGGCCGGGAAATCCCCGGCTGGGAAAAATTCCTGACAGAATTTCCCTGCCACCCGGCTGCAGACGACGCCGCTTACCGCCTGGCCCGCTGTTACGAAATAAAGGGCCGTTTCACTGACGCTGTTAAAACGATGCAAAAAGCGCGCTTCTTACCTGACAGAGATATGTACTACGCGGCAGACGGCAGATTGGTTTACATCCTTGATGTAAAAATGACCTATGACCAATTGAAAGCACTGTCCTTGAACAAACTGGAACCGTCCCTTGATGCGTTTGTTGAGTATTCCCTGGCTGTAAAAGAAATCCGCCGGGATAACTTCAAGCAAGCTGCAGCCGGGCTGGAGGAGTTTTTAAAGCAGGAAGCTGACCCTGCCGGCAAATACGTTTTTCCGTTTGACTTTTATAACAACAATAATAAATACGATTTCCGCAGCGCAGCAGAAAAGCAGCTTGCCGACGTAAAAAAGCTTGCCGTCTTAAAGTCACAGTGGGAAGCATCCAAAGCTCCGGCTGATTTATACAATTTGGCTGCAGCCATTTATCATAACGAGATGCTCTACTATAACCACTTATGGGCTGGGGAGAGGCAGTCATACAACTGGCTGGGATATATCATCGACACGGGTTACGGACACGCGCCGGCTGAAATGGCTGATTTCGCCCGGGCGATGATTAACTACAATCACAGCCTGCCGTATTTCCAGCAGGTTGATCGGGATCAGTCATCTGCGACGGAGTTAAAAGCCAGGGCGCTTTACTCCACCGGTCTTTGCTATATTGGCCTGGACGAGTGGGGAAACGACGCCTCGTTTGCCTTCAACCCAATGGAGATTCGGGGGGAAATTATCTCGACTTACCGGCAATTCATAGAAAAATACCCGGACTGCACAATGGCCGATGACGCTCTGCTGGCGCTCGGCGCATACACTGGTGACTCTGCTTACTTGCAAAGGATAATTAAAGAATACCCGTCGAGCGACGTAATGGACAAAGCAAAGAAATTAATCGAAGATATGAAATCGCCGTATTACACGCCTTTTGGCCAGTATGGAGGATTGGCGCCTTTCAAAATTATATCCCTGGATGACGAAAACATTCCGCAGGAAATTAAGAATTGGGTATCCGCCAACATCCCGCTGTCTTTTAACGGCTCGAAAACATCGGGCAAATGGAGCTACCTGCTTATCTCCGCGGGGCAAAAACCAACAGCCGGATACAGCGTTAAAGTTAACAGTATCTTCGGTAAAGAGGATAAATTAAAGATCTACTACCGGATTGACAGCCCTGCGCCTGGGCAGATTACAGCGCAGGAGATCACCTGCCCATATATTTTGCTCCGTGTTCCGGCTAATAAGACTATGGCGCAATTTGTGGAAGGGAACCCGTGGGAAGAGCCGAAGTAATGGCAGACAACCACCGGCGCTGCTTTGCAACTGCTTCCCGCATGAGAACGGATGTATATTCAAGTAAACAAATCCCTTGGCTTCCTTTTCTCAAATTACGACATATCATTGCAATTTTGACTCGTTGTTGTAATATGTCACTTGAAGCAACCCGATGGACAATCGACCGCGAGAAAAATGTATTCCTCATTTGGGGACATCAGGAACGGGAGGAATCCTATGATTTCTATTTTCTTTTGTGTTGGAATAATACACCTATATCTGTTAAACTAAGCAAAACATGGATAAATCGGGAGACCTGCGAATGGCAACTCCTTTATATAAAGATACCGGAAGATTTGAGAGAAAAAACGGGCGAGATTGTCCAAAGTCTAAAAGACGCGCTTATTGTCTATGGATTCAACGGAAGTCCAGATGAGCCTTTCGATACTTTCAATAAAAACATCAAAGTTCAATTTAGTTTTTAAAGTTATTTTCACAATCAATTGAAAGCCGAGTCGTAAATTAGTTTATTAAAAGAAGCCTTTCCTGATAGATGGTTTATTAAACCCTCCTTCCTATTTTATATCCCGTTTAACTCTAATCTGAAAATAAGTTTTCATAATTCATAGCGCCGTTTAAGCGGCATGTGAAACTACTCTACTCCAAAAATAATCTTTTCATTCTTCCAGAAACTAATTTACATCAGGGAGGTCAACTGCCTGCGTGCTTAATAATCGCCCCTTCAGCAGCACGGATGTCCAATCAGGCTTTTTTTATTCTCGCTATAATAACCCCGTTTTCCTCGTCCAGGGACAGCAGAATATTGTTTGTCTTTTTGCACCAGGAGTCAATATCTTTTTTGAAACCCTGGTCAGTTACCTCAATACATAAAATATCGCCACAGTCGCAGGCCTTGGCTTCTTTGAATAGTTGAACAATAGGTCCGGGACACTGCATCCCTCTCGCGTTTATTTTTATTTCCGCCATGATAAGTTCCTCCTTATTTTTAGTTTTTTAATCTGTTGCAAACGGGTAAGCGGTGATGCCGCCCTCCAGCATGCTAATTTTTTCAAATCCCATTCTTTTTAGCTCTAAAAGCGCCATATACGAACGCTGACCGATCTTGCAATAAAGGATGATCTCGCTGTTCCGGTCTATTTCACCGGCGCGTGAGGCCAGTTTCCGCAGCGGTATGTTTATTGAACCGGGAATACTGCGGACGAAATACTCTTCCTCTGTCCTGACATCAACCAGGATAGCGCCCTTTTCCATCTTTTCCTTGAGGTCAATCGGCGCAATCCCGTTAAACTTGCCCGCCAATTTGTTCAGCATTACATTGGCCGACACAATGGTTGGACTCATGGCTGTTGAAAACGGTGGCGAATAGGCAAGGTCCAATTTAGCCAGTTGATCAACTGTGGACCCGAAGGTAATCGCCGTGGCCAGTATATCTATAGGTTTATCCACCACGCCCTCGCCATATATTTGCCCTCCTAAAACGCGGCGGCCGTTCCGGTCCACAATAAGCTTTGTTATTATGTCCCGGTTGCCCGGATAATAATGAGCCCGGTCCGGCGCCGGAACCAGCACCGTTTCCACATCATAACCGGCAGATTTTGCTTCTCTTTCCGAAAAGCCTGTTTTAGCTGCATTAAGATCAAATAATTTAATTATTGAAGTGCCAAGAACACCGTTAATTCTATCCTTCGCCTGCGTGCCAGAAAGGTTTATTCCGGCAACCCTTCCGGTTTTGTTGGCTGTCGAACCCATAGGATACCAGACGGTCCGGCCTGTAATCAAGTTGGTGTTTTCAGCGCAGTCCCCCACCGCGTAAATGTCAATTATGCTTGTTTCCATTTTGCTGTTTACCGCAATAGCTCCGGTTGGACCTATCTGCATCCCGCACTCCCGGGCCAGTTCTACATTCGGACGGACACCTACGGAAAGAACGACCAGGTCAGCCTCTATCCGGCTGTCTTCTACCAAAACTGTCCCCACTTCACCCCGGCCGTTATCTTCAAAACCTTTCACGGCCACGCCGGTTAAAATATCGGCTCCTTTTTCTCTTAAATATTTTTCTACATAGTGAGCCGAATCCGGATCAAAAGACGGAAGCATATGTGGCGCAAGTTCAACAATAGTCGTCTTTATTCCCGTACGGATCAGGTTCTCAGCAACCTCCAAGCCAATCATTCCACCCCCGACGACTACGGCTTTCCTTATGTTCCGCTCACTGAGCAGCTTTTTTATGGCAAACGCTTCCCCAAGGGTGCGTAATGTTATAATCTATGAGGAAGTCTTCCGGGTTTTTGACAAGGAGTTCTTTTTCCTCCCTGATTACATCACCGATATAATAAGGAATACCGCAGCCGGCGTAAGATACGTAAGGTTCCCTTGTTAAAACCGTCACTCTGAGATTGGGATTCTCCCTCCTGGCTTTAGCCGCTGCTTTTGTGCCGGCGGCCACACCGCCGATTATGACAACATTCCCAGACCCCATATCCTACTCCTCCTTCTGTTTGTTAAAATCTAATTCGTTATCCAGTATTAAGCTGACAATCTGCCTGACCTGTGCGTTCACAACCTCATAGCAAATTTCTGTTCCCTGACGCCTTCCCTTAATAATTCCCTTGCTCCGCAAGATCCCCAACTGCTGGGAAACGGTCGACTGGGGCATTTCAAGACAAGTTCTCATTTTATTCACATTACATTGATTTTCCATAAGCCCATGCACGATACAAAGCCTGACCGGATGTGCCAGCGCTTTAAGCAAATCAGCTTTTTCTTCATAGCTTTTAATGTCGACCATCAGAACTCTTTATTTAACCTCCCTTCATATATCATAATATTGTTATATTACGATATAACGATTATTATTGCAACAAAAATTTTTTTATTTTTATCACAGGGGATTGAAAAAATCGATTACCTCATCGCAACGCACCCTCATTTGGACCATATCGGAGGCATTGGAGAAATCCTGAAGAATTTTGAAACCGGAAGTATATACATGCCGAAGGTGACAGTGAACACCCGAACCTTTGAGGACGTACTTCTCTCAATCGAAGGAAAAGGGCTTAAAATAAGAACAGCAAAGGCGGGAGTAAAAATTATTGACCGGGATAATCTTCTGGTGGAGTTTGTCGCCCCGGTGGATACCGGATACGACGATATAAATAACTATTCTGCAGTAACACGGATACAATTTGGCAAGACGGCTTTTTTGCTTACCGGTGATGCCGGAACGATGTCCGAAGCTCAGATGCTTGCCTCTGGCGTCAATTTAAAGGCTGATATCCTAAAAATCGGGCATCACGGGAGCAGTCACTCCAGTTCAATAAGGTTTTTGACTGCTGTATCCCCGCAATATGCTGTTATTCCCGTAGGCGCCGGAAATGATTACGGCCACCCCAGTGAAAAGACCACCTCAAAACTTGAAAAAGCAGGCATTGAGATTTTAAGAACCGATCAACTCGGGACAATCGTGTTCTCATCTGATGGCAGCACCGTCTTAAGACTGGCTGCTTAGACCGGTATAAATACGAACTGCGTCAAAGTCAATTATTTTCTTAACCCAACTTTCGATTTAAGAT
>DIEU01000040.1 GCA_002418775.1 Firmicutes bacterium UBA5766
GCGGGATACAAACAAAAAGTGGACGCTTTGCAGAAAAGTGAAAAGTATTTTAGAGCGATCACACAAAATTCTTCAGACATAATTCTTATTGTGGATAAGAAAGGTACGATAACCTATGTAAATCCCTCCGTTGAACATTTTCTGGGATACACGCCGGAAGAATTAATCGGCAAGAGCGGTTTTCATTTTATTATGCCCGCAGATATTCCGAGAGCTATATATGATTTTGGCAAGGCTGTTCTCGCAAAAGATGTTAACATCCCGAATACCTTCCGTGTCAGGCATAAAGACGGTTCGGAGCACGTTTTAGAGGGTGTTGGTAATAATCTGTTAGGTGATCCGACGGTTGCAGGTTTTGTCATGAATATTCGAGACATCACCGAGCGCAGGCAGGCAGAGGAAGAATTAAGGAAATATAGGGAACATCTCAAGGAGTTGGTAGAAGAGCGCACGACTGAACTGAGAACGACAAATGAACAACTCCAGCGGGAATTCAACGAGCGCACGCAGGCGGAGGAGGCGCTGCGTAAGGCGGAGCGGGAAAAGTCTGCAATCCTGGATACTATGACAGAAATGGTTATTTATCTGGATACGGATATGAAAGTAATATGGTCAAACAGCGCCATGAACCGTCAGTTTAATATGAAATCCAGTCAAATAGAGGGGAGAAAATGTTATGAGGTATTACACAAACTGAATAGACCCTGCAGGATCTGCCCCGTGGTGAAGTCTATTGAAACAGGGAATCCTTGTACCGTTGATGACTTTTCGTCTCTTGGCAAGAGATGGACGATGCGCGCTTATCCTGTCCGGGATGAGGAAGGAAATCTTGTTGGAATGGTTGAGATAGTCACGGACATCACCAATCGCAAGCAGGCTGAGGAGGCGCTACAGCAGAGCGAAAAGAAATTTCGCGACTTGGCCGAACTTCTTCCCCAGGCGGTTTTTGAATTCGATCTCCAGGGATACTTCACCTATGCCAACCGGGCCGCATTCAAAATATTCGGATACTCACAGGCTGACCTTGAAAAAGGAGTGAACGCCCTCGATGTGATTGCACCGGCCGATCGGGAGAGAGCGGCGGTGAATATAACAAGGATATCAAACAAGGATATGGAAACAGGAACGGAATACACAGCTCTCCGCAAGAACGGGGAAGAGTTCCCGGTCATCATCTATTCGACACCAATTCATGCAGACGAAAAGGTCATAGGTCTGAGGGGCATCGTCATTGATTTCACCGAACGCAAGCGTGCGGAGGATGAAAAGCGAAGGCTTGAAGAACGTTTGCAACGCGCGGAGAAAATGGAGTCCCTGGGCACCCTGGCGGGCGGTGTCGCTCATGATCTCAATAATGTTCTCGGCGTTGTCCTCGGCTATGCAGAACTGCTCCTTAACAGTGTGGATGAGTCAAGCCCGATCAAACCCCGTCTCTTAAACATTATGAAAGGGGGTGAGAAGGCCGCCGCCATTGTTCAGGACCTGCTGACGCTCGCCAGAAGGAGTGTGCCCAATAGACAGGTGCTTAATCTGAACAAGGTCATTGCTGATTGTCAACAGTCACCGGAGTTCGAAAAATTGTCTTCCTATCATCCCTCTGTAACGATCAAGACCGATCTTGAACCGGACCTGTTAAACATTTCCGGATCTCCTGTACATCTCGGCAAAACATTATTCAATCTCGTTTCGAATGCGAGCGAGGCAATTAAGAAAGGCGGCATTGTGACCATTAAAACGGCCAATCAGTATCTGGACAAGCCCATTTATGGCTATGATGACGTCAGGGAGGGAGATTATGTGGTGCTTACCGTGTCCGATACGGGTGAAGGTATACCGAAGGCTGATCTGAAGCGTATCTTTGAGCCTTTTTACACGAAGAAGGCCATGGGCAGAAGCGGCACTGGCCTGGGGCTGGCGGTGGTTTGGGGTACGGTGAAGGATAATTATGGCTATATCAATGTACAGAGTGAAGAAGGAAAGGGAAGTATCTTTACCCTGTATTTTCCCGTAACGAGGAAAGATATCCCCGCTGAAGCTGTTGCTCTATCAATGTCAGAATATATGGGGAAAGGCGAATACATTCTGGTTGTGGATGATGTCAAGGGTCAGCGCGACCTGGCAGCCGAAATGCTTAAAACGCTGAATTACAATGTCACAAGCGTCTCCAGCGGTGAAGAGGCAGTGGCGTACCTGGAGGAACACAAAGCTGATTTGATGGTTCTGGACATGATCATGGATCCCGGCATGGACGGGCTTGACACCTATCGGAGCGTTCTTGAGATCCACCCCTCACAAAAGGCGATTATCGTCAGCGGTTTTTCAGAAACAGACCGTGTGAATGCCGCCCAGTCCCTCGGTGCGGGCGCCTATGTGAGAAAGCCCTATGTCATGGAGAAGCTGGGACTGGCGGTGAGGAAAGAACTTGTCCGATCCATGTAAGCTTAAGAGTATCAAGGGTCATCTACAGCCGGTAGTATTCAACCTTTTCACACTCATTGTGCTCATGAATATGTGACCAGCGCGCTCCGTTGCTGAAAGTCACAAACCGATGTCATTGAGAAATCGTCAACATTACAAATCGCAACCATTGATATTATTCCCCAAAAATGAGATAGAGATAACCGATGCTATGCGGGAATGCGACCAACAGATACATGGCTGAAATCTTTTGGCACCTCCGGGAAACTAGGTGGCAAATGGAAGAAACAAATCTCAACCTGCAGTAGCGGAAGAAATTGGTCTGCTCAACGCAATAGAAGAAACTCATCGTGGATAACCAACAGGATCTTAAAGAAGAAATTGCCAGAGTTGCTCGTAAAATTTACGAACGGACAGGAATCACCGGCCGGGACGTGGAAAATTGGCTTGAGGCCGAGCGAATTGTTCTGGAAAGGCTATCAGTCAGGGATAATTTACAAAAGGCTCTTCAGGATACCAACAAAGCTATTGAATCGGATCCAGAATCTTCATTTGCCTATGTTGCTCGAGGGATTATTTATTCTGGGTTGCGTCGTTATCAGGAGGCTATTGTAGATTACAATAAGGCTATTGAACTGGATGAAAGATCTGTACATGCCTATTCTGATCGTGGTTCTGTCTATGGAATATTAGGAAATTATAAGAAATGTATAGAAGATACCAGCAAAGCTATTGAACTGGATCCTAAATATAATTATCCCTATTATAGTCGAGGATGGGCTTACAAGTTTCTTGGCGATGAAACTTCAGCAATTAGAGATTGGAAAATATCGGCAAAGCTAGGCTACAAAAAAGCACAAGAAATATTAAAAGAACGAGGGATAGAGTTATTAGATTGCTTATTATGCATGGAGCAAAAATGAACACAAAAAAAGCTGTTGCGGGAATTGATTAATGCTTAACAATGCCATTAATTCGGGCGTTATCCTCTCTTTTTCTTGATAATCATTTATCTATTGGTGTATCCAACAGACAACAGTAGGAGGTGGCGACATGGTCTCGTTAGCCATATTTTCATTAACCACCCGCACTCAGTTCAAATACAAATCGAGAGTTTGGGTGATTTTGCCAATTCATTGAATACGGTTTGAAAGCGTGTATATGCGAGAAAGCCTATTTTTCTTTTCTGGAACGGCCAGACTCCCTGTAATGTTGTTTTCTGAATTTCCATTCTTGATGCAACATTTCAATCGGTAATCCGTAAACCTGCTTGGTATGGATTCCATTGACACACAAAGCCGCTTGTCTTATACTTCCCCCACGAAAAAGGAAGTTCTTATCAAAGTTTTTGCAAAAATATTCCGGCAACTATAATTTCTACAAAAAGCATTATTCAATCTTTTCTGCAGTCTGCGCCGGAGAAACTTGATTTAAAATATGTTTCTTCCTACAACCAGCGCGGAATTAAAAAAATTAAAGTGGGACAAGCTTGATGTAATTATCGTCACCGGAGATACTTACATTGACAGCCCTTTTATCGGTGCTTCCGTAATTGGCCAGGTTCTTGCCGGCGCGGGATTTCGTGTGGGTATCATCGCCCAACCTGACATTCATAGCGATATTGATATCTGCCGGTTGGGAGAACCTCACCTATTCTGGGGAATCACTGGCGGTTGTATGGATTCTCTGGTCGCCAACTATACGGCTACCAGGAAAAAAAGGCAGGCCGATGACTTGACCGCTGGAGGGAAAAATAACCGCCGCCCCGATCGCGCTGTGGTTGTCTATTCGAATCTCATCCGGCGGTATTTTAAAAATACCAAACCGCTGGTGCTGGGCGGGGTAGAGTCAAGTCTGCGCCGCATCGCCCATTATGATTTCTGGTCTGATTCCATCCGCCGATCGATTCTGTTTGATGCCCGGGCTGATATCCTTGTCTACGGCATGGCCGAAAAGGCTATTATTGAACTGGCGCAAAAACTAAACGGCGGACAGGAGACAAAAGACATTCGCGGCACTTGCTATATTTCATCAACTCCACAACCTGAGTACACCGAATTACCAGCCTACGAGGAAGTTGTTACAAATAAAAAATCCTTCATGAAAATGTTCGATACATTTTATCACAATAATGATCCGTTGAGTGCTAAAGGTTTGTTTCAGCAGCACGGCCCGCGTTACCTTGTGCAAAACCCGCCGCAACCAGCTTTGACTGTGGCTGAATTAGATCTATTATACGCTCTTGATTTCGCCCGCGATGTTCACCCTTATTACCGGACCTGGGGCAAAGTACGGGCAATGGAAACCATTAAATTTTCGATAACGACTCATCGCGGTTGTTTTGGTGAGTGCAATTTCTGTTCGATCGGTCTTCATGAAGGAAGAACTATAATCAGCCGCAGTGAGAAATCAATAATTGACGAGGCGGAAAAAATTACTGAGCTGCCCGATTTTAAAGGTTACATCCTGGATGTCGGCGGTTCCACAGCGAATATGTATGGTATCGATTGCCGGCACAAGCAGACTCAAGGCGCCTGCCAGGACAAGAGATGTCTTTATCCGCAAGTATGTGCGTCCTTGAAAGCTGATCACAGCCGCCAGATTAATTTACTCGAACGACTGCGCAGGCTCAAAGGCGTCAAAAAAGTATTTGTAGCATCCGGTATCAGATACGATTTGCTTTTCAGCGATAAGAAGCATTACGTAAGTTATATGCAGGAGCTGGTCAAACATCATATTTCCGGCCAGTTGAAGGTGGCGCCGGAACATACTGCTCCAGGTGTCCTGAAGTTGATGGGTAAGCCGCAGGCTAAGTCACTGACAACCTTCAAACAGCTTTTTGAAAAAATGACTAAATCATCAGGTCATAGACAATTTCTTACTTATTACTTTATTGCTGCCCATCCGGNNAAGATATGCGCGAACTTAAATCTTTTGCCACCAGAGAGTTGAAAATTAATCTGCAGCAGATACAGATTTTTACGCCACTGCCTTCCACTTATTCCGGTCTGATGTATTTTACCGGAATTGATCCCTTTACCGGCAGGAAGATTTTCGTGGANNAAGAATATCGCGAAAAAACAGAGGCAAAAATATATTATTGTTGGAGGAAAAGTTAGCAAATAGGATTAGATCGTTTGACAAATTCGCAAAAAGTCAAATAGCATCAAGAACGTCATTCCGGCGAATACCCTAAAGGGCACGAGAGTCGGAATCCAGTGTTCATGGCTGGTTCAGCACTCTCTCGGGGACAATATCTGGACACCGGTTTTCACCGGTATGACGACTCCTGGCAAGAAGTTTTTTTAACCTAAAAACGGCAGTTGAACCGGGGCAAACAATGAGCGACTATGCCAGAAACGTTGTGGGGACACTATTTCAACGCACGGTCTTCAAGCTGCTTCTAGCAAAGGGGAAGATCACCAGGGAAATGGTCGCCATGCTGTCCAACTGGCGTCTTTTCGGCTTCCACGTCTTCTGCGGCAACCGCATATCGCCCAGTGACGAAACGGCCATGAAAAACCTGGCCCGTTACATTATCCGGGCGTCGTTCTCCCGGGAACATATGCATT
>DIEU01000020.1 GCA_002418775.1 Firmicutes bacterium UBA5766
AACGTCTTAATATTTCATCTAATTGCAGCTTCCGCCATATCTGATGACCAACGAGTTCCGGCCCTAAAGAACGGGTTTCATAAAAAGCAGTACGCTCAAGAAATACCGGTACGGCAACGGAATCCTTATCTTGTACATTTTTCTTTTTCTTTTCTGCGCAAGGTATTGAAATCGAAATGGGCCATTGCTTCATCAGCTATCTTGGTAATATACGCATCGTCTTCAAATAAAGAAGCCTGGCCGGTGATTCTGCCTTCTAAGACAAAGGCCAGCTTTTTTAGATTGTCTTTAGGTACTACATTGGTGATTTTGCTGCTTTTGGACTGTTTATAAATACAAGAACTGTCATGTGTTGTTTTAACTCATACTGAGTTCGCTGTTAAGTTTCCGGGATATCATTCCCGGCCTGCCGCCGCCTATTTTATTCCCGTTTATTTCTACCAGGGGCATAACGCCCATAAGTGAGTTGGTAAGAAAACATTCATCGGCTTCCCAGATTTTTTTTTCTGAAATAACACATTCTATGGCAGGAATTCCCAGGGAATTGCATTTTTCCAGTAAAATATGCCGGATAATCCCGGGTAAAAGTCCCTGCTCCAGATTTGGAGTAGCCACTATGCCGTCCTTGACTAAAAAAATATTACTCATCGAACCTTCCGCAAGATTGCCGGAAATATTAAAAAACAGAGCTTCATCCCAGCCCCGGGTTCGCGCGTATCTTTTGGCCAGCAGGTTTTCCAGATAGTTTATTGTTTTCAGCCTGACTAGAGGAGAATGTTCGTTTCTTTTAATATCTGTAAAGCCTGCGGTCAAGCCGTGCTTATAGTGATCGTGCGTATAGGCTAAAGGTTGCCGGCCGGAAATAATCAAGGTTGGCGCAGTCGAGGCTGCTGATATATCGCTGCCGGCAGTAATGGTCAGGCGGATTGAGCCGGCATTGATATTATTCTTCTTGATAGTTTGTTCTGCCAACCAGATTAGTTCGCTGATTGAAAAAGGAATAGTGAGACCTATCTTTTCCGCACAGGAGAATAAACGGTTGAAATGCTGCCGGATCAATAAAGGATAACCTTCTTTTACTAATATAGTTTCAAACAATCCGAAACCGTATAACAAACCCTGGTCAAAAGGATTAATCGCCGGCTGATCAGAACTAAAAAAACTGCCGTTAACACAAACCATATTCATGAATTCTTATATCCTTTCATGACCCGGCTTGCCGCCAAGTCCTAACGCTACCATCAGAGCCAGGGCTTTATCAAGTGTTTCCCGGTACTCTGCGAGAGGATCGGAATCAGCGGTGATTCCTCCCCCAACTTGAAAATAAGCCTGTCCATCTTTAGCAATTATTGTTCTGATTGCAATATTCAGGTCCGCATTACTGTTGAAGCTTAAGTATCCGATTGCGCCTGTATAGATTCCTCTTTTTACAGGTTCCAGTTCTTCAATAATCTCCATTGCCCTTATTTTTGGAGCGCCGGTAATGGAACCTCCGGGAAAGACAGCTCTTAAGAGGTCAACAACGTTCTTATCTGCCGGCAGTTTTCCGGTTATTATTGAGGACAGGTGAAATACTGTAGCATATTCATCTAATCTGAATAACTCCTGCGTTTGTACCGAACCAATCTCGCATACCCGCCCCAAATCGTTCCGCTCCAGATCAATAATCATAACCAGCTCAGCCCTGTCTTTTTTACTGTTCCACAGTTCATCCCGCAAGCATTGGTCCATGCTTATATCTTTACCGCGAGGGCGGGTGCCTTTAATAGGCCTTGTTTCTACCTGTCTGCCGGCAACTTTCAGAAAACGTTCCGGTGAGGAGCTGATTACCTGGATGCTGCCAAAATTTAAGTAGGCAGCCATGGGCGCCGGATTTATTGAACGCAGGCGGCGGTATAGCGTCCATGGTTCCATCGTCAAAGGAAGAGAAAAGCGCTGTGAAAGATTAACCTGGTACAGATCACCTTTTCTGATGTATTCTTTCGCTTTTTGTACATTTTTGCAATAGCTGTCCTTGTCAAAGTGGCATGAAATTTTGTTTGTATCAGTATTACCTGGTTTAGATGCGCCAAAAACAGTGTCCCACGTTAACCTTCTTCCGGAAGATACTTCTTTCATTCTTCTTTCCGGATATTCATCTTTTTTCGGCAAATATTTAATAGGGACATTACAGATATCACGCAAACGCTTCTCAGCATGTTTATAAGCCCTATCGGGTTCTGTTTCAGGAAGCCCCGTGGAAATTATATATACTTCCTGTGTAAAATGATCCATCATGATGATTAAATCATAAAAACCCAGGCATATATCCGGTAAATTCAAATCATCATGCGCCAGCGAAGGCAACTTCTCCAATATCCGTCCCAGATCATAACTAAAAAAGCCAGCCGCCCCGCCGCAAAAAGGAAATTGCAAATCAGATTCTTCAATCCGGTATGTGTTTAATAACTCCTTTAGTTTAGAGAATGGGTTATCATATAATGTAATGCTTTTTTGTTTACTGATCAGCTGGACGCAATGATTTTTGGAACGGAATATTAAAAACGGATCTGCTCCTAGAAACGAATATCTTCCTATTCCATCGATCATAAGGCTGCTTTCTAAAAGAAAAGAGTTTGGTAAGCGAATTAAATGTTCAAATAATGAAACAAAGCCGGCCGTTAATTTAAGCTTTTCTATTATTGGAATATATTTCATAATTCTACCCTCTTTTAGACTTAAAAATAAAAAAAGACCAGCTATACTGGTCCTCACTCCAATACTCCGAGTCGTCTCTTCAAACTCATCCTGCCTGTAAACTATACTGTTCTCTTCTTTTTAAATTTATATTCTATATTATAGCTTAAGAAAGAATAATTGTATAGTTGTAGTCCGTACCTGACAAGCTTTTGCCTCCGGAGTTGTTACTGTCCAGAATTAATTACTTCTTTCTTTAGCTTTAATATTATCCGACTGATTTTAATATGAATTGGAGGGGAGAAGTCGGAATCGAACCGGACCCCCATTTTATTAAAACAGGCCAACGGGGTTGCAACCCGTGGAGGACACCAGTCCTGTTCTCCCCTTTTTCTCTGCTCTATATTTTCTCCATGGCCTTCTCTTTATCTATGCCAGAGCGTAGCGCTTCAGGCCTTCATCGTACCTGACAAGCTTTTGCCTTGACGAACTGATCAAAAACCTTGACACCTCAGACGGGGTCAGGCCTAAAGCCCTGGAGATCCCCGGTGTTGCAAGAGGCTCTTTCTGCAGAAGGGCGACGATTTGGCCAATGGACAGTTTCTCCGCAATTGTCTCCTCAAACAACCTGTTGAACTCGTCACTGGCAAAAAACTTTTGATACGCTTCTTCCGTCCTTACAGGCACTCTCATCCTTTCCGTCTGTACCAGCCTGATGTAGGGAACAAGCTTTGCCGCAGCTTCAAGCCTGAACTTCAATACCTGTTCGTCTATTCCTTCACTTTGGCCGAGAGGCCCGAACTTTGCTATCTGCGCGCCGAAGTCGTTCATAATATTGGCAAAACGGATCCCTTCACCTGCAGATACCCATTCCAGTCTCAGCCTATCGGGGTTTACCCCTATGTGCCCGAGTATTTTTTTGCAGATAGAAACCATGCCGAAAGCATCATAATTCCCGTTCGTAATATAATGGCAGTCGTTAAGGTGGCAGCCGCCGACAAACACTCCGTGCTGTCCGGTTGAGAGAGCCAGGAAGATATGCGCCATGTCGACTCTGGCCGAGCACATTACCCTGATCAGCCTTATATAAGGGGGGTACTGAAAGCGGGAAACCCCGCAAAGGTCCGCTCCTCCGTAGCAGCACCAATTACATACAAAACCCAGTATCTTTGGTTTTATTTTAGATCCCGGACTCATTCTTCCCCATCTCCTTGATTTTCTTTAATTCACTGCTCTGTCTATTTGTTTCAAGCTTCGGCCCCGCTTTGTTGCGTGATATCTTTATCTGCAGCCGCCATAATTTGGCTGAAGAGTTCTTCGTCGGTATAGTGCTTGAGAGAAATAGCCCCTGTTGCGCACTTTGTGTTGCACAGGCCGTCTCCCTTACAAAGCACTGCGTTGACCCTGGCTTTTCTGCCCTGCGGCGTCTCATAAAAATCTATTGCGCCATAAGTACACGCCATAATGCATGCGCCACATGAAATGCACTTATCCTCGTCCACCTCGCAGACAGATCCTGAGGCGGTGACTGTATCGTGTGAGAGAAGCGTTAAGGCCCGGCCTGCAGCTCCATAGGCCTGGCTGATCGATTCCGGGATGAGCTTGGGATAGTGAGCTAGCCCGCAGAGGAAAATTCCTTCCGCCCCGAAGTCAACAGGCCTTAGTTTGACATGAGCTTCCTGGAAGAATTCATCCGGGCTTAAAGTTACCTTGAATAATCCGGCTACTTCCTTCCTGCCTTCGGAAGGGACAACAGCGGCGGCCAGGGCAATTAGATCGGCGTCCAGTTCAAGCTTCTTCCCCAAAACATAATCTGTCACGGTAACTCTAAGAACGCTCCTGCCGCCCTCCCGGACAGATTCCACCCCGGGTTTGTCCTGGGGCTCATAGCGGATGAACCTTACATCTTTACCTGCCGCTTCTCTGTAATAATCCTCTTTAAACCCATATGTTCTCATATCCCGGAAAAGGATGTATATATCCATGCCGGGGTTTATTTCTTTCAATTTCAAGGCGTTCTTGACAGACTGGCTGCAGCAGATCCTGCTGCAGTAATTCCTGTCTTCGTTTCTGCAGCCCACGCATTGGATCATTACCAGGCTTTCGGCGTTAATCACCCTTTCCTCTTTCCCGGCAATCTGCTCTTCCAGCTCAAGGCTGGTCATAACCCTGTCATCTTCTCCATAAAGGTACTCGGTGGGTTTATATACGTCAGCGCCGATAGCGATGACGGTGGCGCCATGTTTGATCTCTGCCACCCCTCTGGCTGACTCCACCCTGGTTACGAAATTACCCACATAGCCGCTGGCCTCGGTGATGGCCGCATTTGTATACACATGCAATAAGGGGTGTTGGTATACCTTTCTTATAAGATCACGCAAATAAGCCTGAACATCCAAACCTTCCAGTGTATAATGCAGTTTTCGCGCCATCCCCCCAAGTTCCGTATCCTTTTCCACCAGGTATACCTCATGTTCCTGGTTGGCTATGGAGAGAGCGCAGTTCATACCGGCTATGCCTCCTCCGACCACTAAAGCCCTCTTGTCGACAGGCAGATCAAATTCCTGCAGGGCCTCCAGATGGCAGGCCCTTGCTACCGCCATCCGGATTATATCATTTGCTTTTCGCGTGGCTTCCTCTTTTTCCCTGGAGTGGACCCAGGAGCAATGTTCTCTGATATTTGCCATTTCGTAGTAATACTGATTAATTCCCGCCTCCCGGAGGGTGTCCCGGAACAACGGCTCGTGCGTCCTTGGAGTGCAGGCGGCGACAACCACCCGGTTGAGCCCTCTTTCCCGGATGTCTTTCGCCAGCATCGCGGCGGATTCACTGGAACAAATAAAGAGATTTTCTTCAGCGTGGACAACATTGGGCAATGTCAAGGCATATTCAACTGTTGAAGGGACATTTACTATTCTTCCAATATTGGCGCCGCAATGACACACATAGACACCCACTTTGGGCTCTTCCAGCAAAACATCCTTTTCCGGCGGATAGATTCTTTCTTTGGCGAGATTTCCCCGTCTGAAGTTGAGGAGTTCGCCGATCTGCGAACCGGCGCCGCTGGCGCTGAAAACGGACTCGGGAATATCCAGAGGGCCCTGGAAGGCGCCGCTTATAAAAATTCCCGGGCGGGAGGTTTCCATAGGATTAAAGGGATTTACTTTACAGAATCCGTGGGACTCGAGTTCAATGCCGAACCTGTTTGCCAGGTCTTTGAAATTACGGGGAGGATTCAACCCGACTGATAATACAACCATATCGAATTCTTCCTCTTTTACTCCCTCGTCGGGTGTAGAATACCGTATGGTTACATTCTTGGTTACCGGGTCCTCTTTTACTATTGTTACATAGCTTCTGATAAACTGAATCCCGGGAAGATTTTCCGCTCTCTGGTAGAATCTTTCGAAATCCTTGCCATAGGAACGTACATCATTATGGAATATGTAACACTTGGCGTCAGCGTCGTGGTCTTTTGTCAGAATTACCTGTTTCTGAGTATATGTGCAGCATACAGCAGAGCAATAGCTGTTACCGCCGGGAAGAACCTGTCTGGAACCGACGCAGTGAATCCAGGCTATTTTATGTGGATGCTTGTTGTCGGAAGAGCGCAATATCTCACCTTCGTATGGTCCGGTGGCGCATAACAGCCTCTCGTAGTCCATGCTTGTTACAACATTTTCAATTATACATTGTGAACCTTTATTACAGTAATAGAATATTTTTATGGCTAATTGTTCAAGCTATTGATTTTCCTTTGCACAACCGGGCTTCTTATGGAAATTGGGAATACTTCGGAGTTTTTTCCCGTTTCTTATAGCCATTGTTATGGGAGTGGTGATAAAATGAAATAAATCATTAAACGCGATGTGTTTTTATTTCTTTGCAGTTATCAAAAGCCTGAAACGGTATTGAGCGTTTGAAAAAACCGCTGCCGCCGCAAAAGAAATCAGAAAAAGGCTATTCGAGAAAGGCTATTCGAGAAAGGCTATTCGAGAAAGGCTATTCTATGAAGATAACAGAATTATTCAAAGTAAAAACGGTACTGTCCTTTGAGGTTTTCCCTCCCAAAAAGACCTCTTCTCTGGATACTATCTATAAAACGCTGAATGAGCTTGTTAATCTTTCTCCCGACTTTATCAGCGTAACTTACAGCGCAGGCGGCAGTGACAACAGCGAATCAACTATTGCAATCTCATCAACTATAAAGAATCAATATCACATAGAGTCTGTTGCCCATCTGACTTGTATCAGCCAGACTAAAGAGGAAGTCCTCTTCCTGCTGGAACGGCTGAAAGCCAACAATATAGAAAATATATTGGCGTTAAGAGGTGACATTAACCCGGACATTCCTCCAAAGCAGGATTTCAAGTACGCCAGTGATTTAGTTTCCTTTATCAAAAAAAACAGCAATTTCAACATCATCGCAGCCTGCTACCCTGAGGGGCATAGAGAGGCTGCAAGCATTGCTGCGGATATACGCAATCTGAAAATTAAAGTAGAAAATGGCGTGGATCATTTGATTTCTCAACTTTTTTTCGATAACAACTATTTCTACGCATTTCTGGAACGGGCAGAACACGCAGGAATAACTGTGCCGATAGAAGCAGGGATAATGCCGGTTGTGAATAAAAAGCAGATTGAACGGATGGTATCGCTGTGCGGAGTTGATCTTCCCAGAAAGTTCACCGCTATGATGAACCGGTATGAAAACAATCCTGCAGCAATGCGCGACGCCGGAATCGCCTATGCTGTCGATCAGATTGTAGATCTTGTTTCCCAAGGTGTTGACGGTATACACCTTTACACTATGAATAACGCTTATATTGCTCAAAAGATTAACGAAGCTGTAAAAAGCCTGCTTATCTCCCCGCGCTAGGAATAGGGCAAAGAGCAATAAACCGGAAACATTATGAAAAGGTGTCTGGTATTAAAGGGATAGTCCCTTTGCTGTAAAATAAAAGCACAATTACATGAGAATTATTTGTGTAAGAACGACGATTAATCAAATGGTTGCGCCGTTTTTATTTTTTATAGGCGGTGGTTTTTAAAAAAAATAAAAATTGTTATTGACATATGTCAATAACAATATATAATATAAGTTGAATATGACATATGTCAATAACATTGGGAGGTGTTGAATATGCCAGGAAGAGACGGTACAGGCCCGGGTGGCCGTGGCGGTCAAGGCCGTAAATCCGGAAGCGGATTTGGCGCAGGTAGAATGGGAGGACCTGCAAGCGCAGGCCCGGGTGGTTTTTGTGAATGTCCGAAGTGTGGGACAAGAGCAGCGCACCAACTTGCAACACCTTGTGCTAGTATGAAGTGCCCACAATGTGGTTCGGCAATGATCAGAGCATAATTAATATAAAAAGAAAAGGAGATGATATTGATGCCGGGATTGGATGGGACTGGCCCGATGGGGCGTGGATCAATGACCGGTAGAGGTTTGGGATTGTGCGGGGCGAATGTTTCTAGATACGGCGCGGGATTTGGATTAGGGCTTGGATACAGGCGAGGTTTTGGAGGAGGTTTTGGACGAGGTTTTGGGCGAGGTTTTGGGCGAGGTTTTGGGCGAGGTTTTGGTATGGGTTATTATGGTATGGGTTATGGTATGGGTTATGGTATAGATTATGGTATGGGGTTTAATACAGACCAGACTTCCTTAAAAACACAAAAAGAGCTACTCCAGGAACAAAAAGATTTGCTTCAAAGCCGGCTTGAGGCTATCGATAAGCAATTGGAAAACTTGTAACAAGCGGCAGGAATAGCCGGAGAAGTCTCCGGCTATTCCTGTTTAAAACGAGGTTAAAAAATATGCCAAGACCAAGAAAATGGAGAAAAGTCTGTTGCCTGCCTGAAATCAGACGGTTTGGGCCTCTTGATTTTCCAGCAAATACAACAGAACTTATCAATATGACGGTTGATGAGTACGAGGCTATAAGGCTTATTGACTTAGAAGGTTTTACACAGGAAAAGTGCGCCGGTCAAATGAATATAGCGCGTACAACTGTTCAAGGCATTTATAACAATGCCCGAAAAAAAGTAGCAGAATCTCTTGTAAACGGGAAAGTGCTTTTTATTGAGGGCGGAGAATACCAGCTTTGTGACGGCCGCGGAAAGTCTTGCGGCAGTGACGGCTGTTATAGACACAGGCACGGTAGAAACTTTTTATAAAAGAGTATAGAGGTGGTTAACTATTTATTCAGATAAAGTAATTGAACATTTTATGAGTCCACAAAACGCATATAGTATGCCGGATGCCGACGCTGAAGGAAGTTTTGGAGATCCAGCCTGCGGGGATGCGTTAACGTTTTATTTGAAGGTCAAAGATAATTGCATTCAAGAGGTAAGCTATCTTGTATTTGGCTGTTGCGCATCAATTGCTACCTCAAGCATGACATCCGTATTGGCGAAAGGAAAAAAATTAGAAGATGCATTAAAGATAACTGAAGAAGATGTTATAAATGCTCTTGACGGGCTTCCTGAACATAAAGCTCATTGTTCCAACCTTGGAGTTAGTGCTTTGCGTAAAGCGATCAGTAATTATTATGAAAAGATAAAGACAAATAAAATTGAGGAGTAAATCCAAATTGTTGGTTGTGTAAATAGTTTTTAAATTTGTATTGTATTTTTGGATATACTAATGTATAATCAAATGAGCATATGTTCATTAGGCGGTATTGTGATGGTAAGGAAAAGATGTATAGGATTGGTTGATAACCTTCCCTGCTGTCAAAAATTTATAGCTGAAGGCCAACCAAACCAAAACCCTTTAGTGCTTGGAATAGAAGAACTTGAAGCCATTAGATTAAAAGATATGTGTGGTTTAGATCAGTTCGAGTGCGCCAGCCAAATGGGATTGAGCCGTCCAACTTTTCAGCGCCTTTTACAAACCGCCAGAAGTAAAATGGCATCAGCGCTGGTAGAGGGCAGGACAATCATTATTAGAGGCGGGAACTACATAGAAAAACGCCGTTCTTTTGAATGCACTGAATGCAAGCATACGTGGGATGAAGGAACATTTTCTGAAAACGGTAAACGCGGCTACGAAATTTCCTGTCCCAGATGCGGAAGTATAAAAAAATACAAAATATTTGGAGGCGGGCAAAAAATTATTTGCAGCGAACCGGTTCACCGGTTAAGGCGCCGTCAGGGACGCTGCTGTAAGGATCTGGCAGACAGGAAGGAGGCGCAAAAATACCAGGAGGAGACAGAAAATAACCTTTAGGGCAGAGGCCTGGAACTGGGAATTTGGACGGCTTGATAGCGGCGTAAAAAAGGCTAATGACTGTAATATTTGGAAAGGGAGAGCTGGATGTCAGAGAACATAAATGCAGACGAAGCTTCGAATGCGAAACCAGGAATTCTTGAGCAGAGTGAGTTCAACAATATCAAACATGTGATTGCGGTAGTCAGCGGCAAAGGAGGTGTCGGTAAGTCTTCAGTAAGCGCTTTGTTGGCGGTTGGATTAAACCGGCAGGGCTATAAAGTGGGAATATTAGACGCAGATATTACCGGGCCAAGCATTCCAAAAATGTTTGGATTAACCAGTCCGCCTGGAGTTTTGGATAATCGTATTGTTCCGGTCAGGACAACTTACGGAATCCTTGTTATTTCCTTAAATTTATTCCTTATGACGGAAGACGAGCCTGTAATCTGGCGCGGTCCGCTTCTTGGAAACGCTGTCAAACAATTCTGGACGGATGTCATTTGGGGTGACCTTGATTACTTAATTGTAGACCTGCCGCCGGGAACCGGCGATGTACCGCTGACAGTTATGCAGTCTCTGCCCCTGTATGGGTTGGTGGTAGTTACTTCTCCTCAGGACCTGGCTTTAATGGTTGTTAAAAAGGCTGTCAAAATGGCCGGGCAGATGAATATCCCGATTTTGGGAATGGTTGAAAATATGAGTTACTTAACATGTCCTGGCTGCGGGAAGAAAATAGATCTGTTCGGACCCGGCAAAGCACAGGAAACAGCCCGTACAACAGGCATGAAACTGCTTGCGGTACTGCCCGTTGAACCCAAACTGGCCCAGTTCAGTGATTCCGGACAGATAGAACTATATGATGTTAATCCCTTCAATGAAATTAATTTGATTGAAGAATAGCTAAAAAGGAGGTCGAACTAATGAAAATAGCAGTAGCGGATGAACACGGTTATGTTTCAGGGCATTTTGGACACTGCCCCGCGTATACTCTTTATAATATTGGCGAAAACAATAAGATTAATGAAAAGCTGACCATCCCGACTCCTGGTCACCAGCCAGGATTCTTACCAGGTTATCTGGCCTCAATGGGTGTAACGCATATTATTGCCGGCGGCATGGGTCAGCGGGCGCAGATGATGTTTGGTCAAAACAATATCGTTGCGCTTACAGGAGTAAGTGGTCCTGTAAATAAGGCGGTTGAGGACTTTTTAGCCGGCCGGCTGGAAATTGGTGAAAGTACATGCGACCATGGTCACGGGCATGGCGATGGCTACGGGCATGGCGACTGTAACGGGGAAGGAAGGGTGTGCCACGAATGAAAATAGCAATCAGCGCAGAAGGAAACAGTATCGAGGCAAGAGTTGACCCCCGCTTTGGCAGGTGCGAATATTTTGCAATTATAAGCGAAGATAAGGATCAGTGGGAACATATATCCAACTCCGGCGCATTTGCCGGAGGGGGAGCGGGTATTCATACCGCCCAGGAATTAGTTAACAGGAAAGTTGAGTGTGTGCTGACCGGACGCATTGGTCCCAATGCTATGGGGGTATTGCAGGCTGCAGGCATAAAGGTATATACGGGAGCGTCCGGGACGGTCCGGGAAGCGTTTGAACAGTATAAAAACGGCCTTTTAAAGCAGTCTTTGACAGCCAACGCCAGCCTTCACGAGGGTATGAGCAGGGGAAGAAAGTAGGAGTTAAAATGCATATTGCTATAGCCAGCGGTAAGGGCGGTACAGGCAAGACTACCATTGCAACGAGCCTTGCCCTGGCCATCAAAGAACAGTATCAAGTACAATATATTGATTGCGATGTCGAGGAGCCAAACGGCCATATTTTCTTAAAACCGGAATTCACATATAAGGAATCTGTGACTGTACAAGTTCCGCGGGTAGACCTTTCCAGATGCAACTTTTGCGGCCGTTGCGCTGAAATATGCGCTTTTCACGCCCTGGCTGTACTTCCAGGAAATGTTCTGTCTTTCGTAGAACTCTGCCATAGCTGCGGGGGCTGCATGTATTTCTGTCCTGAAAAAGCAATTTCATCTGCGGAGCAGGAGATCGGCTGGATAGAAGGCGGGTTGGCTGAAGGAATAGATTTTATCCAGGGGCGCCTGAAAATTGGCGTTGCAATCAGCCCTCCGCTTATCCAGGCAGTTAAAAATAAGCGCCTGCCCGGCGCGGCAGTTATCGCAGATGTTTCACCAGGTACCTCCTGCCCGGTAATTAAAGCGGTGGAAGGCGCTGATTTCTGCATACTTGTTACTGAATCAACTCCCTTTGGCCTTCATGACCTGGAACTTGCATTCGGAATGATTCAGGAATTAAAGGTCCCCGGAGGAGTGGTTATTAACCGCTCGGACGGAAAAGATGAAGATATAGAAAGATTTTGCAAGGACAAAGGGATTCCGTTGCTCATGAAATTTCCCTTCAGTCGTGAGATTGCGGTTAATTACGCCAAGGGATTGCCGTTGCTTGCAATAAAGCCGCAGTGGAAGAAAGACTTGATAGATCTGTGGAGAAAGTGTGAGAGGATGGGAAGAAATTGAAGGAACTGGTGGTTATCAGCGGTAAAGGCGGCACTGGAAAAACCTGTATCACGGGTTCATTTGCCGTTCTTGCTCAAAATAAAATCCTGGTTGACTGTGACGTTGACGCCGCCAACCTGCATCTTCTTCTTGGACCAACGCAAAATGATCAACAACCCTTTTACGGGATGCCCAAAGCAGTTATAGATAAGGAAAAGTGCAGTGAATGCGGCATTTGTGCAAACCTTTGCCGTTTCGACGCGATTAAGGAATTTGAAGTAAATTCGTTGGCATGTGAGGGATGCGCTGTTTGTTACCATGCCTGTCCCAACGAAGCTATCCAAATGGCCGAGCATTTATCAGGATATCTGTATATATCTGATACAAGGTTCGGCTGGCTTGTACATGCACGTTTGGGTATAGGTGAAGGTAATTCGGGCAAGCTTGTAGCCGCTGTCCGTCAGCAAGCGAGGAAAATTGCAGAAGACAACCGGTGTGATCTCATTATTACCGACGGTCCGCCCGGTATAGGCTGCCCTGTTATTTCATCTCTTTCAGGCGCAGACTTGGCCTTGATTGTAACCGAACCGACGCTGTCCGGTCTTCACGATATGGAAAGGGTGCTTACCCTGGTTGATCATTTTGAGGGGAAAGCGGCGGTTTGTATTAATAAATTTGATTTGAGCATTTCGAACACTGAAGAAATTCAACAAAAATGCAAGGAAAAGGGCGTTCCTGTAGTTGGGAAAATACCATATGACAAGGAAGTAATCAAGGCCGTCCGCGCAGGTCGTCCCGTAGTTGATTACACAAGCGGAAAAGTCAAAGACAAGATAATAGCGCTCTGGGATGAAACAAAAAAACAACTTTCCCTGTAAATTCAATTCAAAAAGCAACGGTAATATTTATCAATTGATTGGAGATTACCTGGAGGATGAGCTATAATTATGTGCCGGATGATATGTGGAAGGATTTAGCGATAGATTTCGCAAAAAGATGGTTGTCCCATGACGGTTTGTGGTTTCAAGCGGTTGAACGCCGCTTTGGAATAGATGAGGCGATTGCTTTAGATATTAATGCCTGGGAGAAATATACCGTTTTGGAAGCTAAACGGATTATGAGTCTTTTAAAAATAGAAGCAGGCGGAGGTTTGGAAGCACTGGAACAATGCCTTAAATACCGCATGTATGCATTTATAAACGAACAGGAAATTATCCATCCCGACGAGAAAACATTAATATTTCGTATGAATAAATGCCGGGTACAGTCCGCCCGTAAAAGAAAAGCAATGGAATTCTTCAAATGTAAACCGGCCGGCCTGGTTGAATATAGTATGTTTGCAAAAACTGTTGATAAAAGAATTGGGACAAGATGTATCGGATGCCCTCCAGATGAGGTACCCTCAGATAAATGGTACTGCGCATGGGAATTCGTAATTAAGTAGCATAATTAAGTAATATAATTAAATAGTACAAAAAGAAGTCCCCGGTTAGGGTAATACCAGCCGGGGACTAATACTTTTCTGGGAGAATTGTCTGAACATAATCAATAAGGCGGGCGATTTTATCATAAAATACCGGATTTTAAGACTTTGTTATACAGAATTTTTATGTTTTGTGGTTGACAGTTGACAAACACCGGTAAAGACAGTACACTATGGCTTGAAATTCAAACAATTTGAAATTATAATTATCATAAAATAAAATATTTAGAAGTTGGTGGCTATTATGGTTGACGCTCTTACAAATGAACTGATCCGTTTTATAAGCAGTTTCACCTCATGGGAGTCGTCAGTAGTACGGTCCGGCGATTTAACAGTTTCTGAGGTTCATGCAATGGAGATACTGGGCCAGTGCGGTGAAATAAACATGAAGAATCTTGCCGGGAGGTTGGGTGTGACAACAGGAACTACAACAGTAACAGTAGACAGGCTCGAAAGAAAGGACTACGCCAGAAGAAGCAACACCCGTGAAGACCGGCGGGTATATTTAATCAGCCTGACTGATAAAGGAATAAAGGCGTTCAAGGAGCATCACAAGTTTCACCTTGAGCTGACCAACCAGATTCTCTCAACAATTTCGGAAGAAGAGGCCAGCCAATTACTGGTCATATTGCAGAAAATAAACAATGAAATTTTGTAAACAATGAAATTTTGTAAACGTCGTCGGTTGATATAAGGAGCCTTGCATTTAATGAGATCAGTCAAATATACTTGGTTATTCCCGCAATTGAAGAAGGCTTTGCGTGTTGATCATCCGAAAAAAAGCCGCAAGTCATCATATGGCTTGAAAAAGATCGTTTTGGTCGGAACACCGAACGTAGGCAAGAGTGCTATTTTTAATTTCCTCACCGGCGCTTATGTTACAGTATCCAACTATCCCGGCACTACCGTCGAGATCTCCACTGGTAAAACGAGTATTGAAGAAACATGGGAGGTTATTGATACACCGGGTATGTATTCACTTATGCCAATTACCGAAGAAGAACGGGTTTCCCGCACCCTTCTTCTGGAAGATAATCCGGAGGTCGTTTTGCACATTATCGACGCCAAAAATCTTGAGCGCATGCTCAATTTGACAATACAGCTCATCGAAGCAGGTCTGCCGGTTATTCTGGTCATCAACATGATTGATGAAGCCGATAAGCTGGGAATTAAAGTTGACCCCGCAATACTTGAATCCCTAATCGGAATTCCCGTAGTTGCTATTTCAGCCGCGTCAGGTTACGGCCTGGATATACTTAAGAATACTATCCGCGATTATTATCATAACAACGTTCATGGAAAGCAGGCCTAATGTATGGAAGCTGCGGTATTTAAACCGCCTGTCTACGATTCATTAATTGAGAAATCACTGTTGAAAATAGAAAACCTTTTAATTAATAATTTTCATCTGTCAAAACGGGCGATTGCCCTGTTGTTAATGCAGGGCGACGAAGAAATACACAAAATCGTGTCTGACCGTGATCGGGGAAATTACGAGGCAATCAAACAAATAATTGCAGATACTCAGGCAAACTATAAGGAACCGCTTTATTTTGTTGTAAATCTGCAGCGGCAGCATATGGCAACCAGGCTTTCCCATCAGGCAGTATCTGCGCCAAAAGAATCACGGCCCAGTTTTAGCGAAAATATCAGCCGGCTGACCATGCGGCCGGTAACCGGCGTCCCCATTCTCCTTCTCGTTCTTTACTACGGGCTGTATAAGTTCGTAGGTATTTTCGGAGCGGGAACACTGGTCAACTATCTTGAAACCGGGTATGAGAAGATGATTAATCCATGGGTCAACAGACTGGTTGAAAGCTATATCCCCTGGGTTCCGGTTCAGGAACTGCTGGCGAAGGATTACGGGATCATAACCCTGGGTTTCCGCTATGCTTTGGCTATTGTTCTGCCGATTGTGGGAACCTTCTTTATTGTATTCTCGATCATTGAAGATACCGGTTACCTGCCGCGCATGGCCCTGCTGGTTGACCGGGTGTTCAAGAGCATAGGTTTAAACGGCCGGGCGGTCATCCCGATGACGCTGGGTTTCGGCTGTGACACCATGGCGACTATGGTCAGCCGGACTCTGGAGACTGCCCGAGAGAGAATAATTGCTACCTTTTTATTGGCCCTGGCTATTCCATGTTCAGCGCAGTTGGGCATTATTCTGGCTGTTCTTTCAGGAAAACCGCGAGCGCTGGCTCTTTGGTCGGGGTTCCTGCTGCTGGTTTTTCTGCTGGTAGGTTATTTGACAGCCAGGCTTCTGCCGGGTGACCGGCCAAGCTTTTATATGGAACTTCCCCCGATGCGCTGGCCGAATTTGAGAAACGTATATATAAAAACATATACACGGATGAAGTGGTATTTTCTAGAAGTTATGCCGCTTTTTATCCTGGCCAGCATACTGATCTGGCTGGGTAACATCACCGGAGTTTTTCAGCAGTTAGTAGTCTTGTTGACTCCAGTTGTAAATAGTCTTGGTCTGCCGGATGTAATTGCGCAGGTTTTCTTGTTTGGTTTCTTCCGGCGCGATTACGGCGCCGCCGGGCTGTACGATCTGTATAAGACGGGAATTCTCAGCAATACACAACTGGTAGTGACTGCCGTAACCCTGACGCTGTTTGTTCCCTGCATTGCCCAATTCATCATCATGATCAAGGAGCGCGGGTTAAAAACCGCAACTGCGATTGCTGTATTTATCTTTCCTTTTGCATTTATATCAGGATTTGCGCTTAACTGGCTGATAGCTATAACGGGGGTAAAATTGTGAATAAATGTTCATTCTGCGGTTATGAATTTTCAAACGAGGACGCGCAGAGCTGCGCCGGTTGTTTTTTGAGCCGCTTTTGCGGTAAACTGAAGTGTCCGCGCTGCGGCTATGAAGTTTTTACGAGGGGCCCGGGAATAATCGGCCGGTTAAGAAGAAGGAAGAGCAACGCCATTGCAGCCGAAAAGAAATCTCTTGTCGATTTGCATGTTGGAGATTGGGGGCAGATTTCGGGTTTTTCAACATACGATCCAAAGAAAATCAGAAAACTTATGTCGTTGGGGATTTACCCCGGTTTGTTGATTCGCCTGCTGCAGGTGTTTCCCTCATACATTTTTCAGGTCGGATATACCCAGTTCGCGGTTGACCGGGAAATCGCCCGGGAGATTCAGGTGACTCCGGCCACTGAACAGCCTTAACCAACGAAGCCTTCTGCCGGAGGGCGGGTTCTTAACGGCATACTCCGTTGCCGGTCTTATCCGTGTGTATAAAAAATCCCTGCGAAGGGATGGGAACCGCTTAGCGTGAACCCGCATGCCGGATGGTTCTAAAGAAGGGGGCCAGGGGGGTTGTGACGCCCCGCCCGGTCGGTTAATTAATTATATTGCAGTTAGAGTAAGGTCATCGAAATGCTGGGTTCCAGAACCGCCAGATAAGAGGTAGATCCTGGTTACCGACACCCCGGCCGGTACCTTGATAGTTATTGCCGGCATTGATTCCCAGCCGGTTCCGGAATTTTTATATCCGGAATCATAGGGAATTGTCTTCGTACCGTTGCTGAAGCGGAACTGGATGACGATCCTGGCGCCTTTGGTGGATGTCCCTTTTTTCGTGCAGGCAGTCAGTTTATAGGCGCCCGGAGAGAGGGTAATGTCCTGGTAAAAGTCCCAGCTATATGAGTTTGTAAGGTAATTATTGCCGTTTGAACTGTTTATTTTCGCCGAGTTATTAAGATTTACCCATCCCTGGGTGCCCAGGTTGAAATCCCCGTTTTTAATCAGGCTGCCTGATGCGTGTTTAATCTTACAGGCAACTGATGCAGAAACGGCGGTATTTCCGGCGTCATCTCTGGCGATTGCCCGCAGGTAATAAGCGCCATCCTTAATATCTTTAATATCCCAGGTTGTTTTCCAGGTTCCCGACAGTCCATTGCCGCCGGCCAGTTCAGCGAGTCCGATGCCTGTCCAATTCTGCTGGTCGGCAGAGTAAGAGAAGCCAAGCGAGCCGACACCCTTATTGTCGCTTGCCGCAGCCTGAAGAGTTGCGCTGTCGTTTGTCAGGATACTGTCTTTAGCAGGCGCTGTTACGCTTACCTGAGGCTGCTGTGTATCGGTTGCAGGTGGTGGTGTAGGCTCAGTCGTATCGTTTGGCAGAACCTTGTTCAGTAGGCCCAGGCCGCACAACTCCTTCGGGACCAGGGACGACTTGGCTGAGAGAATCTTGTAGCTTGAGTCCGCAAGAGAGGGCGCCCAATTGTAGAAGTAGAGCCAATTCGAAATAAAACCGGGATAGGGTGTCGTACCGGTCCCGTCTACTCTAGCAGAAATTGTTCCGTCTGATTTAACCATCACCTTGCTGGCCGTATTGGCAAACTTTTGCATGTCCGTCGAACTGAAAATGCCGCTTTGATAGGCCAGGCGAATAAATTCTATGTCGTAAAGGCTGTGGTCCATATCCTCAACCACTTTTCCATACTGGCTGTCGTCTGGGTAATAGTTCCACTTGTAGCTGTTCGTGGAAGAGTCTAAAATTAAATATTGCTTGAAATAGTTGGCAATTTTTGTTGCTTTGGTCAGGTAGGTACTGTCTCCTGTCGCCTGATAGACGGCAAGCATGGCGCTTCCCATGGCCAGGTTCATATTGATCGGCCTGTCCAAGTGCATCGTATTTCCTTCCTCGTACCAGTGGCAGTTGACATCGTAATACTGGGGTTTGTCCCTCATATCGTGAATGGCAATAGCGTCCCCGGCGGCGGCCAGGTATTTGTCCGCCTTGGCCTGGTATGCCGATAAGGAGGGATCTTTTTTCACGTCGGCAGCAAAAAGGGCAAGGGGTGTTATGGTTAAACCTGTTTGCACGGCATAGATGACATACTGTTTATAGTCGGTGTATTTTCCGCTGCGCCAGGCCGGCAGGGAAAGTCCGCGGTAATCTTTAATCCCCCGTACGCTGTCCCGGCGGGTTAAAAAAGTATCTGCATGTCCGGTGAATTCATCAAGGTATTGTTTGTCCCCGGTGGCTTCGTACATAAACAGATACGCCCTGAGCAGGTAACTCTCATCCCAGGCGATCAGACTGTCGTCTACCCTGGTTTTGTAATATTCCCAGCTGCTAGTTCTATCCATTTTGGTAAAGAGCGACTTGGCATTTGTTGGGGATAAAGCGGATTGAGCGGGTTTGGCAGTGAAGATCGTCCCTAAGAAAACAAGCGCTAAAAAAATGTTAATTACTTTCTTGGCAGTCATAATATAGCTAAACCACCTTTTAATAGATTCTTCTTGTTTTCTTTATTACGACAATATTCGACCGAAACCTCCTTTTTTTCGCCGTCCAATTGTTTCCTCACCTGGTTCCATTTATGAAGAAAAAACCCCGAAAGGGGTTTTAAAGATATTAAGCAGTTAGATAACAACCTTGAATTGTCATTGAAGTTGTATGCTTATTTTAACAATTTATAACCCGTTAACTGTTCAAATATTTCCAGGTATGCCGCCGCGCAATCTTTCCATTTAAGAAGCCTGTTATTAATTATTTCCCTGCCCAGTTTGCCCATTTCCCGGCCTGCTGCGGGATCGGCAAGGAGTTTTTCAATCGCTGCGACCGCTTCGTCCTTATGACCCTGTTCTACTAAGAAACCCGACCTGGCGTCTTCCACAAGTTCGGGTATACCGCCCGCCCTGGTTGCCACAACGGGCTTGCCGCAGCACATTGCTTCAGCGATGACATTGGGTACACCTTCATGGCGGCTCAGGAGGACGAAAACCTCACACGCCGTGTACCAGTATACAAGATCCTCATGGGGTATCGTCCCGGGCAGCAGTATTCTTCCGCCGAGACCTTTGCTTTTTGCCAGGATGCTTAAGGACTCCTTTTCCGGTCCGTCTCCGACGAGCGCCAGCGATGTATCCTGAAATTTATTGCAGATCTTTTCAAAAGCTTCGATTAATTCGTAGATCCCCTTACTGGAAATAAGCCTGCCGACAAAAAGGATAACCCGGTCATCCGGCTTAAGGCCGGTCTTTTGCCTAATTAATTCCCTGTCAATTTTATCCGTACAGAACATGTCACTGTCGACACCATTATAAATAACCTTTACGTCCTTGTCATGTGTTTGTAGAGTGAGTGCTTTACGGGCCAGTTCATTTCCTACTGCTACGGTCTGGCCGGTATGGTTGAGTATATTGCTGACCAATCTGGTCATGGAAGCCGATCTGAATGCGGTTACATTGATATCAGAGCCTATGGCGGTACATACGGAAGGCAGGTTTAACCGATCTGAGATCAGCAGGCCGGCATATCCGGCAGGAAAAATACAGCAGGAATGGACTAAGCTGAAAGAAACGGAACGGTTCAGGATTTCCGCTACGGGTTCCACAGCCAGGAACATGGAGTATCCATTCAACTTTTCGAACTTGCCGCCGGGCAGGCAGAAATAACGGGGGTGAATTACTTTAACTCCCCCGATATCTTCGTATTCCGGTATAAGACCCAGTTTGCGCCAGTCTCTGTTGAACCACAGCCAGGCGGGAGAGTATGGAACAGGAGCAATGACCGTAACAAGAAGGCCGGCTGCCTGGAGGTTTTGAACAAGCCTGAGGGAAAAAACGCCGTAAACCGGGTTCTGACAGTTTGGGAAAATTGGCGATAAAAATAATATTCTTTTTCCCCTGCCGGGGGATACGGATTTTAACACTCCAAACTGTTCAAAAAGAACAGGAATAACCATTGCCAGCCAGAAAAATTTTCTGTGCTGATCGGCACAGGTCAGGCCGGCTATTGCCAAAAAGACTATTAAAAGCCTGCTTATAGCTGAATCCGTCATGTTTTCGGAATTGCCGGTGTACCGCCAGAGGCAGATAAATAAAGAAAGGAATATAATAAACCCGGGAATGCCAAGCTCGGTGAGTGTAGCCAGAAAGATATTGTGCGGGTTTTTATTAAGTCCGATCTCAGGGTTGATTCCCGGGATCTGCGCAAAATATTTTGTATAGGCATAAGGAAAATTGTCAAGGCCGACTCCGAGGGCAAGGTTTTCCTTGAGAATCTTCAGGCCTACCGTCCAGATATCCAGCCTTCCCGATCCCCTGTCTTCAGAGAGGCTGAACAGGGTCTGCGCTCTTACCGAAACAACCTGCGGAAGCTTGCTGACGAGAAAGAAGGCCAATAATATGGCGAACCCCAGGGCTATTAAGAGCCGGACCTTTATGGCCAGGTCCGGACCGGAAAAAGTTTTTTTGAAAAAATCAACGGCAGGTTTTCTGAATAAGATGAGTCCGGTTACGAAAACAAAAAATAATGCCATCCAGGCGCCCCTGGACCCTGAAAGCAGCACGGCAAAGAGCATGCCCAGCCCGGCAATAAAACTGATCAGCCGGATTACTTTATTTTTTGAAATCAAAAGAAAATAACCGCTAAAAATTATTCCTATGCCTAAAAGCCTGGCGAAGTAGTTGGGATCCTGGAGGTTACAGATGGTAATCCTGGTCGTAAATTCATGCAGGTAACCATTGTATATTCCCAGGCCTGCCGCTGCAAGCGCTCCTATGAAATAACTGCCCAGGATGAGGTAAATATCTTTTTTTGAGCCGACCAGATTATAAGCCAGAATAGCCATGGCAAAAAGTTGAATAAGGGATTCAAGCCTCAGCCAGCTTTGTTCGGGTTGGATTGCCCAGGTCTGGGAAAGAAGGCACCATCCTAAATAAATGGATAAAAGCATAAAAAAGTTGTGTGTTTTAAAATTTCTCTTGCCCAGGAAAAGCTGCGTTAAAAATCCCCAGAAGGTGGCCAGCCCGATAATTTTTATTAAGGTTAAAGAAGGGAAAAGGATCGTCAGATCTTCAAGGGGAATCAGTAAAGTCATTAAACAGAAACCGGTTAGGGGCTGCCAGATAACCAGAGCGATGACCAGCGCTTCGCCAAAGATAAGCAAAGGATAAAAATTACCGTAGATTAAACTGAAGATTATCGAAAGAACAAATAAAGACAAAACGCCGCAGGTGAATAAAAAGAGAAGTTTTGAGCTGCGGATAATTAAGTAGAATTCTTTGAGCATAACCAACACTCCTGACTTTTCATAACTACTCTGACAAAAGGTTTTCAAATTCGCGGCGCCGCTGGCGGCCTATTGAAATGGGGGTCAGGCTTGACTTATTTTGATAATTGACTTATTAAGGAGGCTACTTAACTACATCATTTTTCTTCTCTATCCTGGAATTATTCTTTAAAAGCTCAGTTTTCATAATTCGTGGCGCCGCTGGAGGCATGTTGAACTACTCTGAAAGTAATTTGCCTTAGGAAGGTTAATTGCCTACTGCTCATGTTCGCCTCTTAATACTTGTGCAATATTCTTATTCTTAGAGTCATCGTTGTCACGGTTTGCTCAGACGCCCGTGCCGGTATTATATTGTTATATTTCAAGAAGCTTATCGTAAAAACGGATTAGTTTTGTTTCTTCCCCATTCCAGTTAAAATATTTTTCATAAGCTTCGCGCCCGCTGGAGCCCATTGAAAGACGTAATTCCGGATTGTCAATTAGAGTACAAACTTGGCGGGCTATCTCATACGGATCCAGGGGATTGGCAGTCAATCCCGCCCTGGTTTCCTCAAGCAGTTCCGACCAGCGGGGAAAATTGGAGGCCAGAATTGGAATTCCTGCCGACATATATTCAAATAGCTTCGTAACGAGGGATTTAAGGTTGTTTTCGACCGGGTGGAGAAGGCATAAACCGATATCGGCTTTTTCATAGTAGGTGTACACTTCCGCAGGCGCCACCCTGCCGGTAATTGTGACATATTCCAACAAACTATGTTCTTTTAAGAATTCTTCAAGTTCGGCCCTTAGAGAAGGGCGGGGGAAGGGGCCTACCAGAAATAAATGGACATTTTTCTCCCAGCTTGCAAGAATAGCCATGGTCTTGAGCATTTCCACAGCGCCCCTGATCTCAGAGACAGTGCCGGCATAGATTAAATTGCAGCGTTTTTCGGTTTCCTTTGAGGCCCTTTCCTTAGGTTCGCAGTCAAGGGGGTAGTTGAGTATATCGATCTGGGGGGTTCTTGAATTACGGAAGCCTTCCTTGTAGGTGAGTTCTGCGAAAATGAGCCCGCTAAAAAAGGAAGAACATTTTTTTTCCAATAAGTTAAAAATAAAAGAAGTCATTTTTCTGAAAGGTTTCGGTATCCACTGTTTATATAAAATCGCATCGGGGTAATCCTCGTGAACGTCATAAACCACCTTTTTGCCTAGAATTCTTAAGAACAGTCCTAAAGGGATCAATTCCGGGTCATGAAAATGATAAACAGAGGCTACGGCCTTTACTGACCTAAAAAAAAGCCGGATCCAGCTTAAAGGCCTCAAAAACCTCTTTACAGGCGCCAGCCCGAAAATCCTGACACCATTTACCTCCCTGAATTTAAAATTTCCCGGGGCATGAAGTTCCACTGTATAGTTCCTGACCAGTGAAGAAGCTTCTTTAAACAGGATGCGGTTGTCATTCCATTCATGTACGCAGGTCATTATAAAAATTTTTTTGCCCATTTTTTCACCCGTATATCAAATATCTTTGATATACTATGCAGTTTTCCATTACCCGGCGCCAGGGATTTTAAAAAATTGTAGCAATAGATGAACTCCGGCGTAACTTAAAACAGGGTGTGAACACGGGCACGCAGACAGTTGGCCTCCTGATGCAAGTTAACTCAAGTTAATTTTTAAAGCAGTTGCGTTTTGAAAACGTTCTGCTCCAGTAATCGGTATTTCTGATTTTGTTTACCGTAAAGTTTTAAAAGCTGGTGTTTTATATAGACAATGTGGATAAAAATATTCTTTCGGGGAGTTTTCTTGCATTGCTTGGCAAGGTTGCCCTTATGCCGCTTGCAACGGCAAATAAAGTTCTGCTTGCCCGCTGTCTTGGCCCCGTTCTATTTGGCGCTTATGTTATTTTCTTAAAAATTTGTGACCTTGCGGGTATATTTTCCCTGCTTGGGACTAAAACGCTGACTGTAAAACTTATCGGCATAGCGGCCGGCGAGAAGGACTGGGGCCTGCTGAAAGGCACGCTGAGCAGTATTTTTAAGATTGTCCTGGCCGGCTCGGTGGGTATTTTTTTGTTAATCTGGCTGATTAGGCAGCCCCTGTGTTTTAAAATATTTAAGTCCCCGGATCTTTATATAATGTTGATATATTATGCCGGTGTAATTCCTTTGCAGAATTGTCTCACCCTAACTATAGAGACCTTCAAAGGGCTCCAGGATATCAAAACCGCCTCCTTTTTACCCGTTCTGCAGCAATTGATCTTTTTAACCCTGTTGGTTCTTTTCTGGTTGGCTTCTGTCACCACGATACAGAATGTGTTGCTGGCCTTAATCGCCGGTTTGTTTTTGGCTCCTTTAACCGGATTGCTTATCTTTGCCAAAAGGGTAAAGGATTGGCCTACAAAAAGGGTCGCAGCGTCTGATATACTGGCGGACTCATTGCCCATGCTGGTTACCAGCGGGGTCGTTTTGCTGATGACCAGCACAGACGTATACGTTCTGGGGATTTTTTCGGATGCGGTTCAGGTGGGTATTTACGGGGTGGCCAGTTCTCTGGCCAGTGTGACTTTTCTTTCCGGAAACGTGATCAACCAGGTAATCCCGGCGATGATCGCTCATTATAACGCAAAAAAAGACCTGCAGAACCTGAAACATGTCATCAGATACGCCACGACAATCAGCTCGATGGTTTCAGTTCCTGTATTCCTTGTTTTATTTCTTTTTGGAAAAAACATTCTGGCCGTTTTATTCGGCCAGCAATATGCAGGCGGGGCTGTCGTGCTGAGTTTTCTTATCCTAGGCCAGATAGTCAACACTTTGACGGGATCATGCGATTACTTTCTGCAAATGACCGGGCTGCATGTTACTTTTATGAAAATCAGCATCTTCAGCGGCCTTTTAAATCTGGCCCTAAACATAATTCTGGTGCAGTATTTCGGGAAAGAGGGGGTTGCGGTGTCAACAGCTTTCTCACTGGTTGTTCAGAACGTTTTGTCTGTCCATGTAGTCCACCGAAAAACCGGAATCTGGACTTTCGCTTCCCTGGAAATAATGTTCCAGATTCTCAAATATCTTAAAAATCGCCTGTTTAGGTTTAGGGGTCAGGCTTGACTTATTGATAAAAATTGACTTATTTATTGTCTGCTAAAAGCTGAATCAGTTTCTTGGTAGATACGGGTTATACGGGCAGGATCAAGTTGCAGAAATCTGGACAACTCCGTTCTTGTACAGACTCCAAATTTCACTGCGCGGTAAATCAGTTGATTCCGTGCAGCTGCAACACTCCGGATGCGGCAAGAACCTAGTAAAAGTCCCCTTGAAACATCTGTTTCATTCAGTATCTGTGTAACAAGATCTTCCAAACTCATTTTTGTTGTTAACAGTGCTTGATCAAATTTATTTTCATTTTCTCCCGATTTATTTTCTTCTAAAGAAAAGCTCTTTTCAGTAGAAGAGTTTTTTTCAATAAGTTGTGCTGAAGGTATAGGATATTCTTGAACTTTAGCAAATGTTTCTTTATATAACTGGATGGCTTTCTCAGTATCTTCATTTAACAGCTTTAAAACCAATTGTGGATTAACGAGACTACCCCATCCTTTTATATAATCCCGATGGCTGCTCCATGTATAATCTAATCCTTCATCTATGTTCGCCCGGCACGGATTTTGATGAATATAACAGATTAAAGTGATTAAATAGGCATCGTTACCGCAGAGGAACGCCTTGTATCTTTGTTGAAATACATGGCCAACATGGTGATATTTCCGGTTGAAATATTGAGTGTAAGTTTGTTGTAATCCCTGCATAATTTTCATTAATGGAGATTGATCAACCTGTATCAATAGATGAAAATGGTTGTCCATTAATACATATGCCAGCAGGTCGAATCCTAATCTATCTTTGTATTTGGCGAGTAAGTCTGCGTATTCTCTCTTGTCTTCTTCTTTCTTAAAAATATTCTCACGATTGTTACCACGGGCTATTACATGGTAAATTGCTCCTGCAAAATGAACTCGCTGTTTTCTTGGCATGACTATTCCTTCTTATTATTTTTCAATATAGGATACAAGCCAATCATTTTTTAGAATAAGTCAACATTTTAAATAAGTCAAGCCTGACCCCCTAAAAAAGTGAAGCCGTCTTCGAGAAAGAGTTTAACGCATTGATCAACGACATGCGGGTCATAAAGAGCTGCTTTCTGTTCAGAGATTTCCTCCAGGGTAGCCTCCAATGTGAATGCAGGACGGTAGGGGCGTCTTGAAGTCATTGCTTCCACGACATCGGCGACTGCCAGTATTTTTGCCTCCGGGAGTATGTTATTGCCCGTAAGTCCAAAAGGATAACCGCTGCCGTTGAGCCTTTCGTGATGCTGAAGTACTATTTGAGCAACCGGCCAGCTAAAGCTTATATTCTTAAGAATGTTAAAACCTTCCTGGGAATGGTTCTTGATCAGATCAAATTCATAATCATTAAGCTTTCCCGGCTTACTCAGTATCTCGGTTGGGATGTAAATCTTTCCTATGTCATGAAGTATGCAGGCTGTGCGCAGGCCCTTAATCCTTTTTTCTGTAAAACCCAGTAAGGTTGCGATGGAACAGGCCAGTTCCGACACCCGGAACTGATGACCGGTTTCGTACAGTGATCTTTTCTCACAGGTTAAAGAAAAAGCAGTAATTGTTTCATAAAGAATTGTTTCGAGTTCCTGAATAGTTCCTGCGTAATTATCATCTGCTTTGTGATGGTTGCTGAGATCGTAACAAGCTCCTATATAACCAGAGAAATTCCCTTTTGAGTCATAAAAAGGTTTTCCCAGGCTGATCATCCGGCAGTATGCGCCATCGCAGCGCCGCAGGCGAAATTCACAGTTAAATATTTTACGTGTTGAAAATGCTTCCCTGTAGGTTTCAAAAAATAGCTCCCGATCCTCAGGATGAATTCCTTCTATCCAGCCGTTTCCAAGCTCTTCAGCCGTTGTCCTGCCGGTGAACTGCCGCCAGGTTTTGTTAAAATAATCAAAATCAGCTTCCGGGCCGGATCTCCAAACCGGAGTGGGAAATTCCTCAAGAAGGGTCAGGTAACAGTCCCGTGTTTTGACCAGTTCCTCCTCCATATACTTGCGCATTGTGATGTCCTGCATGGTTCCTTCATAATAGGTTATGTTCCCGCAGACATCTTTAACTGCCCTTACATTGGCCGAAATCCAGATTTTTTTGTTGTTTTTAAGCTGGATGAAATGTTCGTAATTCCTCAATCCGGTTTGAGCAACCAGAAGCCGCCTGTACTCCGGCCAAAAATCCCATTGGTTAAAAGACTTTTCCCTTGAGGTCATTTCTTTAGGGGAATTATAGCCGAAAATAGTCGCCATTTTTCTGTTTACAGACAGAAGCTTACCGTCCGGAGCAGCCTGAAAGATGCCTTCAAAAGCGTTTTCAAAATAAAGCCGGTATTTCTGTTCAGTCTCCCGAAGCTCTTTGTGCTTTCTTGAATTTTCCAGCGCACTTGCCGCTGCACAGGCTAGAAGTCCTATATGTTTTATTACCTGGAGCGAAAAAGGCTTGTCTTTTATCGAATTTACATTAAGAACCCCGACAAATCTTTCTCCCGCCAAAAGCGGCATAGAAATAGAAAATCCAATATCGGATCGCGGTTGAACAGGACTAAAGCGAGGATCGTCAATTTTGCCCTGCAGGGTTAATGTTTCCTGGTGGTTGGCAACCCAACCCGCAATTCCTTTATTAACCGGTATCCGGGTTTTCAGTAAATCCGACCTGCCTTTTCCGCGGATCGCAGCTATATAAAGTTCTTTGCCCCCGTCTGAAGGGAGCATAATCGACATTTCTTCAGTTTGACTTACATTAAGGACAGCTTCGGCTATATTGTTTAAAATAACATCCAAATCGAGCTCTGAAGTAATATTCCTGCAGCGCTCGTAAATATCAACCATTTCCTGGAGCCTTATTTTTTCCTTTCGCAGCCTGCATACTTCCAGGGCACGGGTCAGCACAGACAAAAGGTAATTGAGCTTAAAAGGTTTCAGGATAATGTCAAAAGCTTCTTCTTTCAACAAATTCATTGCCTTTTTTCCAGCGCCCTGACCCGCCATAATGACGCAGATGAGATCAGGATCAACACCGTGCAGTTTTTTAAGCAGTTCGGTCGCGTTCATTTCCGGCATTATTAAATCGACTAGAACGACATCGAATTCCTGCTCGCCAAATATTTTTAAAGCCCTGGCGCCTGAAGAAGATCCAATGGCCTCATATCCGGCGCCTGCCAGCATTTCACAAAGCGCGTTCAGCAAATCAACGTCATCATCAATAATTAAAATCCGGGCAGTATCAGCGGTATTAATTGAAAACACTCTCCTAAAGGAAATAATTAAATAATTCATTCTTTGTATCGAATGCTTAAATCCCTGGAAGAAATTACAAACGGCAAGTTCTGGAACTTGAAAGTGCAGTGCGGTTTAAACAGCGGATATTGTTAAGACTTGTGTTTCCCGCTGCGTCCCGGGGAGGAGTAAAGCTATTAATAAGAGAGGCTTACTTTAGGTTCGAACTGAAAACCCTTTTTCTGGAAAAGCTCCAGGCATGCGTCAACGACTTCGGAATCATAAAGAGTTCCCCTATTCTCAGAGATCTCTTTTAATGCCGCTTCGATGCCCAGCGCAGGCCTGTATGGGCGGCTTGCGGACATAGCTTCCACAACGTCGGCGACGGAAAGAATTTTTGCCTCTTTTAAAATGCTTTCTCCGGGAAGGTTGAAAGGATAACCGCTTCCATCAACCCGCTCGTGGTGCTGGAGGATTATCTGGGAAACAGGCCAGATGAAGCCTATGTTTTTTAAAATATCCAACCCTGTCAGCGGGTGATTCTTGATTAGATTGTACTCGTTTTCATTGAGCATTCCGGGCTTGGCAAGTATGTCCGAAGGAATGCATATTTTTCCGGTGTCATGAAGGATACTGGCTATCCGCAAACCTTCTTTCTGCTTTTCCGGCAATTTCATTAGTATGGCTATGGCGGAGGAGAGTTCGGCTACACGGAATTGGTGCCCCATAATATATTGATCTCTCGCCTCGACTGTATTGGATAAAGCAATAATTGTTTCTTCTAAAAGTACTTTTATTTTTTGAAGGGTTATTTGAGACTCTTTTTTGGTTTGCTTGTTTTCTATAGATAACCTGGCTTTTTCCAGAGCGTTTTCAGCAGTGCGGGCCAGCATGCCCAAGGCTTTTATCTGTGCGGGTGAAAAAGGTTTCCTGTCTGAGGAGGTGACATTCAGCGCTCCGGCAAGGTTCCCCTTGGACAACAACGGCAGGGAGATGGTCGAACCCGCTTCTGCCTGCGGCTGGACGAGTCTCAACCGGCGGTTGTTTGTTTCGTCCAGCGAGTTTGGAACTATGCCGGCAACTGCTTTATTCAGCGGTATATGTGATCCTAAAAGAGCCTGCCAGTTTTTACCACGGGTTACTGCTACATAGAACTCGTCGCCGCTTTCCGAGGGCAACAGGATCGATACCTCCCCGGTCCCGAACCGTTCATAAACCGCATCAGCCAGCTTATTTAAGATTAAATCAGGTTCTCCGTCGGAGGATACCGCCTTGCACATATCTGAAACGGCCAATTCCCTGTGCAGCCTCTGGTTTTCCCGGCGCAGGTTCCTTATTTCCATTGCATGGGATAAAGGAACTAAAAGGGAGTTTAATTTGAAAGGTTTTGTAATATAGTCGAAAGCGCCCTTTTTTAGGCAGTCGGCTGCAGTGCTGACCATACTTTGACCTGTCATTAAAATGCAGATTGTGTCCTTGTCTATGGCCAGAATCCTTTTGAGGAGTTTGGCCCCATCCATTTCGGGCATAGCCAGATCGACGATCACGACATCAAATTTCTGCTCTTTGAAAATCTCCAGAGCTTTGGCGCCCGATGTAAAACCAAGAGCCTCATAGCCGAGCCCTGCCAACATGTCGCAGAGAGCGGTCATCAGGTCTTGTTCATCGTCGATTAGCATAACCCGGCCAAGTTTTGAGGTGTACATATGAATCACCCCTAAAAAACAAAACAAAGAGGGATAAAAACATTATATACTTAAATATCGAATTTCTCATGCGAAAACTTTAGCTCTAAAAGACGGGGGAACAGAATATTCTGGCGGCAGGGGATGAAGAAATACAGTTTTTGAAGAATTACAAGGAATATTAAGGGGTATACAATTGAAGAAAAGTCGTCAAGCTAAAGACTGCCGTTGACGGCCTGGCTATCCTTGGTTTTGCTTATTTGGGCAATGGCCTGTGCCCGGTTTTTTACCCCCAATTTTCTAAAAATATTATGGAGGTGGGTTTTTACGGTATCGACAGCCAGGTGTGTTTCTGTGGATATTTCTTTATTAGTCAGGCCTCTGGTCAAGTATTGGAGAATTTCATGCTCCCTGGGTGTAAGCTCGGCCCGCTGGTGAGCTGAATTTTGTTCATTGTTTCCATGTGTTTTCGTATAGCCGTTGATAATCTGGTGAAGAACCGCCGGGTCAATAACAGTCTCTCCCTGGTGTACCCGCTTGATCGTTTCAATGAGTTTGTCCCGGGAGACGTGCTTTAAAATATATCCGTTGGCGCCGGACTGCAGGGCCAGCCGCACGAATTCGGCGTCCTCAAAAACAGTCAGGAAGATGATTTTGGTTAGCGATTTTTTCCGCAGAATTTCCTTGGCGGCCTCAATACCGCTGATATCCGGCATCTTTATGTCCATCAGGATAACGTCGGCGTTCTGGTTAAGGAGCATCTGTTCGGCTTCCCGGCTGCTGGAGCAGCTGCCGATAATTGAGATGTCCTTACAGTCGCTCATCATTGTTGCCAGGCCGACGCGGATCATTGCGTGATCATCTACGATCATTATCTTAATTGGTGTCAATTAGATAATCCCCCTTCAACTTCCATAGTATAGGGTACCTTAACTGAAATCCAGGTTCCTCTACCCGGCTGGGAACCGATGACGCAGTTTCCGCCCAAAAGAAGCGCTCTTTCCTGCATGTCGGCCAAACCGAGATGGTTATAATTTTGTGGGTTAACTAACGAACTTTGGTTAAAACCTGTCCCATTGTCCTTGATGGTCAGCAGGATGTCTTTTTTACGGACTACAAGTTCAACATCCACGCTGGTGGCTGTAGCGTGCTTGATTATATTGGTCAGCGCTTCCTGAAGAATTCTGAACAGGGCTATTTCTGTTTGCGGCGGCAAACACAGGTTATCGCCCGGACTGGCTGCCGCTCCCCCTGTGTTTTCGCCGGGAGGCCTGTCATGACTGTCCGGCGTATTGAGATTGAAATGCAGGCCGATAGGAATATTGTGTTTTTCCTGAATTTCGTTTGTATATGATTTGATAGCCGGTATAAGGCCGTAGTTATCAAGGATCATCGGCCTTAGGCCCGACAAAATGCGCCTTATATCCTGAATCTGATTTCCTAAAATATTGGTCAGGTTGGTTATTTCCCCATACCAGTCGGCGGGATGTGAATTGTAAGTCGGAGTAATTCTTTGCAGCCGGTACCAGATGGCAATTAAAGCCTGGATGACGCTGTCGTGCAGTTCTGAGGCCAGATGTTTGCGCTCGTCTTCCTGGGCGGTGATGATCTTGTTGACCAATTTATGGAGGAGCAGCTCTTTTTGCTCTAATTTTTCAATCAGCCTTGCGTTTTCAATAGCTATGGCCGTAATCCGCGCGATGGCCAAAATAATTTCGGCGGCTTCGTTTTCAAAGCCTTTCAGGCGGCTGTCCCGCGGACGGTCAACCTGCATTATCCCGATTGCTTTATCCTTGTTCAGGATGGGGACAACAATCAGCCAGTGGTAATTGAAAGTTTCAATTATATCAGCCGGAAGCAAATTATATATATTGTCAGGAGTGATAATTACCGGATGCTGTGTCTGAATTGCCTGGGTAATAGCCGGATATGGCTTTTGGCCTGAAAGAGCCCTAAACTGGTTGCGCAGTTCAGGGTCGTAGCTTCCTACGGCGACCGCCGGAGTAAGGTTTTCATTTTCGTCCAGCAGGAAGAGGCTTGTTCTTGCGGAAAAAAGATCTGCCGTCAGTTGGGCGACAACATGCAGGGCCTGGCCGATATCCAAAGATGAACTGATCGTACTGGCCATTTCCAGCCAGGTTGTTAACGGCCTAAGGGTGCGTTTCTGGGAACTGCGGAAGACGAACTCCTGAATCATATCCGCCATATGCCGGCCCAGAGACATTGTTTTTACAAGCAGTCGCTGGGCGGTTTCAGTGTCGGTGTCAAAGATGACAATTTCCATTGTTCCGCTGGGTTCCTCAACCTGCAGCATAACGGGCAGCGTGGTTTTGGCGGCCGGCGAGAATAATTTCAGCCATTCCCGCTGATCAAACGGGCTGTCCGGGAAGAAGAGATGTTTGGAGATGTCCTGCCAGCGGGCGGTCCAGGCAAGGTCTTTTTTTCGCGAGTCCTTGTAAACATCCAGGCAGACAGGCAGTTTATCCTTCCTGAGCAGGATAAAGGCGGCCCAGTAAAAATCGAAGGATTGGATGAACTTTTTCAATATTTGGCGCAGGTTGGTTTCCAAATGTTTTGGTAGTACGGCAGAGGGACTTACCCGGCAGATAATCAAAAGTTTCGGTTTTATCCTCTGTGGTGTTTTCACTGGCAGTGTTTTTCCCGTGTCCACCAATGCGCCTCCTTTTGCTATCTTCTAAAATGCTTTTATTTCCGCCAAAAGAATTCTAACGCATGTCCGCACGACTGTCAACCATTTTTCATGCTTATGGACTAACACTAACGAGTTACTACCTTTTTCTCTTTTTTTTAAATCCTTACTCATTCTTTTTAGCGATTTTCTTTTATATTTAGATATTTTACTATCTTTATAGAGGACACAAGTTAAAAAGGCATAGGTCTGTGCCTCGGCCAAACCGTACCCTGCCCGCCGGATAAAGTCATCTGATTCAAATTTTATCAAGTTAGATAATGGTACGGTAATAAAAGACCAAGGGGGAAAGATTGTGCGCTTAGAAGGAAAAGTAATCGTCGTAACCGGAGCAAGAATGGGTATTGGCGAAGGAGTAGCTATTACTCTGGCCAAAGATGGAGCCGATCTGTGCCTGGTCAGCCGGAAAATTTCCGAAGATGACGCTATTGTAAAAGCGTGCAAGGACCTTGGACGCAAGGTCATAGCTGTCAAGGCTGACGTGGGCAAGCGCTCCGAGGTGCAGGCTATGGTTAATCAGACAATGAGCGCCTTCGGGAAGATCGACGGCTTGTTCAACAATGCGGGAATAAGCAAGCCGCAAATGCTTCTGAAAATGACCGAAGAAGTATGGGATGATATTATCCGGATCAATCTCACAGGGACTTTTTACTGCATTCAGGCCGTGGCCAACACAATGCTGGAAAGGAAGACCGGTTCTATTATCAACGTTACTTCCTCAGCCGGCTTGATGGGCACAATAGGACAGGTAAATTATACGGCAGCAAAGGGAGGGGTACACGCTTTAACCAAATCGGCAGCTAAGGAATTGGCCCGGTACAATATACGGGTGAACTGCATCTCCCCCATGGCGGAAACTGATATGACCAAGGTGATTGCCACCGACCCCCGTTTTAAAGACAAGTACCTGGAGCGCATCCCGCTGGGAAGGTGGGCGTCGCCTAAGGAGATTGGACCAGTTGTGTCATTCTTAGCCTCTGATGAATCATCATATGTAACCGGGCAGACCATCTGTGTGGACGGCGGTATGGTAATGCTTTAGGCAAATAAATGTAACTTATAGGAGGTTTGACGATGCCTGATAAAGATGTGGCCGTTATTGGAGTAGGCCAGAGCGCTTTTGTGCGCGGTTATCCCGGCGGTATCCGGGAACTGTGTTTCGAAGCCTACAGGGAAGCTATGCAGGATGCAGGAATTCCCTCGAAAGAAATCAAAGCCTTAATAGTTTGTTGCGCTCCCGAGTACGATAAGCAGCGTAGTCCCTCGAGCCTGATTGACGAGTACCTGGGGCTAACCCCAGCGCCAGCCTTCATGGTTGAATCCCTGTGTTCCTCAAGCACGACAGGGTTTGCAATCGCTTACTCGTTTATTAAAAGCGGTCTTTACGATGTTGTTTGTGTCCTGGGATTCCAGAAAATGTCCGAAATTACCTCCCAGGATGTCCAGGAGCGCATGGGGCGCGGCGCTGACGTAATGTGGGAGTCGCCTTACGGAACATCCATGCCGGCGTATTACGCCATGTACGCCCAGGCGCATTTTGCCAACTTTGGCACAAAGCCGGATGACCTGGCCCTGGTTCGTGTTAAAGCGTCAACATACGGACAGTTAAATGAAAAGGCAGTCTACCGCAAGAAGGTTACTTTTGAGCAAGTAATGGAGTCAGGGCTTGTTTCCAGTCCCTTAAAAGTTATGGACTGCTGCGCAAATGCGGACGGATCCTCCTGTGTTATCTTAGCCTCGGCTGACAGGGCCAAGGAATTCAGCAAGAAGCCGGTTTGGGTTATGGGAGTCGGCCAATCCAACGCGCCGATGAACCTGGCTAGCAGGGAACACATGAGAGGCCTTGAGTGCGCGCGCATAGCTGGAGAAAAGGCCTATGCCATGGCCGGCGTAGGGCCGCATGATATCGACGTGGCCGAAGTTCACGACTGCTTCACCATTGCGGAAATTCTGGCCTACGAGGCTCTTGGCTTTGCCAAACCGGGAGAAGGTCCTCAGTTGATCCGTGATAAAGAAACATATCTCGAAGGCAAAATTCCGGTTAACGTAGATGGCGGGCTGCTGTCCAAGGGGCATCCTATCGGAGCTACAGGCGGTTCGCAGCTTAGGACGATTGTCATGCAGCTGCGCGGAGAGGCGGGCGCCATTCAGGCGCCGAACGCTGAAATCGGCCTCGTTCACAATATCGGCGGCGTAGGTATCTACGGGAACGTTATAATATTGGGGAGGTAGAACAACATGGGGTTTGAAAAGTTTGGACGGAAGAGCTTTACTGCAATTACAAAAGTAGGCGAGTACGTCGATAAGCTGGAAAGTGGCCAAGTATTCACAACCCATTGCCCCAAGTGCAACAAGACCTATTTTCCTCCTAGGATGGACTGCCCGGGCTGCTTAAGCGGCTCTTTAGAATGGGTCAAGGTTCCTGACACGGGCAAGCTGGTTTCTTTTACAAACGTCAAATATGCTCCTACCGGCTTTGAGGGCGATCTGCCCTACCTGCTGGCGGTAGTGGATTTCGACGGCTTCAGGATGTTCGGGCGGCTGGTCAGTTCTATGCAGGGCACGGATATCAAAGTTGGCATGACCGTAAAACCGGTTGTGGTCAGTTATGAAAACGGCCAGATAGCCCATGAGTTTGTAGCTGCCGAATAAAGTTGGCCGTCATACATCAGGCGCATGAAAAAGTTATTGACTATTGACTATTGACTATTGACTATTGACTATTGACTATTGACTATTGACTATTGACTATTGACTATTGACTATTGACTATTGACTTGCTTGTGCACGGGATTTTATAATACAACCAGATAAATTTTAAAAAATATACGGGGGAGTAGTAGCTAATGGATATTAACAAATGGCCGCGCGAATCTGGCGCAAAAGACCACAATCTTTTCGGAGATCAATGGTTTGGTACCGAAGCGCCCTGCGTAGTTTACGAGTTGAAGCCCATTGTTGACCCGAAAGGAAATGCGATTGAAGGTGTAAACAGCGCCTGGATAACCTTGAACAACCCTGCGCAGTATAACTCCTACACCACAGAAATGGTCAAGGGAGTCATCGCTGGGTTCCACAAAGCTTCCATGGAACGCACGGTGGTTGCCGCAGTCTTCACTGGGGCCGGCAGCAACGCCTTCTGCACCGGCGGCAACACAAAGGAATATGCCGAGTATTATTCCATGACCACTGAATACGGATACTATATGGATCTCTTCAACGGAATGGTTGACGCCATTTTAAACTGCAAAAAGCCGGTTATCTGCCGGGTAAACGGCATGCGTGTGGCAGGCGGCCAGGAAATCGGCGGCGCCTGCGACCTGGCAGTTTCCTCAGACATGGCCATCTTCGGACAGGCTGGGCCGAGGCACGGTTCCGCCCCGGTTGGCGGCGCATCAGACTTCCTGCCTTGGTACATTGGAGCTGAGCGGGGAATGTATAGTTGTGTTTCCTGCGAGATGATCAGCGCTTACAAGGCTGTCGACTGGGGTATGATCACCAATGCCGTCCCCGTATTAAAGAAGGGCGACCAGTTTATTCCCAATCCCAACGTAATTACCGACAAGTATGTTGAGAACGGCCAGATCGTTTACGGTGACAACAAGACAGGCGCAGCGCTTGCCGAGGCGAGAGCTTTGGTCAAGGAATGCACAGTCGACTTCTCGCTCTTAGACGCCGAAGTCAACAGGCTGCTCTGGACCTTTACGAACCTCTTCCCCCACTGCTTGATGATGTCCATCGATGGCGTCCGGGCCAAAAAGAAGTTCTTCTGGGATCAGGCCAAGCTGCCTAACCGTCATTGGCTGTTAGCTAACATGATGTCGGAAGCTTACCTCGGATTCAACGCTTTTAACACCAAGAAACTCACCGGCAAAGACGTCATTGACTTCATTAAGTATAGACAGCTGGGTAATGAGGGACATCCGTTCGATCAGGAACTGGTCGACACCGTCTTAGGCCCCCGTTTGGAAGGTAAATAACGATAACTAATGGGATAACAGGAGCTGATTTATGTCCAGCGCCTGGTATCCTTGGTTTATCCGGGTGATTTTTAAAAAAACTTCAGTTATAAGGGGTGAAATAATTTTGGCTTTTGAATTTCTTAAAGTCGGGAGCGAGAACGGTGTTATTATGATAACCCTTGCCCGCCCCCCTTTGAATGTTTTAACAATTCCCATGATGGAAGAAATAGTCGAGGCCTTTAAATGGGCGAAAGATGAGCCGGGCAGCATAGTAATCCTGGATGCCGAAGGAAAAGCATTCTCGGCGGGCGTGGATGTCGCCGACCATACCCCGGACAAGGTGGACAGCATGATCGACGTTTTTGACCGCCTTTTCCTGGCCATGGACGCAGTGGAAAAACCGATCGTCTGCCTGGTCAACGGCGCCGCGCTCGGCGGCGGCTGCGAAGTTGTACTTTTCTGCGACATAGTGGTCGCCTCGGAAAATGCCAAACTCGGCCAGCCTGAAATCCAGGTGGGTGTTTTCCCGCCTGTCGCCTGTTTCCTGCTGCCCAAGCTTTGTTCCTGGCCGAGAGCAATGGATCTTCTCTTAAGCGGAGATGTAATCGGCGCCGAACAGGCCGAGAAGTTTGGCATAGTCAACAAAGTTCTTCCGGCGGATAATTTCAAAGAAAGCGCCATGGAATATTTAAAGAAGTTTACAGCACTGAGTCCGGTTGTCCTGGCCATGACCAAAAAAGCCGCCAGGGCCGGACTGGGGAAGGGTTTTGCAGAGGGCATCAAGGATATAGACAGCGTTTATCTTAAGGAACTTATGGTTACCGCCGATGCGCAGGAAGGGCTAAAGGCCTTTATGGAAAAAAGGCGCCCGGTCTGGCAGGGAAAATAGCCTGTCTTTAAGCGGAAGGCATTGAGTTTTAAAGTGTTAAGTAAAAGTTATAAGGAGGAAATTATATAATGGGTGTACCTTCAAAGATTGACACATGGCAAATGGTTGAACCCGGGAAATTACAGCGCACAAGCATTGATGTTCCGGAACTGCAGCCAGGCGAAGTGTTGGTAGAAGTCGCAGCCTGCGGCGTTTGCCACACTGACGTTGGCTATTTTTATGATGGCGTACCAACTGTCAACAAGCCCCCTCTAACCCTCGGACACGAGATCAGTGGAGTGGTTGTTGCAGGAGAAGAAAAGCTGATCGGCAAGGAAGTCATCATTCCGGCAGTCATGCCCTGCAACAAATGCGCAATCTGCGCTTCCGGCAGGGGCAACCGCTGCCTGGCGCAGAAAATGCCCGGCAACAGTCTGGGTATGTACGGCGGCTTCTCCAGTCATATCCCCGTTCCCGCAGAGGACCTTTGCGTAGTCGAAGACAGAAAAGGCATACCTTTGCAGTGGCTGGCGGTAGTGGCGGACGCGATTACCTCCCCCTACCAGGCGGCAGTTAAAGCAAAAGTTAAGGAAGGAGATCTTGTAATCATAACCGGCGCAACGGGCGGAGTCGGCACCTACTTGACCCAGATTGCAGGCGCAATGGGCGCCAAGGCGGTAGTAGCCATTGACCGCATCAAGGAAAAGCTGGAGCGTTCTTTAAGCTATGGCGCAACCTGCGCAATCAACACGCAGGACAAAGACATGAAGGCCATTACTGCAGAGTTCCGTGCTTACTGCAAAGAAAATGGTCTTCCTCCCAACGTAGGGTGGAAAATCTTCGAGGTCACCGGGACAAAGATCGGCCAGGAAATTGCCCTGAATTTCCTCTCCTTTGTGGGTAAGATGATGGTTGTCGGATACTGCATGCAGAAAGTTGAATACATGCTTTCCCGGCTGATGGCTTTTGACGCCGAAATCGAAGGGACATGGGGCTGCCTGCCCAAATACTATCCCGAAGTCCTGAAAATGGTTCTGGATGGAAAAATCAAGGTTGAACCATTCGTAGACGTACGGCCGATGAGCCAGATCGCCGCCGCTTTCGAAGAGACTCACGACGGCAAATTAATGAAGAGAATCGTTTTAACTCCTGATTTCTAAAATTAACTTGATAAAAAAAGGGGGGCTTTGAAGAAAAGCCCTTTTTTATCAAGCAAAGAAATTACAATAATCCGTCTAGTATAAAATAAAGCAATACTATGACATTTGGTATTTAATAATATAGTTGTAATGGAGGTAAATACATGAAAAAGGATCTTCATTCAATTTTTTATCCACGCAGCGCCGCTGTTTTAGGAGCAGTTGACACACCGGACAGGGTCGGTTTTAACATTCTTGAAAGTATAGTTTACGGCGGTTTTAATGGGCCCTTATATCCGATACACCCAAAACTCAAGAATATCCTGGGGTACGATGTGTACCCCAGCCTGGATAAGGCGCCCGGTCACGTTGATGTGGCGGTAATCGCGCTGAACCAGTTCAGTACTGTGGAAGTTCTGGAGGAATGCGCGCGCTGCGGCGTCAAAGGGGTTGTCAGCGTTGCCGGCGGGTTCGGGGAAATGGGCGAAGAAGGAGTAAAACTTGAGAACAAGCTTTCTGAAAGGGCGAACGAGCTCGGCATACCCCTGATTGGCCCCAATACCCTCGGATTTATCAACGATGACGGAAATTTCTACGCCACTTTTTATCCCTTGAGGTTATTCAAGGGCGGGGTTTCAATTATTTCTCAAAGCGGCGGTATGGGCCTGACGATTATGCAAAAATCCCTCGACGAGATGATGGGTATGAATAAATGGATCGGGGTCGGAAACCGGGCAGCGCTTGAGTTCTCCGATTATTTAGCC
>DIEU01000019.1:0-1998 GCA_002418775.1 Firmicutes bacterium UBA5766
AGCCCGGTACGCTTGGCGGCTTTGCGCCACGAAGGCGTAGGACTGCTAGACAGTCCGAGAGCTATGCTTAACTGAAGATGAGGGAAGGCCCCCCGGAGCCGCCGTGCAGGCAGAGGCTCCAAACCACCGTGAGCTGCTGCGGTCAAAAGTCGTGGTGGTGTGCGTTACGGAAAAGGCGAGGCTAGACTTCGTCAGGTGAGCGCCAATGGAGGCGAACACCAGTGAACCGCTGATAACCTGTCGAAAGCGTAGGAATGCCATCAAAACCGGGGGGTAGTCGTTAACCCGGGATAAGCCTGGAGGAAACCTGTCTACTGTCCAGGCGGTGGCCGGCACGAAGGCGGCGCGAACGTAGCACAGGCTTCAGTTGAGAACGTGGGAACCTGCCCTCCGATGTTAAGGGAAAACTCCAAGTGGAGGAACCACGAGGAGGAAAGTACCGATGCGGAGTGGAGGGGCGGAATAGCTCGTAATAGTGATGAAGCTTCGTAATGGAAGTGGAGCGAAGGGGCTATGTTATCCAGTTTTGACAGTGGTCAACCGTAAGGGAGGAGCCAATGGACAAAACAAAGCCGTATGTGATCTCCAAACAAATAGTAGTCGAGGCGTTCCAAAGGGTAAAGGCAAACAAGGGAGCGGCCGGAATAGATGATCAAAGCTTGGAAGCGTTCGAGGCGGACTTGAAGAATAATCTCTACAAGATCTGGAATCGGATATCTTCCGGCAGCTACTTTCCCCCGCCCGTTAAGGGGTGGAAATACCCAAGAAAACCGGGGGCATAAGAATACTCGGGGTACCCACGGTGGCAGACCGGGTAGCGCAGATGGTGGCCAAAATATATTTTGAGCCGCAGGTGGAACCATATTTTCATCCGGATTCTTATGGATACCGGCCAGGAAAATCGGCAGCTGACGCGCTTGCCGTTACCCGGCAGCGATGCTGGAAGTATGACTGGGTGTTGGAGTTTGACATTAAGGGTCTGTTTGACAACATTGATCACGAACTACTAATGAAAGCGGTCCGGAAGCATACCGATAGCCCATGGGTCATTCTTTATATTGAAAGATGGCTCAAGGCGCCCTTCCAGCTGCTTGATGGCACGGTTATAGAACGGACAAAGGGCACGCCTCAAGGAGGCGTCATCAGTCCAATCTTAGCTAATCTGTTTCTTCACTATGCATTTGACGTGTGAATGGTCAGGAACCACCCTAAAAAGCCGTTCTCACGCTATGCTGATGACGCTGTGGCGCATTGCCGCAGCCTCAAGGAAGCGGAGAACCTTCAGCGCAGTTTGAAGGAGCGGTTTGTGGAATGTGGCTTGGAGCTCCATCTGGCCAAAACACGTATCGTGTATTGCAAGGACGATGATCGGCGGGGTAATTACCCGGATATCGGTTTTGACTTTCTGGGTTATACCTTTCGGCCGCGGAGGTCCAAGAACAAGTACGGAAGGTATTTCATTAACTTCACGCCAGCTGTCAGCAATAAGGCGAAAAAGGCAATGCGGCAGACGATTCATGATTGGGGCATGCATTTGAAGCCCGATAAGACCCTTTGAAGATCTATCCCATATGTTTAATCCGGTGCTAAGGGGTTGGATCAACTACTATGGGCGCTTTTACAAATCGGAACTGTACTCGGTGCTCAGACACTTCAACCGGGCCTTAGTTCGCTGGGTGCGGCGAAAGTATAAAAAGTTCGCAAGGCGCCAACGGCGGGCAAAGAAATGGCTCGACGAAATTGCCAGGCGGGACCAGAAATTGTTCGTGCACTGGCAAATGGGGATCTATCCTTCGGCTGGATAATGGGAGCCGGATGGGCTGAGAAGCGCAAGTCCGGTTCTGAGAGGGCCTGGGGGTGAAACTCCCCCGGGCTACTCACCTTGCTTGGCTGGCAGCTTCACCACCCCGGCTGCCGCCAGTTGCTCCAAAAGCGGTAGACACTCATGAACCCACAGTTGCCCGTTCGGCGCCTTCCAGGGCAGGTTCTCGCAAATCG
>DIEU01000019.1:2160-4271 GCA_002418775.1 Firmicutes bacterium UBA5766
CTACCTTAATCTGTCGCGGCTCCTAGGTCTTTAGCAAAAGTGCACCCAGGTACGCATTTTAACCGGCGATCTTAGCAGCGTATATTGCTACGATATCTTTTATAACAAAACCAACTATGAGCTGACCTACACCATTATTGAAAAGGACGAAGAAACCGTTGTTGTTATACTTGCGGGTACTCGCGAGAACTTCTATAAAGAACTGAAACGATATATAAAGTAATGATGCCCAATTCTTATAACAACACTTAACACCCTGCATTAATAACCGTTCAATGCCACAGCCCTAAGGCGAAGTAATTATGACGCAGAGCGCGGCCTCATCCCACTCAACCTTGCCGCTGAACGCTTCACTAAAGAACCTCAGCGGGATCAGCGTCCGGCCGTTAATGATTACTGGCGGAGACTCTAATATAAACGGCGCTCCGTTACGGTATGCGGTCTTGTTCCCAATCTGCAACTTGACTGATAAAACTCCGTCCGTTGCGTTCACCGTCCGGGTGGCGCTGTTCCAGGACACCTTAACGTTTAACGCCTCTGCAACGGCCCTGAAGGGAACCATGGTACGGTTATTAATGATTACAGGCAGAACGTCAAAGGCGACAGGCACCCCGTCTATGAACACCTGGATTACACCTGGCTTTGGTTGAGGCTTGGGCAGGGATTGGATAAAGAGTTTTATCTTTTCTGCGCACCCTGCCGTATTTGCTAATAGACTCTTCATTCCATAATAATAATTTCCGTTCACCTCAGAATACTTTTTATTAATATCCAACTGCTTGTCTATTTCATTAGCGACCACATCTTTGTAAAGACCATGTCCTACATACAGCTGCACACCTGTGCCCTTGACTTCGTTTGACCACCATCTTACAAGGGTTTCATAGTCAGCTGCATGATTACCTGTTTCGTAATAAATTTGTGGTACTACATAATCAATCCATCCATTTTTTATCCAGGTTCTCGTGTCTGCATAAACAGCATAGTATGATTCATAACCTGACGTCTTAGAGCCTGTCGGATCGTTAGTACTGTTTTTCCAGATGCCTATAGGACTAATTCCAAACAAAACGTTTTTATTAATATTTTTGATAGCGGCATTAACCCTTCGGACCAGATCATTAACATGCTGGATTCTGCTTCTGGCTACTGACCCGTCCTTGACTTCACCTTGAGGAAGCGGGTAGTTTGATGGATAAAAATAATCATCAAAGTGAATTGCGTCAACATTATAATTTAGAACAATCTCTTCTACAGTGGCGACGATATGGTTTTTCACCTGTTCTGATTCCGGGTTATAACACAATGAATTGTTACAGCTGATTACCCAGTCGGGATGTAACCTTGCCGGGTGATTTTCACTCAGCGCGCTTAAATCGGCGCCTGATGTGGTTATCCTGTATGGATTCAGCCAGGCATGAAAAGACATACCCCTTTTATGCGTCTCATTAATCATAAAAGAAAGGGGATCATAACCCGGATCTTTTCCTTGTGTTCCCGTTAGAACGTCTGACCAGGGGTTGATCCCGGACTTATACAAAGCATCTGCTTTTGGCCTTATCTGGACCACTACAGTATTGACACCTATTGCCTTCAGTTTGTCTAGTTTTTCAATGTATTCATTTTTCTGGGCAGCTGCATCGTCTTTAGTGCTTGGAAAATCTATGTTAAGTACTGTAGCCATCCACACAGCCTGCATATTTTGCGGGGCTGTGCCTGCCATAACACCCGGAGCAAAGAATACTGCTGAAAAAATCAACATTATTATTGCAGAAAATATTTTTTTCAAATTAATATCCCTCCTGATGATGGAATCTCCAGTATGCCTGCGTGTCGTTTTCCGTCGACCACTATTGCTGAATTGCGCCATAGTATATTTTTGATTGTGAATTATAGCATGACAGGCAGTCAGGGAGCAATGGTGATCAATGGTAATAAAAGAGAAGACACACGAACCGATTATTGAAGAAGGAAAATTCGAACAGGTCAAAAAGAAAAGGGATACATCACAGATCAAAGCGCGAGAAGTCAGATTAAGCTTTTCAGTGATGCCGTTCATAGAATTATATCTTACCATTCTTCAATTAGGTTCTATGAAAAGTTGGTGTATT
>DIEU01000064.1 GCA_002418775.1 Firmicutes bacterium UBA5766
GGCTGCGAGGGAGGTTCGGGGTTTGAGAGGGGAAAGTTGGGTTAACTCCTGTTCTTGTCCGGTAAGTTTTAATTTGTCTACTATCTCAACTATCTGCAAGGCGTCCTGGCGCAATTCATTAAGTAACCTATTGCGCTCGGCGGGATCTTCCCAGTTGATTTTTGGTTTTGCTCTGACAATCAAGATTTAAAGGCTTTGGCAGCATTGTGATCATGTCTAACCGTTTGCTTATGGTGATTAGAAGTTTTCTGATCGCCATCCTGATTAAAGTGTAGGTATCCTGTGCAGCGCCGACGCCCAGAACATAGGTTGAATCTATTATTTGTTTGGCGCAATTGCCTGGAAGTAACCCTTTGGATACTGCCGCATCCAAGATTTCTTCAAAAGCGGTGCGTTCTTTTTTATGTAACAATAAATATCTTTAATATTCGCCGGAATGCTGGGATATCCTGCCTCGTATCCTGGTTTTTGCTAGGTTTTTATGGATTTAGTGAGCCTGATAAGGGTATTTTGAAACACTCTCCTAGATGAGTCTTGAAAACCGCCGGAAATCTATGCTAAAATAAAAAATAAGGGCAACGGCGCCCCCTTTCCGCTTAGGCGGGAAGGGGGCTTTATGATTCTGGAAAGGAAGTGCAGTCTATGAATGATGGTTTTCGGGCTACCTGTGGAGTATGGGAGATTGTGGCAGTGTTCGGTGGAACGACGGCAGGGATTCTTGGGGGTTGGTGGTGGCCGCAGCCCTTAGCCGTAATGGCAAGTGCATTCACGGCGGCACTGGTGGCAGCGGTGCTGGTTTTGTTGCGTACCCGGCAGGAGTTAGGCGGTTTTTCAAAGAGGCTGGCCAGCGCTTTGAAAAAGCCTGGCGTCAGGAAGCCGGAAGGAGAAGCCCCTTTATTGACAATGACGCAGCAGCAGATGAAGAACCTGGAGGACAGGCTACGCGCATTGACACAGGATTACCAGGCAACGGCAAGTCAGGTTTTTTCCACCGTGGAGCAGATTTCGCTGGCTACCTGGAACGCCGGGAAAGCTGTTTCTGCCTTTCACCAGCTCCAGAAGGTTGCGGGAACCATTTCCAATTTAGGCCAGGAGCTGACGAGGGAGGCCTTGGGAAACAGGCAATCGGTGGATAAATGCCAGGAAGTGCTGCAGCAGGCACTTTCGGCCATTGATTGTATTCGACTTGATTCCACCAGAATTTCAGAGGAAATAGATGGGTTGAGGCGGGCAGTGAGCCAGGTGGATGAGATTGTGGCCAGTATCGGGCAGATATCCAAGAGCACCCGGTTGCTTTCATTAAATGCCGCCATCGAAGCGGCCCGAGCCGGCGAGCATGGGCGCGGGTTTACCATAGTAGCCGGGGAAGTGAAAAAACTGTCTGACAGCGCCCAGCAAGCTGTTGAGCAAACTGGTCTTATACTTCAGGAAATTAATGAAAAGATGGAACAGGTGATGGCCCGCATCCAGGCGGGGCAGGAGGGTATCGCTGCCGGGGCGCAGGAAACCGATCGGGTCAAAGAAAGCATCGCCCGCCTTGAGCAGCAGGTGGCCGGCATAAGCTCCAGGGTTGACGAAGCCTACCAGGAAATTAATGGCTACTTGCAGCAACTAGGGGCGGCGGTAGAAGTACTGGACAACAGTTTCGCCAGCATCCAAAAAGTAGGGGAAATGCTGGCGGAAGTGGCCCGCGTGGTGGAAAAAAACGCTAATGCCGGCGATCTGGACGGGTTAGCCGGGGAAAATCCGCCGCAGGACGAGGCAAGAATGGAGCCGGTGATGACCGTTTTACGAGAACTTTCCTGCCGGCCGGAAATCCAGGTTTTAGACCCTGGCAGTCACGGTGCGGTTCTTCGGGAATGGCTGGCTAAGAGACCGTATTTGGAAGCGGTTTACTCCAACCGCAGCGACGGTACCTTTATTTTCTCGCAGCCGCCAGCCGCCCTGGCCAACGCCCGGATCCGTCCCTGGTGGCAGAGGGCCATGGCCGGGGAAGAGTATATATCAACGGTGTATGTGTCGGCCATTACCCGACAACCCTGTCGCACCCTGTCTTTGCCTATACGGGACGGCAGCGGCAGGATCGTTGGCGTGCTGGCAGCCGATGTTTCTCTGGCGTGATCTCGAGAAATCATTTTACCCGGCAGGGGACGAACATTTCCCGTGCCTGTTTATTTTGAAACTAGGAATGCTTCAAGGGTGTTTCCTGTATTTTATAGGATTTATAGTTGCGCTCCTTTGCCAGCCGGTTATGCGTCTCGTTAGATGTAAAAAGATAACCGTAGAGATCAATCCAATGAGTTATTATGTATATGAAAATTGGACTGCAGAACATAAGGCAGTGATTCATAGGAGCTCTTGTGGAAACTGTAACGAAGGGCGAGGCTGTCATGAGAACCTATTGGGCAATAAGAATGGCAAGTGGCATGGACCCTTTGTTTCACTTGAAAAAGCAAGAAGAGTAGCAGAAAATACAGGGAAGCCAGTCCGGTTCAACATAGATGTGTACGAATCTATTTGTAAGGATTAGCCATAGTATATAATAGATGTAAAATGAATAAAACAGGGAGAATAAGTCATGAAAAAAATAACAGCAACAGATACCCTTACATTGTCAATACCTGAAAGAATCCAACTGGTAGAAGATATCTGGGATACGATAGCTACCGAGGCTCAATCTATTGAATTAACAGAAGACGAGAAAAGGATAATTGATGAACGATTGGAGGCTTATCATAGAAACCCTGATTTGGGCTCTCCATGGGAGAATGTTTATAAAAGGATATTGAGCAGGCAATGAAATATAAGGCCATTGTTAGGCCTGAAGCCGAAGATGACTTAAAGGAAGCCTTTTCCTGGTATGAAGATAAACGGACAGGGTTAGGTTATGACTTTCTTTTACAGGTTGACGCAGGAATCAACTTCATCAATAGGAATCCTGAAATTCATCCAATAGAATACAAAGGAACGAGGAAACATGTTATCAAAAGGTTTCCATACAAAATCATTTATCTTGTAGAGGAAGAAAAGCTAATAATCCTTGCAGTAATTCATGGCAAGAGAAGACCAGATTTAATAAAAAAGAGAATAGATAGCATCTAACAAATCATTCAACTGGACGGGGCATAGCCCGCCAGTTATTTCAATCTTTATGCATAAAGACATAGCGCAAGGAAGTCAACCGCATGAAACTTGCCGAAATCAAAATAGAAAATTTTAGAGGCATACGTTCAATAAATCTGCCTCTTCTAATAAAGGCTAATAAAGGGACACCATACTAAATTAAAAAACCGCGCCCGCTGGTCAGGCGCATCGTTAGCTTGCCGTTCTGTCTGTCTATATCACTTTAAATCTACGGAGGGAATTATGTACAAGCAAATCTCAGAAGACATCAAAGAAGATTACTACCAACATAATTTTCCAAACGATGGTCAAAGGTTCGTTGCCTGGTATCTGCGTAATATCCATCTGCGAGATAGAAATGAAGCAAAAGATGACATAACCGATGGGACAGATGATAAACAAATAGATGCCATCGTTATTGATGATGACAAATCAATCGTTTTTGTCGTTCAGGGGAAATTTATGGGGGGTGGCGCTGTAGATGCAGCCCCTTTGCGAGAAGTTTTGTCATCTTGGCTACAATTCAGGGATTTGGTAAGGCTACAAGAGGTAGGGAACCACAAATTAAAAAGGAAATTATCCGAAATAGCAAGGGTACTTGAAGACGATTATGAAATAGCCTTTGAGTTGATTACAACTGCCAGCCTTACCGATGCCGCTAGCCTTGACCTCGCAACTTTTCAAGAACAATTAGCCAAATTGACTGAAAAAGAGGATGTATCTTATTCCATTACAGTTATCACTACAATGAACAATAATC
>DIEU01000002.1 GCA_002418775.1 Firmicutes bacterium UBA5766
TTTCAATAAGTCAAGCCTGACCCCAATCCCTTTTGAGACGCTCTTTCTCCGCTCTGGAGGCCAGGTTTTTACCTTCGGAAAACACTGAATGGTATTTGGATTCGCTTAGCGCCGTCATACCGAGTTGCCTTGGGATCCGGTCTTTCGAACGGCAAAGCGCCAAAATCCGTTCCTTCAGAGAGGGATAATCAACTACCCAGGCCAGTGCTCTTGCCGCCAATTTTCTGGTTTCCGGCAGTGGAGCGGAGTTACCCAGATCCAGCAGCGCGTTGAAAGCCTGCTCACCACCCATCAGGCGGAGCGCCCGGATCTGCGCGGCTGCAAATCCCGTACGTTTTTCCTCCATGGCTAAAGAATGGATACGGGAAATAAACTGCTGAAATGGATGACGATCGCAAACATACAGGGCCGCCCATAAAAGGCCGGGATTATTCGAATCCCAAAATAGGTCGAGGATTTCTGCCAGGATGGGTTCATCCGCAGGCATTTCGTCGGCAATCATCAAACCGTCGATTGCTCCGGAAAGGTTTCCTTTTGCAATGGAGGATTCGATCTCCTTCTTCAGGATCAGGCTTGCTTTTTCTCCTGTATCGCTGCAGGCAAAGAGACCGCGGGCGCATTCCAGCAAAGACGCAAAAAGAGTATTCGTCTGCATGCAATAGAGGGCGGCCGAGTCCTGGATCACTGTACTCCAGTTGGGGCTGGTAACAGAGATTACCATACCCCCGGCGGTCCAGTCGTCCGAAACCCGGCAGAAAGCAGTCCTGCGCACCTGCAGGATCAAAAAGGGCATCAGGGCATGGATTAAATCCCGGGATTGAATTACAGAATGGCGATAAATAGCCCCGCCTTCAGTATATCCCCGGAAGGCGTAGACCATTTGAAAGTTTCCGCTTCCCTCCTTCTCCAGGGATGCGATTAACTCCGGACGGCGGTTTAACTCCTCCGCCAGGGTGAAAAAGTCATCCCTGTCCACTGACAACAGTGCGTAAAGGCCATCCAGGACTTCCAGTTCTGCTTGAAGAGGACTCGTTTCTAGGGAAGCTGCCCCAAACGTGAGGGCGTCTTGAAGAAGCAGGGGGAATCTTTCAAGTTCCTCACCGGGCCGAATTTTTAGCCTAGAATGAAAATCATTTGTGGGTATCATTTTTACATTTCTCCTTACCAAAACATCTACACGCCAAAACCGAATTTCTGTTTTGCCAGGTGAAGCTCGGGGGCCAGGTGCGACGCAAGAAATACCGGCGTTCCGCAAGAAATATGCTCGCCGCGGCAGTCGGCCCAATAAATGACAGGCTGAAGCTGCTGAATCTTACCGTAATCTCCTTTGAATACCATATTGATTCTGAAAGCGTCTATGGCATCTGCCTTATAGCTGAAGTATTTTCCGGGGAAGATAGGGTATTGCTCGCTGCCCGCGGTTAACTCTACAAGTTCCTCAAATGGGTCCAGCACAGGCTTTAATGTTCCGTAGGATGCGCCCTCCGGAATGTCATATTCGTTTAATACCTTGAGCTCTATTCCGGAAATGGCAGCTGTTTCCCGGCCCTGATTAAAAACCATGAATGTGCGCAGGCAAAAACCAGCCGGTATGTGGCGCTGGGAAACAGCGTAATCCATGACTGATCCGGCGGTAAGATCATATCCTTTGAGAAATTCCTGATCGACCCTGAGGAAGTGAACATATTCGAGCCTTTCGCTATTGATAACCAGTTTCCCGGGCTTTTTCTCAGAAGCGTCCATAACTTTTTTGTAAATGTTGTCCAGCGTGGCCGCAGCTTGCGCTTCCCTTGCCAGGAGCAAGAAAAGATCATCGGAAATCCGGTCAAGCCCTTTGAGGATATCATTGGTCCATTCGGGTGTAATACCTGCCGATTCCAGCGCCTCCCCGATTTTCGCCACATCTTCCTTCCTTTCTTTCATCGCGTCCATTGCTTCTTGGACCGCCTCTTCGGAAGATTTATAGCGTGAGGAAATAGATTCGGGCAGGCCCTTTATAAGTTTTTCCACCAGCGGCCTGACGACCGGCCAAGCTGGTCCCAGAAAACCTCCGGCTACATCCAGCCCGAATTTCAGGCCTTGTTCCAGAAGTGTTTCTATTAATTTTCGAACCAAATCGTCTTTTAAGATGCCAGCTCACTCCTTAATTTTATTGAATTAAATAATTATCTGGAGAACATTTTTAAAAAATGGCTGAAACGTGGTTTTTATAGAAAATTATAGCATTTAAGCTTAACAATATCATGTCCGTTCAGCTTGTCAATGGTTATGGTGTCAAGAGGCTTGAGATACTTATAAGTATCTCAAGCCTGACTCTTGTGTACCGTTTGTTGGTTCCATAGCGCATGTTCTGCTGTTGCCTTTTCGGTGCAAATGTGGAATTATAAAAGAAAAGATGTCCGTTCTAAGGATCAAAGATTACCCTTACAAATATATGAAGATAGGAGAATACAAATATGACGAGTTTCCAAGAGCTCAATATAGACGCTGTCATCATAGCTGCCCTTGGTAATATGGGATTTGAAGAGCCTACACCTATTCAGGAAATGACCATACCCATAGCTATTATGGGCCGCGATGTTATTGGCCGGGCCCAAACCGGTACAGGCAAAACTGCTGCCTATGGGATACCTCTGGTAGATAGGTGCGAACAAAACCTGGAACAGGTCCAGGGTCTGGTTATTGTCCCAACCCGCGAGCTGGCAATGCAGGTAGCCGAGGAACTTAATAAGATCGGCAGCCAGAAAAAAATTCGTTCCTTACCCATCTATGGCGGTCAGGATATAGAACGACAGATACGGGCGCTTAAAAACCGCCCGCAAATTATTGTAGGAACTCCGGGCAGGTTGATGGATCACTTGCGTCGCAGGACTATCAGACTAAATCAGATAAAAATACTGGTATTGGATGAGGCTGATGAAATGCTCAAAATGGGTTTTAAAGAGGATATTGAGGAAATACTCAAACAAGCCCCGGAGGAACGCCAAAACCTGTTATTTTGTGCTACTATGCCCTTGTATATTCAGAATCTTGCCCGTGAATTTTTGAATAATCCAGAAATGGTACATGTTGATCCTCGGGTTGTGACTGTGCTTAATACCGAACAGCAATATATTGAGGTGCCGGAAAGGCAAAAACTAGATGTTTTATGCCGTTTACTCGATATTCAAAATCCTGAACTAGCTATAGTATTTGGCGGGACCAAGCGAAGAGTTGATGAAATTGCTGAAGCTTTGATTAAACGAGGATATTTAGCGGATGGGATCCACGGGGATTTGTCACAGAGCCAGCGGGATATGGTCATGCGTAAGTTTAAAAACGGGACGAATGACATTTTGGTGGCAACCGACGTTGCAGCCCGTGGTATAGACATTAGCGGAGTAACCCACATCTACAACTTTGATATACCACAGGATGCAGAGTGGTATATCCACCGCATAGGCAGGACTGGCCGGGCTGGAGAAACCGGTCTGGCAATTACTTTTGTAACTTCGAGAGAAATAGGACACTTGAAATACATAGAAGAGTTGATTAAGCATAAGATAATTCGCAAACCCATGCCTACCTCGAATGATGCTTTGGCCGGACAGCAGCAGATAGTAATGAATAATCTGCTGGAGGCGGCATATAAAGAGGATCTTCAAGCCTACAAGACATTGGCTGAGGGCTTGTTGGAGGAACATGATTCGGTTACCATGTTAGCTGCGGCGTTAAAGATTATGACTCGTGAGCCAGAAGAGAAGCCCTTGCCGGTTTTGACTGAGGCTCCTCCAATCCATCTTAGAAGTGTTAGTAAACCTAAAGCAACTAATACCAGCCATCGTCATAAAACAGGTATCTCACGCAAAACGATTCACACACGTACCCCGAAACGCAGCCGATAGGGGTAAAACGGATAGGTTTTTCCAGGGCGATGTCAATATCTAATAAGTCAATCCTGACCCAATGCTATTCTTTTTGTCTTAATAGAGTGACCGTCCCCATATAGCGATACCAGCACTCTCCTGGGATATTCATTCGAGTTTAAATGCAAAATATATTGTATATTGGTTATTCTGGAGGTCTTTCCAAGTTGTCTAGCCCAACTTTCGATTTAAGATC
>DIEU01000073.1 GCA_002418775.1 Firmicutes bacterium UBA5766
TTCTAGTGCGAAAGTTGAGTTAATAAAATATTGGTTCCTGTTGACTCATCGCAAACAGCTTTAAACGCAGCAAGGTATGCCGTTAAATTAGCCCGAAACACCGGCGCCAGCATAACCCTGATGTATGCAATGGAGATCCCCTATGATATTATCTCATACAGCGGATATGATCTAATTATGGATCAGATGGCGGCTGAAGGAATCAAACTTTTAAACAGGGTAAAAAATGCATGTGACGCAGACGACGTTATTTTAGAAACAAAGTTTTTTCGCGGTTCTGCGGCGAATGAAATTTTACTTGAGCAGAAGAATGGTTATGATTTGATTGTCATCGGCAACCGCGGCATGGGCGAAATAAAGGGTTTTCTTATAGGAAGCGTCAGCAGGAAGGTCATCTGCCACGCTGATTGTCCGGTCCTGGTTATCAAATAACTATATAGTCCATCCAGCGCAGGCAGACACAATTTATGTTTAAAACAGGACTTTGAGGTCTTATAGAATAGACAGTAAAAAGACAGGCGCCAGGGCCTGCCTTTTTATGTGTACGGCTGTTTTTCAGGATTATTGTGTGGTGTTTTGCGGTATGGGGCACTTGTGAGATCCCTGTCCAAAACCCTTCATACGCCACATCCCCATCCCGGGGACTAAACCTTTTTCCTTCATATTGTTAAAATTATCAGTTATTTTTTTGATCATCAGATTAGCCTGATCCTGAGTAATAACGCCGAAGTCAACATATTTTTGAATCATCTGCTTTTTAAGGTCGAGCATTTGCTGAGCTGTTTTGTATAAATCGGCTTTCTGTGCATCGGTGAGTTTTTGAGCCAGATTGTTTTTCTGGAAAGATGCGTTTGGCGCTTGCTGATTATCTGTATTGTTTTTGGCGAAGGCAACTGACATTGAAACTGCTATAATCAGAAGGGCTGCTGCTGCAATAAGCAAAGGTTTTTTCATACAATAACACCTCCTTTCGAAAAGCTGTTAAATAAAGTTTAGCCAAAAAATGCGGCAAAAGCTTGGCAAATTAAGCAATAATGTATGATTTCTTAAGGTTCCCCGATAGTGTCTAAAAAATAACACCAATTCGCCATAATATTGTTATAAAATAACCTGGGGAGGTGCGATAATGGCTGCAAAACGTCCGATTTTACTGGTGGATGATGACGATCGGGTATTGGAGTTGCTTTCCCTTTACTTAAAGAAGGAAGGCTTTGAACTGGCCTTTGCTCATGACGGCAAGGAGGCATTAGAACAAGCAAAATACAACAATCCCCAGTTGATAGTTCTGGATTTAATGCTTCCTGAAATAGACGGCCTTGAGGTTTGCAGGCAGATTCGCACTTTCTCGAAAGTGCCGATTATTATGCTGACGGCCAAGGACGAGGACCTAGATAAACTGCTTGGTCTTGGCCTGGGAGCGGATGATTATATCACCAAGCCTTTCAATCCGAGGGAAGTTGTAGCCAGAATCAGGGCTGTTTTAAGAAGGATAGAAGATACAGGTTCTGAACCGAAAGTCCTGAAATTCACCGGTTTGGAAATAAACCTTGATGAGTACCGGATTATAGCCGACAGCCAGGAAGTGCCCCTGACATCAAAGGAAATAGAAATTCTATGGCTGCTGGCGAGTTCCCCCGGGCGTGTTTTTACCAGGGAACAGATTCTGGCCAGGATTTGGGGTTATGATTTTTTTGGAGATACGCGGACTGTTGATACACATATCAAACGCCTGCGCAGAAAGCTGAAAGTACGGGAAGATCTTGGCTGGGACATTAAAACTATTTGGGGTGTCGGATATAAATTTGAGGTGAAGCTTGTTTGAGAAAAAGCATCTTTGGAAGGCTGATGGTCACCTACCTGGTGGTTATTATAACCAGTACGATAATCTTTGGCGTTTTCTTTTCAATCCTGTTAAGAAACCACCTCATTAAAACCAAGGAGCAGGATCTTTTTGTCAAGGGTAAGCAGATCAGTTCGGTTGCAAATTTTTACCTGCAGGGTTTGCTCTCAGACCAGACGCTTAATTATGTGCTGACTTCAACAGAGATCTTTTTAGATGCCAGGGTTCTGGTTATTGACAGGGGAGGCTATATTGTAGCCCTGTCCGGCGGGCCAATCCCGCAATTCAGGCAGGGGAAGGCAGTAAGGAAAATTATCAGGGGAATGCAGCTCCTGCCCAAGGATACCGAACTTGTTTTAAAAGGGTCGACGGTTTCTTATAAGGGTGTTTCACCCTACTATGGTGAACCGATGCTGACTGTAGCCATACCTGTTGTGAGTGGTCAGGACAATGGAAACAACCAGGTTATCGGCGCAGTTTTTTTAAATTCTCCGGTTCCCGGCGTAACCGAAGCGGTGAAAGATACTTATACTCTGCTGCTGGCTTCTTTTCTGGCTGCGCTGGCCATTGCCTCCGGTTTGGGCTTATATCTTTCTAGAAAAATTTCCCATCCGCTCCGGGAAATGAACAAGGCCGCCCTGGCTATGGCGCAGGGGGATTATAAGAGGAGAGTTGAAGCGGAAGACGACGATGAGATTGGAGAACTTGCCTCTTCATTCAATTACCTGGCGGGAGAGCTTAACCTGACTGTGGAGGCCCTTAAAGAGGAAAAAGGTAAAGTGGAGTTGATGTTAAGGAGCCTTTCCGAGGGTATCATTGCTGTTGATAAAGACGGCTTAATCCTGAGGATAAATCCTGCTGCGGCAAATTTATTAAAAATCAGCGAGGAGGATCTGGTTACGCTGCCGATTTCATCTTTGGATGGTTTTAACGAGCTTTCTAGTTTGTTTACGGATGTACTTAAATCAGGGTCAAGCGGTTCCTGTATTTTTACAGTTGATAAACTGACTGTCCGCGCCTATGTATCCCCAATAGTTTCTCTGGGGACCATCCTGGGCTCGGTGGGAATTTTGCAGGATATAAGTCAGGCCGAGCAGCTTGAGAAAATGCGCCGGGACTTCATCGCCAATGTTTCACATGAATTACGCGCGCCGCTGACCATTATCCGGGGTTATACAGAGGCCTTGCTTGACGAAGTTATTGACAGGGAAGATGAACCTGATAAATACTACCAGATTATCAGGCAGGAAACTTTACGGCTGGAAAGGCTGATTGTCGATCTGCTTGATTTGAGCCGGCTGCAATCCGGCAAAGTTGAGCTGGATATGGAAAGCGTTGATCTTGATACAATCTCCCGCTCAGTTTTAGAAAAATTCAGGCCTTTAGCAGGTGAAAAGCAGGTTCAGCTAACGCTGCTCCCGGACTCTTCCCCATTCTTGGTTTTAGGTGACGGGGACCGTTTGGAGCAGTTGTTGATTATTTTTATTGACAACGCGCTCCGGCATACTAACCGGGGCGGGAAGATTGCTGTTAGTCTCAGGTGGGATGGCCAGGAAGCCCGGGTGAGGATCAGCGATACGGGCGAAGGGATTCCGGAGGAGGACCTGCCTTATATCTGGGAAAGGTTTTACAAGGTGGACAAGGCGCATACCCCTTCCCTCGGAGGAACTGGACTCGGCCTTTATATAGCCAGGGAAATAATTCATTTGCACGGCGGCTTAACCCGGGTGGAAAGCCGGCCCGGTGAAGGGGCGACTTTTGAATTTACTCTGAAAAAAGCTTAACCCAACTTTCGGCAAAACAGTCCTATAAAGGCCCAAAATTGGCCCTTCGGAACCCGCAAAGCCTTGAAAATACTGGACTC
>DIEU01000056.1 GCA_002418775.1 Firmicutes bacterium UBA5766
TCGATGAACCAGGAAGCTCCCGCCTTTTAGCAAAGCGTAGGCGGGAGAGGCTTCACATGGGGAAAGTTAAATATGACGGCGCGGAATATGATGAACCGCAGGTTTCCGTAACGAAAATTACACCCGCCGGGAAAGTGGACGGCTATGTTTATCCATATTAAAAAGAAACGCTCCCGCTTTTTTGATAAGCTTGCAGCTGGCGGGTAAGTGTTTTTTGAGGAGAAAATGAACAATACGCAGCTGACATATACGGCAGGCGCTCCGGATCAGGATACTTTTCTGCGTGACATACTGTTTTCTAAACTGCTGCTGTCACGTTCACTGGTCATCCGGCTGAAGCAGCAGAGCAAAATAAAGGTGAACGGGTATACCGCCCGTACTAACTACCGCATCAACGCGGGGGATTTTATAACCATCGACATGGACTTTACCGAGGAAAACAAAATCGTCCCGGAACTGGTTCTTATAGAAATCGTTTACGAAGACGAGGACTTCCTGGTGGTGAACAAGCCAGCGGGTATGTCCACTCATCCATCCCGGCAGGGAGGCGCCGGCGCCCTGGTCAACGCGGTAACTTATTACTGGCAGGAGTTGGGAAGAAAAACCCTTTTTCGCCCGATAAACCGCCTGGACAGAGACACTTCGGGGTTGGTACTGATCGGGAACAGCCAGTTTGCCCACCAGGGTATGTTCAATCGAAAGAAGTCCCGCAGCATTAAGCGGCAGTATGTTGCTTTGGTAGAGGGAGCGATGGCAGAGGACAGCGGTCGTATTGACCAGCCGATCGCACGGCTGGATGATAAAAGGCGCAAAAGAATAGTCCATCCGGACGGTCAGCTTGCAGTTACCCATTACCAGACGCTTGAGAGATATCCTGAACACACACTGCTGTCTCTGGAGCTGGAGACCGGACGCACCCATCAGATAAGGGTGCACTTAAGCTTTCTCGGCCACCTGGTATGCGGTGACCTGCTGTACGGATGTGCGTCACCATTAATAGATCGGCAGGCGCTGCACGCCGGCCGGCTGTGCTTCATCCATCCCCGCAGCGGAAAAGAAGTAATTCTGGAAGTTCCCCTGTCGGCAGACATCCAAACGGCTGTTGACCGGCTGAAGGCGCATTCCCCAACTTGAAGAAAAAGCACTTTAGAAAGGGGCGCTGGTTTTGGAATTTGTAAATCGTTATTAATTGCGCAATATGGGATGAACTGCGCAATAAAAAAGGCATCCACCGGAAAACATTCCAGGAGAGCCTGTTTTTTTTGGGATAAGATTTAAACGTGGCTTTTTAAATTATTGTAACGGTTTGCCGCAGTTCTTGCAGAATTTAGCCCCTGGGGATGATTCCTGGCCGCATTCGGCGCAAAAGACCTTTTCAGTGGTTGTTTCTGTTGAGGGAGTCAATTATTTATAAAAATCTTATTGCGCTTTGGGATATAGTGAGGTATAATCAAATGAGCATATGTTCATATGATTAATTGGGTCAGTGTGCAAGTATTTGAAAAAAGGAGAGTGTTTTTCTTGAAGGCGGCGGTTGATAAAGAAAAATGTACTGGCTGTGGGCAATGCGTAGATATATGCGCTGTTGAGGCCATACAACTTGTCGATGATATTGCGGTAGTAAGCGATGAATGCATTGAGTGCGGGGCATGTGTGGACGAATGTCCCAATGGGGCAATATCACTTGACTGAAGTAATTGTTTATTGTAGAACATTTGTTAATATCTTCGTTATTTCGTTACCTCCCTTTACCCACCTGATTTGACACAGGTGGTTTTTTTTACGTCTGTTTTACCCATTCTCGCTGCTTGGCCAAATGATCGATATTAAAAATGTTATAATGTTGTCGAGCGGTTTTAGGAGAGGAGGAGGAGGAAGGGAATAATGTGTCGAGAGTTGACTGCCTGGGAAAAAGCCGTACAATTTCATGGTCATGAATGCCCGGGATTGGCAATTGGTGTCAGGACAGTGGAAGCGGCCCGTGCTAAAATGGGCATCTCTTTTTCTAAAGATGAGGAAGTGGTCTGTGTTACCGAAAATGACGCCTGCGGAGTAGACGCCATCCAGGTTTTAACCGGATGCAGCCTGGGCAAGGGCAACCTGATCTACAGGGGCACAGGTAAACAAGCCTTTACATTTTTCAGCCGCAAGAGTGGAGAAGCGCTGCGTATCGTCTTAAAACCTTTCAAAGGAGAGGTGGATAAAGAATCACGCATTGAATACCTGCTGCGAGCCGACCTGGAAGATATTTTCGAGTTCAAACAACCCCGTTATCCTCAGCCCCAGATGGCCCGCGTCTTTACCAGTCATATTTGTGAAATTTGTCAGGAAGCATGCCCCGAACACAAAGTGAGGATTCAGGACGGAAAAAAAGTGTGCCTGGATTGTTTCCAGGATTACGGTCGTGGTTGGTGAGATGGAAACTGCTTACTATGACCGGCTATGGATGGATGAGTTACGGAGTCGATCCAGCGGAGTCGATAATGAAGCCTTCTGGGATGGCAGGGCTGAGCGTTTCAGCGCTTCAGCAGACCAGGATCACAGGGCAAAACGCTTAAACCGTGTCCTTGATTTGCTCAGCCAAAAGGGGATGCTTCACGAAAATAGTTCTATTCTGGACATAGGCTGTGGGCCGGGTAAATTTGCGGTGGAAATGGCTAAGATTGGTAAGGAAGTTATAGGTATCGATGTATCCTCTAAGATGCTGGCCTATGCTGAGAACAAAAGGCTGGAGGAGGGGCTGGAAAACCTGCAGTTCATGAAACTGGACTGGGGGCAAGTATCTCTTGCAGAGCTAAACTGGGAGAAGCGCTTCGATCTTGTGTTTGCTTCCATGTGCCCGGCTATCAACAGTCAGAAAGCCCTGGAGAAGATGATCTCTGCCAGTAGAAGTTGCTGTTACATGAGTAATTTTGCGTTTAGGCAGGAAAGTATTTTCGATACCTTGGCGGCTCAATTGGCGCCGGCCCGATCTCTTAAACAACAGGGAAATGCGGTTTACTGCTGTTTCAATATACTGTGGCTTTCCGGCTATTATCCTGAAGTGACCTATATGGATTCCCAGTGGGAACGTAAATTTTCTTACACGGAAGCCCTTGAATATTATGGCGCGGCCTTACCCATACCCGGGGGACCATCTCGGGAACAAAGCGAATTAATGAAAAAATATCTTCAACAATGTTCTGCCAATGGGATAATTCTGGAGAAGGTACGGGCTAAATTTGCCTTCATATACTGGAAGATTTGAGCATAACCATTTTCAATCATTAAGGTGCAGGAATTAAAATTAATTGATTGCGACCGGATAGCGATATAACTTCCGGCGCCAATATGAAAAATAAAGCTTAAATAGCCTTGATTTGAGCCGGTAAAATGATAATATCTATAGTAACAAATATTTTCTATTTTCGAGAGAGGTGAGCAGAAATGACTGCAACGGATTTGTTGGAAAAGGGCGCGGTGCTTCAGCGCGATAAAGAAACTTTTGCGGTGGTTCCCCATCTGCCCGGCGGACTGGTTACTCCTGATGCTTTAAGAAGAATTGCCGATGTTGCGGAAAAATATAACGCCAAGGCTCTGAAAATGACCTCCGCTCAACGTCTTGCAATTGTGGGTTTAAAGGAAGAAGACCTGGACAATGTCTGGCGCGATCTGGATATGAAGCCAAGCCACGCCATCGGCTTGTGTGTGCGCAGCATCAAGTTTTGCCCGGGAACTGCTTTTTGCAAGCGAGGGCAGCAGGATTCCGTGAGTTTGGGATTAAAACTGGACGAGCGCTATCACGGCCTTGAACTGCCCGGCAAATTTAAAATGGGTGTCAGCGGCTGTGTAAATTCCTGCGGTGAAAACCATTTCCGGGATGTGGGCGCAATGGGTATGCCCAAGGGATTCAAACTGATGGTGGGCGGAAACGGAGGGGTTACCCCCCGGATTGGACAGGCTATTTTCGAAGGCTTAAGTGAAGAACAGGTTTTGGAGAAAGTGGACAGGATCATCAAAGTCTATGCCCAGGGCGCCAAAAAGCACGAACGGCTCGGCAAGTATATCGAGCGTATAGGTTTGGAGGAATTCAAAAGCCAGCTGGAGGCCTAATCCGGCAGCAGATTTCAATAACTAAGCAGCTATTAAGAAGGGGAAAAAGCGCAATAAAAAAGATTTACTAAGTAAAACTCTATTGGCGAAGCGCTGGGGGTTTTTTACCCAAGCTGTGTGTGGTTTCGTGTATGAAGGAGAAGAAGCGCCTGACACGTGTCCAAGGTGCGGGGGTATATTGAACATGATATTATTTATTATAGAGGGATAGAAATGTCATTAAACACTATAATGGTTGTTAGAGTGAATCATCGCACGGAAAAAGCGGTAGATATCCAGAATATATTTACAAAGTATGGTTGTTCAATAAAAGTTAGAATAGGATTGCATGAAGCAGGAGATGTGTGTTCTGATGATGGACTAATTATTCTGCAATTGATCGGTAGCATGGATGAAATTAAAAGTTTCAACAATGAGTTGAATTCAGTTGAAGGTATAAAAGCTAATATAATGGAAATATAAAGATCAAAGAGATCAATTAAGGATAAAGTGACACGGCAACCGTGTATCTGTTCTTTAATTTGATGTTTGAATGCCGGTTTTTAGCTTTATAGAATTCTATCAGTAACCTGCACTCCTGGGGTTGTCCGTTCTCTTGAAAGAGAAAAGAAAAGGACACAAAAATAGATTGTTTTTTAATAAGGTGGCTGAAAAATGTCAAAATACTTAGGCGATCTCACCTGGCCTGAGATTGGTGATTATTTGGTTAAAAGGAAAGACATAATTCTGCCGTTTGGTTCTGTTGAAGAGCATGGTTATCATCTTCCCTTATCAACTGATGGGGATATTGCAACCAAAGTATCAGAAGGAATTTCAGATCTTACTGACATAATTTATGCCCCTTTAGTTTGGTACGGTGTAAGTAATAGTACATTATCATATACCGGAACAATTATGGTTGATTTTTCTTCTCTTCTGAATTTTGCCTCTTCCCTATTTAACAGTATTAAGAATAACGGTTTTGAAAAAATATATCTTATATTAGGACATTTAAGCGGATCGGAAATTTCCGCTTTAAAAGAAGCCGGCAGAAGATGCACGGATCTGGAGATATATATGCTGGATTATTCCCTCCTTTCCTTTGACGACATTATGGAATCTGAAAGATACCATGCATGCGAGCTGGAAACTTCGTTAATGCTGTATCTTTACCCAGATAAGGTTGATCTGAAAAAAGCTGTTGACGAGGAGATAATAGTAGATCAATATGCGATCAACGGCTTAAGTAAAACAAAAAGTGGTGTTTGGGGTTTACCTACTAAGGCAGCAAAGGAAAAAGGAAAATATATTTATCAGCGGATTGTTAATGAATTTTCTGTTTATATAAGAAATAAATCTTCTTAAAAGTCCAAATGAAAAAGGACCGGAGTTCTTTACTCCCGGCCCTTTTTCAATAGGCGCTCTTTGAGTTAATCGAGTGTGCTGGGTGTTCTTGAAATCTTAGAAAAACTTTTTGCTGTTCATAAAGCCCTGGACATCGTTTAATGTTTCACCGAAGCGCTGGAAGTGGACTATTTCTCGCTCCCGGAGGAATCTGAGCACGTCTGTGACCAGGGGATCGTCGCTTAACTGGATTAAATGCTCATAAGCGGAACGGGCTTTTTGTTCTGCGTCCATGTCCTCGGTCAGATCGGTAATCGGATCTCCGGTGGCCTGAACGTATGAGGCAATCCAGGGCACGCCGTTGGCGTCGTTCCAGAACAGGGCGTGGTTATGCTGGGCGTAGTGCCCGCCCAGTCCGGCGGCCTCCATTTGCTGCGGGCTGACTCCCCTGGTCAATTTGTAAAAGATGGTCGCCACAATTTCCATGTGGCCCATTTCTTCTGTCCCTATATCGGTCAGCAGTCCCCTGGCTTTATCGGTAGGCATTGAGTACCTCTGGTTAAGATACCTTAAAGATGCCGACAGCTCCCCATCCGGGCCGCCATACTGGGTGATGATCACTTTTGCAAGTTTGGGATTGGGACCGCATACCTTGACCGGATACTCCAAATTTTTTTGATATATCCACATTTGTTGATCTCTCCTTAGTTTAGTTTACATGTCCCAAGGCCAGGGGGAGTTAATCCACTGCCAGGTTAGCTGGCTGGTAGATAAGCCAAAGTGAAACAGCGGGCCATAAAGTTGTTCATAAGACGCAATACTCTGCTTCAGCTGGGGCACAATTGAGTTATATGACATTAGAGCCTGCTGGTCATCTGGGTGCGTATCCAGGTAGAGGTTCAATTCAATGGCAATGAACTGCAGCTGCTGAATTTCTAAAAGCATAGCTAGTTGGTTATTGTGATCACATGCCGTTATAATAACTTTTTGGGCCTGGGGGTTTTCCTGGCTGTTATCCATCTGATTCACCTCTTTTTTAGCCTGTGTAAGGCATTACAAGTTCAGGGAAAAGTGTGCCGTAGGCTAGAGCTTCGGCTGGACTGAAAACCTGGCCCATGTTCTGCCAGGGTACATAAGCATGAGCCAGCTGAAACTCAAAGTCCTGCGTCGAGACGCCCGGCTTCGGTGGTGCGCCGGGCATTACAGGTATATTTGGGTAGGGATAATAGTTCATTGTCAAACCTCCTTGCGCAGTTTATATATCTTATGCAATATATACCTTAAATGACATACAATGGCAGCATAAAAGTTACACTTTGTCAGCATGGAATATAATACGGGACATAACCAGCAGATGTCTTCTAACGGGCTTTTCGATTATAGACGTCCATGTTTGGATGCTTATTATAAAAATTAAAAAAGCAGGAGGTGAGAATATTGGGAATACCAATTCAGGAAGTAAGTTATAACTGGCATGGAACATTATCACGGCGCACAAAAACACAATACATCATTTTGCATCATGTCGCTGCCTCAGACCGTACTCCCCAGGAAATTCATCAGGAGCACCTTGCCAGGGGATGGGCAGGTATCGGCTACCACTACCTTATAAGCAAGAACGGTACTATTTACCACGGCCGGCCGCGGGACGTCATAGGCGCACATTGTGAAGGCCACAACAGTGAATCCGTAGGGATCAGCGCTGTTGGAAATTACGAGACAGAGCAGATGCCGCCTATACAGTGGAAAGCCATCCTGGACCTGGTAAACGAATTAAAGGCAGTTTACCCTGGTGCGAAGGTGGTAGGGCACAAGGAATTATATGCCACGGCCTGCCCCGGCAGGAATTATCCGCTGGAACAACTCAAGGCCGGCATTGGGCCTAAAGAGATTATCGAGGAGGTGCTTGGTATGTTTAAAGATGTAGCTGACGGGTATTGGGCAAAAGGCAGCATTGAAAGGCTGGCGAAAATGGGCCTGCTGGCAGGCGATAATCAAGGTAATTTCAATCCGGAAAAACCGATTACACGGGCGGAAGTGGCGGCGGTTTTGGACAGGCTGCTGCAGATGTTTGGAAAATAGGCAACGGTGTACTCCAGTTAGCTAAACAGGGCTGCCGGTGAATGTTTGGCTGGATTGGCTAGCCGGGGTTGAGCAGGAATTTTTTTGATAAGTGGTTGGCGTTTTTAAAGGCGATGGAGAGCATCAATTTAATCCGGTTGAGCTGGTTGACCTCACTGGCGCCGGGATCGTAGTCAATCGCCGCAATATTCGCCTGCGGGTAATGCCTTCTTAAATCCCTGATCATTCCTTTTCCGGTAACGTGGTTGGGAAGGCAGGCAAAGGGCTGGACACAGACAATATTGGGCGCTCCGTGCTCAATCAGCTCGATCATTTCCGCTGTCAGAAGCCACCCTTCGCCGGTGTGGCGCCCGAGGGAAAGTATTTTGCTGGCCCTTTCCGCCTGCGTGTAGATTGAAGGCGGGGGATCAAAAAGTTCGCTTTTTTCCAGGGCAGCTTTCATTTCCTTTCTGAAGAATTCCAGCAGGCTGATTAAAACCCTGCCGCTGAAATACTGCCTTTTGCTGCCGTCCAGGGTATGGCGCTTGTAAATCAGGTCGTAGGCGCAGTAGATGAAAAAGTCCATCATGTCCGGCACAATAGCCTCCGCCCCCTCGTCTTCCAGTACCTGCACGACGGAATTATTGGCCTGCGGGCTGTATTTGACTAGAATTTCTCCAACTACACCCACTCGCGGCACTTTTTCGCATTACTGATTTTCAGCTGGTCAAAATCCCTGACGATTTGGTGGATATACTTCTTAAAGCTGCCCGAGTCGGCGTGAATGAGATGTTCGTTGCAGATCTCGACCCATTTTTCAAACAGCGCGTTCGCCGAGCCGCGGATTGATTCGTAAGGCCTGACCCTGTGCAGGACCCGCATCAGCAGATCACCGTAAGTCAGTCCCATGAGAGCTTTTTTCCACAGCCGGGGGCTTATTCTAAAGCCCGGATTCTTCTCCAGCCCCGCAATATTGACGGATATAACGGGAATCTTGCTAAAACCGGAATCCTGCAGGGCTTTTCTTAATAAGCTGATATAGTTTGTAGCCCTGCATCCCCCGCCCGTCTGGGTTATGACCACGGAAGTGTTGTTTAAATCGTATTTTCCGGATTTCAGAGCCTGGATGAGCTGTCCCACAACCATAATGCCCGGGTAACAGGCGTCGTTGTTGACATATTTGACACCTTCATTGACAGCGTCCTGATCTGCTTCCTGCAGCAGGACCAGGTTATACCCTTCCGACCTGAACGCTCCTTCAATAAATTTAAAATGAATCGGTGAAAACTGCGGGCATAAAATTGTACTTGTTTTTTTCATCTCTTTTATAAAGATAATTCTGCTGCTGGCTGCCGCCGCCGCTTGTTCCGCAATTTTTACCCTGGCTGCCCTGCAAACACAAGTATCCTCCTCACGGCTGAAATGCCCTTCCTTTTAAGGCTGTTTAACGCAGCTTTCTTCCAGGTTTCTTTTTCGAAAACAGGCTGTTCAAATCGGCGCTGATTGAATCCTTAATTGCTGTGCGGCTTTCCTTAAAGAATATTTCAATAGTTTTTTTCAAATTGGATTTGGCCAGGTCATCCATATTTTTATATGTTTTAATCATCGAGGCCGCCATAGCAAGCTTTTCTTTCGATAAATCGTCTATCGTCCTGGCCCCGGTTGCCTGGATGATATTAAACAGCGCGTCTACAAACTGCGCCTTTTCTTCGATTGAAATCTGGTTAAGCCATGCCTTTACCGCCGCATTTATGTTCAGGCTGTATTTGGTCAGCCCTTTTTCGTAAACGAAATTTGTTCCTTTTACTTCCCAGGTAAAGGCGTTATGCTGCATTATGCTGGCTGCGCGGCTGCCTACAATTTTGTATTCTTCGCCGTGCTCCGGCAGCATACCGATGATTGAGGATTTTGGCACAAAAGTAATGATTTTATGAAGCGCTTTCCGATAGCCTTCACTTTGGGTGATCCTGGCGTGCAGACCGGGCCCGTCGTTGTTATAAACCCTGGTTACTCGCTCCTTAGTCTTTTCATCCGCCTGTGTCGCCGCGTAAACAGCCAGGTTCCCGCCCTTTGAATGTCCGCCCAGATAGAAGTTTCCTGAGAGGTTGTCAATAATGCCTTTCGTATAAACTACAGCCTGATTCTGCGACGGCGACTGATCCATAAAACTCATTAAAAAATCTTCTTTCCAGCCGATTATTGAATAATCAGTGCCGCGAAAAGCAATAAAATGCAGGTCATTACTTATTGAAAAGACAACAGCCGAAAATTGCTTCGAGTTTTCATAATCGTACTGATTTACGTAGCCTGATAACTTAATATTGCGATAACGCTCCGACTGTGCGGCTTTAGATAATAAAGCGGGGGTCAGTTTAAAAAAAGGGTCCTTGTAGGGTCTATATTTCTTTTCATTGAACTGCCGGGCAGCTTTGAACAATGGAACCGGGTTGACACCGGTTTCTTCCGGAACAATCCCGTCAAACTTCAAATAGGCAAGTACGGAGAAAATCAGGTTATCAATTTCATTAAAACTGTCCCGTGTGAAACTTAAGTCTCCGCGCCATTCCAGATAGTCAAATAAGTTTTGCATGGCTGCTCCTTTTAACAAAAAAGCATCCCGACATTATTTTACCAGAAAATATAACAATTTTCTCTATCCTTAAAATAAGTCTTGAAAATAATCTTATATTTCACTTATTCCAGGGACTTTAAACTTTACAAAAAGCCGTCTTATGTATCCCATCATTCCAAACGAACTCAATTTCAAGGTTTTTAAATTCCTCACCATTGAACAACGTAAGTTGAAGGGGCATTTCATCCGCTGAAATTTCCCTGCGAGATTTTTGACGTTAAGACTCCAGTTTTATGACCTTAGACATCCATGCCGCTGGCGCTGCATTTGCAGGCAATGGAAATCCGGAGGCGGCGCAGCAGCGGGAAGAGTGGTCTTTTGTTTGTTAATGGTTAGTTATGAAGGAGCGGACAGGAGATGCGTTCGGTGATCACAACAGGTTCGGTAAAACAACAGGGACTAAACGAGGGCGACGATGTCAGCGCCCTCGTCAAGGCAACCTCAGTGATGGCGATGAAATAAAGTTTATTCAAAAAGCTCTTAGCTGTTTCTTGGTACAGGTTTCCCAGAGCGCCCCGTCCGGTCCGGCGTCAGAGACCGGATTTACAAGAAGCACTTTTTTCCCTTTTAGAAGGACTGCTTTAACCTTTTCTCCAAGCCTGACCAATTCGTCCGGCGCAAGTTCATACCCCTCAAGGCTCCTGACAAGGTTTACGCCGGTTAAAGATATAATCTCTCCAACACTGACTATATTTGTTTGCGACTCAATTATTAATTTTCCTCTGAAACGGCCGTCATTGCCGCTAAGGCGCAAACCAGTCCCGGCCAGAGCCCCAATTACTCCCTGGCCGGCGCCGCCATGTTCACTAAGGTATATTCCCATCTGATCCGCAAGCCGGTATGCGTCCTCTTTTTTCAATACTTTTTTCTTAGCTTCAAGCCCGAAATTAATTAACAGATCCGGATCGCCAAGTTGATCGGGAAGAACGATGCAAAGCCCCGGGTCCGATCCTTCTGCGCTTTCAGCGGTAAGGTAGTCAACAATATAAGCAGTCAAATCACTCAGGAACGCTTTATTTATGTCCGCCTCAAAGCACATGGAACTGTTATGCGATGTATACGGGACATCAGGGTGGACAAAGAGCTGGTGCCGTGTGATACCGAAACATCTGCCCCAGTTTCTTTCTTCCACCGTTTCCATAATGGCCGCTGCCAGTTTTCCTGTCCCCCTGCTGAAAAGATTATCAGTGTCGTCAATACATACAAGAGCTTTTATTTTTCACACCTCCAATTTGGATGAGCCTATTTTTTATTTTCCTCTCCTTTGGACAGCCTCATGCCTTTCCCGCTTAAAATCTTTATAGCGGTCCCGTCCGACAGATCAAAGTTGTAAAATTCTTTATAAAAATTTTTGGTTTCTCTGACCATGTCCAGATCAGAAAAAAGTTCGGGGTACAGGGTCTTTGCAGTCCACAAGATCGCCATCGGCGTTTCAAGTGAACCGGGATGGCCCCAGCGTGACATGCCGTTCGGCATTTGATATACTTTGTGGTTCTTTACAGCGCATAAAGAAGACCACTGTTTATTTTTCATAATATAATCCGCAACGCCGCTTTCATTGACTATGATCACATCCGGGTCCCAAACCAGGATCTGTTCCATGCTGGCGAAATACTTGTCCTCAATCAGCCTGAGATCCTTATCTGCAGAAACATCAACCGCCCCGGCAACCTGTAGCCAATCCGCAGGCAGCGAGTCCTTGGGATCCGTCCTGGTGGCTTCGTTGACGGAATGATAAACCCGGACTTTGTCCTTTAACGGGATCCCGGCCACTTTTTTCTGCACGCGGTCGACGCACTGCCGGTAAAACTGATTATACCTTTCTGCCTTGTCCCGGCAGCCTACAATCTGTCCGATCATTTCAATAATGTACTGCTGCTCTTTGATGTTTTTACAATCAACAACCAGGTAGGGAATTTTGCTTTTCTCAAGCTTTTCTATCTCTCCCTCATTCTTCCCGGTGTCTCCCTTTATAAAAATAACATCAGGACTGACTCTGATTAGTTCTTCTAAATTGATCGCGCCGCCTCCCAGGGCAGGCACAGAGGCGTCTTTTATATTCGGCAGCATCACGGTCATTAAGACATCTCTTTTCAATCCCTCAACAACGGCTACAATATTTCCGCCCTTACCGAGCATGGCTACAACATGACCGGCAAACGCGTAAAGACAAGCTATTCTTTTTGCCCGGGCAGGGACTTCAACCTCACGGCCGAAGTAATCCCTGACAGTAATTGTATCTGAATTATTATTGTTCTTTTCGGATATTCCGGTTACCGCCTCTTTTTGGCCGGAGCAGCCGGCAAACAAAAGCCCTGCCAGTATAAAAACTGCAAGGGGCAAAAATAATTTGAAAAAAGTCTTCTTAACAGCCATTATATCTTACACCCTTCCTCAAATGTGACCCGGCTGTTGACCGTGTTTAAAGGCACGATCTGCCTGAGTTCGGTGTTGTTGTCCAGCAGGCATGAAACAACTTTAGCGTTGATCTGGTATAAGGACATCAGGTTATCTTCGGACAGGATCTCCGTTGGACGGCCCACCGCCGAAAATGTCATCTGATCCATCAACGCAACTGAAGTGTTAATGCCGTTATTTTCAAAATAAAAGGCGTGATTGGGAAAATGAGTAGCCATGATAATGGAAAGGCCTGTTTGCCGGACTAACTGGATAACGGTCTCCAATACAGTTAGTTCATGCTTGAAATCAAGGTGGGCTGTCGGTTCATCCATAATAATTACCGGCGTTTTTTGGGCCAGCGCCCTTGCTATCATGACCAGCTGACCTTCCCCGCCGCTTAGCTGGGTATATGGCCTGTTCATAAAATCCGCCAGGCCCACCAGTTCAAGCGCCTGGCCGGCAATATCCCTGTCCTGCGCCGAGGGAGAGGAGAAAATTCCCATATGAGAGGCACGGCCCATAAGCACAATATCCAGCACAGTGTAAGGGAAAGTTTTTGTATGTATCTGCGGGACATAGGCTACCTCTTTGGCAATTTCCCGCGGAGGAATTTCTTTAATCTGCTTCTTATTAATCAGTATTTCGCCTTCATCAAGTTTTAAAATGCCAAGAATGCAGTCTAAAAGCGTTGTTTTGCCGCACCCGTTGGGGCCGACGATACAAAAGATCTCTCCCTTGTTAACCTGAAAGCTCAGGTTTTTAAAAACTCCGGACTTCTCGTAGCTGAAGCTTCCGTTAATAACTTCTATCATAGGAATCTCACCAGCCCCCGCCTTTAGTTTTCTTCAGTAAATAAACGAAGAAAGGCCCCCCAACAAGGGCTGTCAAAATACCCAGGGGTATTTCCGAACCTGTGATCAACCTTCCCAGATTATCCACTATAATAAGAAAGCATGCTCCCAGTGAGAGGCTCGCCGGAATTAACAGCCTGTTGTCATTGCCTACCAGCATGCGTCCGATGTGAGGCATGACAAGCCCCACCCATCCGATAATTCCGCTTACGCAAACTGCCCCCGCTGTAGCCAGTGTAGCGCAGATGATGACAATGCCTTTATTTAATGCGGTGTCGATTCCAAGTGAACGGGCTTCCTTATCCCCCATGGAAAGAACATTGATCCGCCAACGGATGGCAATAAGGCCTGTGATACCTGCCGCCATGGGAATACCGCCGATTATAAAATCATGATAGCGTGCGGAGGCCAGGCTTCCCATCAGCCAGAAAACTATTGTGGGCAACTGGTTGTATGGATCAGCAACATATTTGGCAAAGGAAATCAAAGCCGAAAAAACCGACGAGACGATCACGCCGCCTAAAACCAGCATGATGGCGGGTGTCGTGTTGTATACCCTGCCTATCAGATAGCTTAACAGCACCGCCAGCCCTCCGAAACAAAAGGCAAAAATATATGTGTATGATGTAGAATTGAAAATCAAAATGGCTAGCGCCGCGCCAAACCCGGCGCCTGAACTTACGCCAAGAATACCCGAACTGACCAGGGGGTTGCGAAACAGTCCCTGAAACGCTGCTCCGCTGATGGCCAGGGAACCGCCTACCAAAGCGCCCAAAATCGCCCTGGGCATACGTATTTCCCAAATTACGGTGTCGTATTTATCCGGCAAATAAATGGACCCTATAGCCAACTTGGACCATAAAATCTTGGCTACGAGTGGAACGGATAATGGAAATCTGCCGATAAACAGTGAAAAAAAGATACAGATCAGGGGGCTGAGGATTAATATTGCATAGATTATTTTTTTTCGAATTACCATTCACCCCTGCCGGAAATAAACAATGAACCATGTTACTTTTTAAATCTTTTTGCAAATGCATATACGATCACGCAAATCACAACCAGACAGATTAAATAAGGAATATACGTTTGAAATACTCCCGGTTTTTCATTGACTCTGGAAGAACTGCCGTTTTCATGCGCCGCCTGAGGACTGCTGCCGTTATCTGAATTTCCTGTGAAAGATTTATCAATGTTCTCCGGGGCAGGTGTTGAAGTTTGCCCGGAGGAAGCAGTATTATTTTTTTCCTGCGCGGTGTTTGCGTTGTTAGCGCTGCCTGTCTTGTTTTGAACTGATGTATTGCTCCCTGAAACCTCATCCGCTTTGTATGCGTCGGTCGATGAACCAGTTCCAGACTGTGTTGCGCTTCCGGCTGACCCGCTGCTTTCTTCACTGGATGGCCTTCCTTTAGTAACAAAAGTAATTGACTCCGGCTTTTCCAGACAGACGCCGCTTTTCGAGCGCAGTTCCTGAGAAATTTTCAGAGTATAGGAAGTTCCGGATTTTAGGTCATGCAGCGGTTTTACGGCTATATCCCTTTTCTTTTCGGGTTCAATCTGGTCGTCGGCCATGATGACCTCCACGGGAACCAGGAGGCCATCAGCGGAATACAGCGAGAAGCATTTGCGGTTGTTATCGCTCACGGTCATATTAATTACATTTTTACTAAAGGATAGATTTATCAACACAGGCAATTCGACATCCTTCTGCCCGTCGGCAGGATTAGAAGAAACAAGGATAAGGGGGTTACCCTGACCCCCTCCTGAACCGTCTTCCTGACCGGATAAGGCAGGCGCAGCCATTATCGCCAAGCAGAAAACAGCTGCTAAAAGGATACTTATAAATTTTCTTCTTGTTTTATTTGCCATGTTCCGCTCCTGCCTCCTGTTAAATAAGTATGTCAATTAATTATACAAATTGCACTGCTTTTTAAGGCTCTGTGTAAGTAAAAGCGCCGCCGAGCGCCGTGCCGTTGTTCTGGGTTACCTGGATGGATACTCCGTCAGACAAGTCGATCGCGCCGGGCATGATAACTGTAAAGGTGCTTTTGCCGGCCGCATCGGTTGTGATAGATCTGGAAAGTGTGGTTGTCGCTGTTACCGCGCTGCCGTCGACTGTGTAGGTTTCCGCTGTCGTTAGGTTCACATTAGTTACGGTGACAACGATCTTTATGTTTTTAACTGTGTCGGCCATCGGGTTGTTGTAGGCGTCCTTTAAGGTTATGGTTATGGTGCTGGTTACGCCTTTGGCAAGTTCCGGCGCAATTTCTACGGTGGAGTTTGCCGGGCTGATCTGTGTCGCCGCCGTTACGGTTACTTCTACCGTTGGATGCGGGGTTACGCCGGTTATGACTACTGTCAGGGTGTTTGTACCGGCTGTCTTGACTTTGTCCGCTAATATTGACGCTGTCGCCGCTCCGTCGGTGAATGCTGTGTCGCTGTTGTATACTTCTCCGTCTTTGTCGCTGGTGATGGTTACTGCAACCGTGCCTTCCAAGACCGCTCCGGCGGCGTCTTTCGCTCCGGTGATGCTGATGTCGAAGGCTGCGCCGGCTGTTTTGCTGCCGGGTATCGCTAAAGTTGCGCCGGCGTTGCTGAGGTCTGCCGCCTCTGTGTAAGTAAAAGCGCCGCCGAGCGCCGTGCCGTTGTTCTGGGTTACCTGGACGGATACTCCGTCAGACAAGTCGATCGCGCCGGGCATGATAACTGTAAAGGTGCTCTGGCCGGCCGCATCGGTTGTGATGGATTTGGAAAGTGTGGTTGTCGCTGTTACCGCGCTGCCGTCGACTGTGTAGGTTTCCGCTGTCGCCGGGTCCGCGTTGGTTACGGTGACAACGATCTTTATGTTTTTGGCTGTGTCGGTAATCGGGTTGTTGTAGGCGTCTTTTAAGGTTATGGTAACGGTGCTGGTTACGCCTTTGGCAAGTTCCGGCGCAATTTCTACGGTGGAGTTTGCCGGGCTGATTACCGGAGGCGTATTATCTCCGCCGCCGCCGCCTCCGCCCCCGCCGCTTGCTACAGTAAAGGTAATTTCTTTTTGTGTTCCGAGGGTATTGTCATTGTTTGCAGCAAGATCAGCGCTTATAGTAATAACATACGTTGTCCCGGAAGTCAGGCTATTCACGGGAGATAAGTAAATGTTGCGTTTCTCGGTGTCGTCCAAATAATTTGCCGCCCGGGTAACGTTTATCGAAACACCTGGTCCGGATTGAACACGCATGGTGATACATTGCTGGTTTGTATCCCAGTGGTCTCTTACAACGCCCCGGTCAAAAACAAGTTTTATTTCGGGATCTTTCGGAACAGTTACGCTGCCTTCAATGGATTCCCCTGTTGATGTTAGGTAAGCGCCCAGAAAATTAAGCGGAGCAACACCATCACCGCCCCCTGGCCCCTGCCCGCCGCCTCCGCCGCCGCCTGTTGAAGCTGCGGCACCAACAGTAACCGTAACACCGGCCGCTTTATCCAAGACTCCAGGGACCGGTTCAATGGTCGACCCTGATACGTTTACCTTGGCCGTCTGAATAGCGCCTTTCCCTGTAACGTTTACCGCCGCATCCAGGATTAAAGCGGTTATTTTTGAGCTGCTTCCGAGATCAATCTTGTCCCCGGCCGCAGTTCCGGCAACTTCAAGCTTTTCTATGGTACCGCCGGCAACCGATAGATTTATTTTGTCCGCCTCAAGTTTTACATCATCGAAATTACCGTCTAAAATAACTTTTGCATTTTCAGAAATTACCTGTGTAAGAATTACCGTTTCAAAACCGGGGCCGGTAATTTTGAGCTCGGCCAGTGCAGCCCCCGATTCCAAACGTACTACATTAACTGATGTATTACCCGTGGCAACAATCCTGACGCCTTCCTTGCCAACTATAACGGCCGGCATTGTACAGTTATCAAAGACAACGCTATTTGCTCCGCCGCCTTTAACAGTCGTTTCACCCTGCACGGTGACATTTTTAAGCGTAACGTCGCCGTCGCCGATGCCCTCAGCCAGAGAAAGACCGCCTGTAATTATTGCATTTTGAAGATTTACTTTCGCAGCGCTGATTAGTACGTTACCTTCGATTGTTTCCGTGCCTGATGCAGGGCCGTATGTTCCCGGTTGATCATACTTAAAGACTTTTACCTGTGCGGTAATAGAGCGGTCAAGTATAACAATTGCTTCCGCCCTCGAAATGTTAGCCGCTGGCCTGATAGTCTGGTCAGGATATCCGTTCATTAATCCCCCGGCGACTGCAGCGCCCACAGAACCCTTGCTCCATGCGGAGATTTCTTTCGAGTCCGTAAACTTATTTAAATATGCCGAATTATCAGCAGCCGTCTCAAGTTTGAGCAGCCTGGCCAGCATAGTAGCCGCTTCCTGCCTGCTGATTTGTTTGTCCGGTCTGAAAGTTCCGTCCTCAAAACCGTTTATATAACCGGCTGCCCTCGCACTGGCAATATCACCGGCGAACCAGTTGGTTGGCGCAACATCGGAAAAGTCCGTTTTTACAGTGGAGGTTAACCCGAAGGACTTGTTGATCAAACTCACAAACTCAGCCCTGGTAATGCAATTATCCGGTTTAAACGTGCCGTCCGGGTATCCTTGTGCTAAACCTTTGCCTATCCAGTCACTGATCTGTTTTCCTGCCCAGTGGTTTTGGATATCTGACGGCTGCTGGGCAAACGACACTCCCGCCAACGATAGAATGAACAATAACACTAATATAAGACAGAATGCGGTTTTTCTTTTCTTAAACATCTCGATCCTCCGTTAGTTTACAAAAATCTAATCGCATGTATTTATTATTAAAACAGCAATTTTCCAGCTATAAATTACCCCCTTTCAAAAAAAAGCCGGCGCCAATAAAAGAAGCTGGCCCCGTCATAAAAAAACAAGATCCAATCTCCTTTTCACAATGGAAGGCAGGTCAGTTTCCCAACATACCCTAACGGCCAATTAACCATCGCTATAAGCATTAGGCTGTTTGGCTCGGAGTTGAATTTATATGTCAAAAATTTGTTTTAAAAATAAAAAAGCATTGTCCCCAATGCAAAAAATGACATGCTTCTTAATCGAATAAGCTATCTTCTCCTTTCCACAATGGGAGGCGCAGGGATTTCCCCCTGTACCCTGCCGGTCTGGCCGCACAAGTTATTATCAAGGCCTGCCAGACTCGGAGATTTTACAAATTATTAAGCATTCGACAAATTAAAACAATAACCCTGCAAAGAATTGAAAATATTTTTTTACATACGAAGGTGTATGCTGCATTGTATTTGGCAGCAATTTGAATTATAAAAGAGTATGCTATTGGAAATTGCTAACGTCGCCGCCTTCTATAAAAGATAACTCCCATACTAATAATCGCAACAGCCGATATTAACGCTGGAATAATAATTGGCCAACTTGAATGTTTATCAATCTTGCCTGGTGTTTTTGGCATGTTTTTTGGCATGTGCTGTACATTTGAAGTTTCTGTGTTAACTATTATGTAATCAACCTTAATCCCGTTATCAGAACCGGCGGCATTGCTGACAGTGAGTTTAACACTATATATACCGGGAGTATTATAGGTATGGGATGGATTTTTAGCGATACTGTCTATTTTACCGTCGTTATCAAAGTCCCATGCCCATGATTTAGGATAGTTAGCAGACCGGTCGGTAAACTTTATTGTAAGCGGGGCATTACCCGAAGTTCTATCAGTAGAAAACATACATATCGGCGCTATAGCGGCAGATATATTTGCTTCTTTAACGCTGTATATTGTCAACTCGCAAACATTTTGTATGGAGAGCCCAGTAGTTGTAGGATAACTCTCATCGCCGCTCATGAAATAATACCAGTATTCTGGATCGGCTGCTTTATGCCAGTCCCAGTTGCCAAAAGCATTAATGCCCCATGGGTTGGTTGAATTATCGGCAAACCAAACCAGGCGCATACCTTCCGTGTACCCGGTGTCAGGATATAAGCCGTCCTTGTACCAGGAAACAACCATGGGTCCTTCACGGTTTGAGTATTCGTATACGTTTTTATAGGCAAATGTTTTGGTAAAACCATCGGTTGCCTTTATTTTTATAGTATCACCAGGCGCCATGCCCCCGGCAAGATCACACAAGTCTTTTAAGTTGGTACCCATAAGGGCGCCCATATCCTTTTCCTGGACGTTTGTATCTTCCTCCTGGTTCCAGCGAAGCGCCTGCTCCGTTTTTTCATCGGCATCGTCAATAAATACCGGACCCTGGTGGTAATAATGTGTTGTTCCGTCGCCCATCACGGGTATGTTGTTGGGGTCCGTCAGCCACCGGTAATTGAGTGTTTTCTCAGAAATAATGGTTGTACCGTCAAAAGCAAGCTTTTTAATACTAAGGTTAGTCGTGCCGGAGGCTATAACTGGTTCTGATACCATTATTACAGCCGTTAATATCAAAGTGATTATTGACAAGGACCAAAGCAGAATATGATTTATTTTGCGCTTATTAATACTTGCGCCTCTTTTCCGTAATACAGCCAATCTTGTTTCACAACTTCTTTCTTTTGCATTAATTAGCCGTAACTGATGTGTTTCATAATTTTTGATGATCTTTGATCTAACGTTAGACGTTTTAACAATGAAATAAGTTTACAGCAGACGGTTTAAATGAAAGAAATACTTTTTTGCCAACTTTTAAATCCATCGCTTCGAAGGAATGGCGGGTAAGCATGCATACCAGCGCCGGCGGCAAGTTGACCGTGATATAAACAACCGGGCCGTTATTGACAATCCGGTTGATTACCGCAGGAAAAAAGTTCTGCATATCACTGGCAAGTGTAACATCCGAGATCAAAATATCCTCCGGCCTGATTGAAGCATAACAGTGACCTTCCATCTCTGAATCGGCTGCAAACTTTGTACCTTCAACAATAAAAACCGTTGACCCGCCGTCTTTCTTTTTGGCCAGTCCGGATAATATATTCATCGCCATTGTAAATCTGGCCACAAACCCGGAGTTGGGACGGCGGAATATTTCATCCGGTGTGCCAGCCTGTTTTATTGATCCTTCTCCAATCACTGCTATTTGTGTGCCCATGCTGATCGCTTCTCCAAAATCATGAGTGACATGCACGACTGTAATGCCCAACTCATTGTGAATTCTAAAGATTTCCTGCCTTATGTTCTCACGTGACTGCGGATCAAGCGCACTTAGAGGTTCGTCAAGGAGCAAAACTTTCGGATCAGTCACTAAAGCCCTGGCCAGGGCAACTTTCTGCTTTTCACCGCCGCTTAGTGTATTTGGCTTTCTGAAAAGCAGCCGCTCTATATCAAGAAGTTGGACAACCCTGCCAAGTTCCAAGTTTATCTGTTCTGTTTTCTTCCGCCTGACCCTTAGTCCGAAAACAATATTCTCCTTGACAGAAAGATGCGGAAACAAAGCGCAATCTTGATATACCATGCCAACAGCACGTTTCTCGGATTCGAGAAATGTAACATCTTGATCATCGATCATAATTCTGCCGGAAGTCACTCTGTGAAGCCCTGCGATTGATTCCAATAAAACAGTTTTGCCGGAACCGGAAGGACCTGCAAGGATAAAGTAATCGCTGCTTTCAATATTTAAATTTATGTTCTGCAGTGTAAAGTTTCGAAGCTCTATGCATAGTCCGGAAATCCTAATCATTGTCTTCCCTCCTGCGCAAGAGAGCCTGGATACTTACAAAAACAAAGGCGCTGACAATGATCATTATTGTCGCAACCGGCACAGCCTGGGCTAATCCGTAAGCCTCAAACCGTTCATAAATTAAAATAGGCGCTGTCATAGGGTGATAAGTAAGAATGACTACCGCGCCAAATTCACTCATTCCGCGTGCCCACATCATTAAACTTCCTGCAAGAATATTTCTCCAGGCAAGTGGAAACGAAATCCTGAAAAACGTCTGCCAATGAGAAGCTCCGAGTGTACGGGCAACCTTTTCCAGCCTCACGTCCACTTTTCTGAAACTTTCCTTGGCCGAATTTATAAGGATAGGCACGCTTACAAAAAGCATGGCGATAATTATACCGGCCAGGGAATCGACAAACTGCAGTCCAATTTGATTAAACCATTTCCCGACAAGAAAATTACTCCCAAAAACAAATAGAAGAGCAATGCCGGCAGCCGAATGCGGTACGACTATCGGGAGATTAATTAAACCTTCCAGGATGCTCTTGAAAGGAAAATCATAACGGGCAAGCAGGTAAGCAAGCGGTACCCCCAAAACAAAACCAATAACCGACGCAATCAAGGCGGCGTATGTCGTAAGCAGGATGGACTGTATTGTTTCGGTATCAAAAAATGCCAGCCATAATGCTCTCTTATCAGAAAGAAGGATCATCTTAACACTACAATGAACAATAATCA
>DIEU01000054.1 GCA_002418775.1 Firmicutes bacterium UBA5766
TACCTGATATTTGAGCCTTTTTCACGTGCAAAACTTCCAATTGAACCCTTCAAGAACCGTTCCCTTGTGCGTCGTCCTTGTGCGTCTGGTTATTTATTGGGATTGTAACCTTTCAGGCTTAAGGAGTTGGTTACTACCGAAACTGAGCTGAAGGCCATGGCGCCCCCGGCAATAATAGGATTCAACATTCCGAGGGCGGCAAAGGGTATGCCGATAATATTGTAGATAAACGCCCAAAACATGTTCTGCCTGATTTTTCTCATGGTCTGCCGCGACAATCTGATGGAAGCGGGAATTGTCCTGAGGTCACCCCTCATCAAGGTGATGTCCGCCGCCTCCATAGCTATGTCCGTGCCGGTCCCCATCGCCATGCCGATATGTGCGGTGGCCAGGGCGGGGGCGTCGTTGATTCCGTCCCCGACCATGGCTACAGTTCTGCCGGCCGCTTTTAGTTTTTCAACTTGCTCCGCTTTGTTTTCCGGCAGGACTTCGGCCAGGACATTCTTTATGTTGACCTGTTCAGCAATGGCGTTTGCCGTGCGCCGGTTGTCACCGGTTATCATATATACTTCTATGCCCATATTCTGCAGTTCTGTTATAGCCTCCCGGGAACTTTCCTTGACAGTGTCGGCTACTGCAATGATAGCTTCGAGTTTGCCGTTCACGGTCATCAGCATGGCCGTCTTGCCCTGGTCCTCCAGGCTGCTAATAGACTCCTCAAACGGATCAATGGCTGTTCCGTTTTCAACCATAAGTTTTCTGGTCCCCACATATATTTCCTGCGCATCAATTATTGCTTTGACTCCTTTTCCCGGTATCGCCTCAAAAACTTCGGGATTTTCCAGGGAACCGTACTCTTGTTTACCTTTTTCATAGATAGACACCCCGAGGGGATGTCCGGAAGCTTTCTCAGCCCGGGCGGCCAGGCGCAAAAGCAGGTCTTTATTTAATTCTCCCAGTTCTATGATATCCGTTACTTCAGGTTTGCCGTTGGTGATGGTCCCTGTTTTATCAAGGACTACAGTATTTATTTTGTAGGCCATTTCCAGGTGTTCGCCGCCTTTTATTAAAATCCCGTTTTCGGCCCCTTTGCCCGTTCCGACCATTATAGCGGTAGGAGTGGCCAGACCAAGGGCGCAGGGACAAGCGATTACCAGCACCGCTACTGCGCTGATCAGTGATTTATTGATTCCGGCGCCGAGCAGATACCAGGTAAAAAAAGTAATGACGGCAATAACCAGGACAGCCGGTACAAATAATCCGGCCACGTAATCGGCTATTTGCTGTATAGGCGCCTTGGATCCCTGGGCTTCTTCCACCATTTTGATGATCTGGGCCAGGGCCGTGTCTTTTCCTACCCGGGTTGCCTCCATCTTAAATGTGCCATATCTATTAATCGTAGCTCCGTACACCAGGTCGCCCGCCTTTTTGTCGACGGGCAGGCTTTCACCGGTAAGCATGGATTCATCCAAAGAAGAATTGCCAAGGCTTATTTTTCCGTCAACGGGAACCTTTTCGCCTGGCCGTACAACTATGATATCTCCCAACTGGACCTCTTCGATAGGGATGTCTTCCTCGCTGCCGTGCCTGACTACCCGGGCAGTTTTGGCCTGCAGCCGGGCCAGCTTTTTAATTGCCTCGGACGTCCTTCCCTTGGCCAAAGCCTCAAGGTACTTGCCCAGCAGGATAAGGGTAATCAGGATGGCTGAAGCCTCAAAATACAGATTTTTCATCATCCCCGCTGGAACAGATTCAAAAAAGACGTTGTACAGACTGAAAAAGTAGGCTGCCGACGTTCCCATGGCAACCAGCACGTCCATATTTGCGCTCCCTGATCGTAAGGCGTTATAGGACTGCTTGTAAAAACGCGCGCCGATAACGAATTGTACCGGCGTCGCGATTGCTAATTGAAAATAATCGCTATGGAGGAAAGCAAGTACGGGAAGATGAACTTTGAATACGTCTAAAATCATAGCTAAAAGCAGTGGGGAGCTTAAAAGAGCGGAGGTCAGCAGCAATAACCGCAGTGCTTTGATTTCCATGCCTTTTTGCTCTATCTGCCGGTTGTTATTGACTTCCTCAATATTTTCGGCGTTATATCCCAGGGTTTGAATGGCGCTGATCATTTCTTCGACCTTGACTCTGCCTGGCTGGAAGGCAATATTCGCTTTCTCGGTAGCGAGGTTTAAACCGGCTTTTTGGATTCCGTCCATGGAATTTAGCTTTTTCTCGATCCGTGCTGCACAGGCTGCACAGGACATGCCGGAAATTTTTAGAACCACCTCGCTGCCGCCGGGTTCTTCGGGAACAACTTTATAACCTAACTTTTGGATCAAATCGTCAAACTGTTTCCGCTGAACCAGGCTGTCATCATATACGACAGTTGCCTGTTCCATCGCCAAGTTGACGTTAGACGACTCTACACCTTCGATCTGCTTTAACCCTTTTTCAATCCTTGCGGCGCATGCCGCACAGCTCATGCCGGATATTTTTATTGTCTCTTTTTTCATACTGTATCCCTCATCTGTTTTCCAATAAAAACGCTCCCTGATTAACTCTATTATACCAGGTTGTTTCCCTTATAATTAACCCTCCTTTTTCTTATTTGCCTGGCTCATTGACATATATTGATATATACGTTACTATACATTAATTACCAGATAGCCCGCTTAAAAGAGATGGAGGTAAATGAACACATATATGGCAACAACCGGTTATCCGCGCCTCTTGAGAAAAAAATATTTGAGAGTTTCCGAATTAACAAGCATCAGCATAGTTTAACATAGATAATGTTGTTTCATGACTATCTTTGAATACTTGACTTATTGATATTACAGCTATAGAAGTAAAAGAAATCAATTCCGAGTGCATCTGCTGCAGCCTGTCGGGTGATTTTGTAAAAGCCCTCAAAGAGCTCTTCAACCGCTTCCACCCGGACAAAATTATTATAGAACCATCAGGCGTAGGTAAGCTGTCGGATATCATGAAAGCGTGTTCAGACCCGCGTATTCAGCCGTTGGCGCAAGTTAAGGCCAAAATTACGGTCGTGGATGTGAAACGCTGTAAGATGTATCTTGACAACTTTGGTGAGTTTTTTGAAGACCAGATTCAAAATGCCGGTACTATTTTGCTCAGCCATACCGGGGATTTCCCCGGAAAGATAAACGACGCTCGTGAGTTGATTAAAATACTGAATGCGCGCTCCGCTGTCCTTTCCAAACCCTGGAGCCAGATAACCGCCGCTGAGATTCTGTACCCGCATCAGGAGCGTCCTGCGTACGGGGAACACTGCAGCCATGCTCACGGCAGCGGGTGCGATCATCATGGCGCTCATGATCATGAAGGCGGCGGGGATTGTGACCACGAGCACGGCCACGGCCACAGCCATTCAGCCGAGGATGTCTTTGATACTGTTACTGTTTATACGGACCGCAAATTTACAGTTGAGGATTTAAAGTCTCGCATATATAAACTGGAGCGCAATCAATCCGGGACCGTCCTTCGTGCCAAAGGTATAGTTCGCGGAGTAAATGGATATATGAATCTGCAGTATCTCCCCGGGGATTTAAAGATCACCAACTGCCTTGCGGGGGGTGATATGCTGTGTTTTACCGGCAGGAATCTGGACAGGCAGGAATTGATTAGTCTCTTTGGCGGGAAGTGAGGCTCTTGCATACACCCGCTTCAGGCTGTTCCTTTTTTGCTGATTGTAAAGGCAAAATGAGTTTGTTTATCCGCCATTCGCAGGCGGAGTTTTTCAATTTAGGAAAGTACCTTATGATTGGAGTGTTTGTCGCCTCGGTTTTTCAAACAACGATTACGAAAGTGATTTCCTATAAAAACGGCGCGGATTTTGCTGTTTCACTGCTTGTGATGATGATAGCGGCATTTCTTTTGTCATTGTGCTCATCAAGCGATGCGTTTATTGCCCGCAGCTTCGCTTCAAGATTTCCTATGGGAGCCGTTATGGGATTTTTAGTTTTTGGCCCAATGATTGATATAAAAAATGTTATTATGCTGTCGAGCGGTTTTTCGAAGCGATTTATTGCAAGACTTGCCGCCGTCGCTTTTACAGTGTGTTTCATAGTCGTTTTTCTGTTTGCGCGCCTGGTTACGGGAGGTTAATATAAATGTTCGCGCAGAAAAGGGTATTGAATCCCCAGGTATTTTTGGAGTTTGTCTGTTATATCGCATTTGCCGTTCTGCTTTTTTATCTGGTTTCAACCGGCAGATACCGGTCGTATGTTACTCCCAGAATGGCGCCGTACTTTTATTTTACTGCGGCTGTCATGGTCATTTGGGCATTGGGAAGTTTGCCCCGGCTGTTTTTGCCCCAGCATAAGATCCGGGCGGCGCATTGTCTGGTTCTGGCGGTTCCAGTCATGCTTCTTTTGCTTCCCCATACACCGGTCAATACCGCTGATATAACTTCAGGCTATTTGAACGGAAATACATATGCAGGTCTCCCCGGGCAGAATTCCGCCGGTTTTAACGCCCCGGCAGGCGGGCCGGATGACCGGTCCGCAAATAATACCGGTAATACGCCTTTGGAGGATACGACGGCGCCCGGCAGCAACGCGGCCGATTCTTCAGACCCGGCTGTTTCCGGCACGCAGCCCGGCGCGCCGGATGATGTACAGGAAGTCGCGTCTGCGGCCAACCTGCCCGGTTTGGATGTGAAGAATAAAAAAATCACAGTGTCAAATGATGATTTCGGCCTCTGGCTTTCCGAGATATATACGAACATAAAGAAATACAAAGGATATACGGTCATCATGACGGGATTCGTTGTTAAAAACCCTGAAATGATGGCGGAAGACGAATTTGTGCCTGCCCGTCTGATAATGACGTGCTGCGTGGCAGACTTAGCGCCTGCCGGTTTTCTTTGCAAATATGAAAAGGCGCCTGAATTAAAGGAAGGTTCATGGGTGACTGTCGAAGGTATCCTCTATCACCACTCGTCCAGAGGACT
>DIEU01000021.1 GCA_002418775.1 Firmicutes bacterium UBA5766
ACCGGGGCTTCGAATGTTAATCACCCTATTTTTTGACAGGTATTTTTCTCTTTTTTTCTCTCCAGCGGGAATCCCACAAAATACCATCTCCTCGTATAATTGATCTCCTGATTATTTTTAATTTTTAACTTGATACAAGAATATTATAGTATATACGCGAATAAATGACTATCACCCATCCACGCTTAAGATATTCTTTCCAACCGCCCCAAAATATAAAGCGCTTGTCCCAACCTCGCTTTTCTGGTAAAGTGTTCTTGAAAATGTATACGGGTAAAACAGCGCAGGAAAGGAACTTGGATGAACCAAAAAGCAGCCCAGGCTTTAAACGGGCAGGTTGCGTTATCTAAAGAAAAAATAGATAGAATTTACCCGTGGCTATATGCTCTGGAAATGGCGGTTGCAGAGTTGTTGGTCACGGTTAAGCCGTGGTACGGTATTGTTTTGCACACGCTGATTTTGATTTGTCTGTTGATCAGTTCTGCAGTTGCTTACGGACAGCCGCGTTCGAAATTATATACAGCGCTTACACTTGGACCGTTGATCAGGATACTGAGCCTTTCTTTGCCGCTGGCGCATTTACCTAGGATATACTGGTATGCCGCAGTGAGCTTTCCTCTTTTAGCCGGCGCTTTTGTGATTGCCCGGATAAACAATTACAGTCCGGGTGACGCAGGCTTAAGATATGGGAACTGGAGAAAGAATACTCTTATTCACATTCTGACATTACTGTCCGGAATACCTCTGGGAATTGCCGAATATTTTATTCTGCGTCCCGAGCCGATATTTAAAACCTTTGATCCTGTTGCGTTTATTCCGCCCGGGCTGATCTTTTTAATCTGTACGGGATTTACGGAAGAAGTAATCTTTCGTGGAATTATGTTCAAAGCCGCAGCTGATTATCTCAGCTCAAAAAATTCAATATTTTTGACCGGCTTTGTGTTTGCCGCCCTGCATATAACGCACTTGTCCTTTATTGACGTAGTTTTCGTTTTCGCTGTTGCGGTCTACTTTGCTCTGATTGTGAAACGGACCGGATCAATTTTTGGTGTGACAATAGCTCACGGAATTACCAATATTAGTCTGTATCTAATCTGGCCATACTTTTTTTAAGTTTTTTATACGTTTAAGTTTTTTATACTTTTTTTATACAATGAAAGAAAAAGTTGGAGGATTTTGCATTACAATGCCGAACCTTTAAAAGCGGTAGATGTAGAAATATATAAGAAAAGGGGGTCCTTAAGAAATGATCTCCACAGTAACTTCCACCACGGTAACCACTATTGCCAGCACAACCATGGCAGCTGGGCTGGGGCTTTTTGCGACCCTGGCGCTTATTTTCCTGCTTATCGCCAAGGAATTGGCGGGAGCTCAGGATGTGCAGGTGGGTAAAAGCGGCAGTGCAAGTTATGCCGGGGCGTTTGACAACGTTCTGAATGCTGCTGTTGTACCCTTGCTGATCGTTTTTGGTTTTATCGTAGTAACTAAAATAATAGATATACTCTAGTTGATTAAACCAAAAGGCAAATAGTGGCAAAAAACCACCTCGTGGTGGTTTTTTTTCTAACTATGACTATGTTAAAAATTTATTTTACAAGTTAATAGCGGCATTCTGCAGCCTGTGCCAATCCCCGCAGCAGCGCTTTTAATCCGTTTTCCAGAAAGCGGTTCGCCCAGGGCGGCGCCAGGGAGAGTTTGGCGGCTAAACGTGAGTGGTAGTCAAGGTCGCCGTATTTCAGAATTATGTTCCGCCAGTGGGGCTTATTTAAGAAACCGGTTAAAGACTCTATCTCCCGGTTGTCCATGTTTAAAAATATTTCCCTGTGTTTTAAACCGCACTTTATTTCCAGGCCGAAATCCTCATCCCAGGCATCCTGGTATGTTTTAAGAAAAGCCCTGCTGAAATCATTTTTTTGAAGCGCCTTTATGGCAGTCGCCGCACAGAAGGATGCTCCCTTCAACCCCAGGTAAAGGCCTCCTCCAGAGATTGGTTTAACCTGGGCTGCGGCATCCCCGGCAAGAAGTACCCTTGTATCGTAAGTTCTTTCAAGATAGCCGATGGGTACTATACCGCCTGTGGTTTTAAGGATTTCCAGGCCCTTAAAGATTGGGTATTTGGCAATTAATTTCTCGAACATCGGGCGCGGGCTTCCCCTCCAATCATGGTTCATCAAAGGAGAACACCCTATTCCCGCCCGGGCAATATTTTCTCTGACCGGCATAAGCCAGCCGAACCAGCCGGGGGCAAGTTGATGGTCAAGAAAGATATGGGCGAGATGGCCGTCAAAACCGGGAAGAGATACCTCGGCGGCAAAAAGGGTGACTTTTTCCTGTGCCGGCGCCAGATCCAGCAGCCTGGCTACTGTAGAATTGAACCCATCGGCGCCGATTAGCAGTTTGCAGGTAAAAGCGCACCCTTTATCTTCTCCTGATGTTGTGTTTACGATAAGTTTATCAGTCAAATAGTCAAATGAAATAAGTTTTTTGCCGCGATAGATCTTCGCTCCCGCTTTGGCGGCCTGACGGGCAATGTCCCTGTCGAAGGCCCCCCTGTCCACAACAACTCCGTAAACTCTGTCTCCTTTAAGGTTGAGGATATTTTTGTCTGGGGCATGGACAACGGCTCCTTTAAGCTTGTTCAAAACCACATTATTAGAAACCCGCGAGATTTCAAGAACCCTTTCACTGATCAAACCGGAACACTGGACAGGCTCCCCTATTTCCCGGTGCTCTTCCAGGACGAGGACCCGGCAGCCCTGTTCGGCAATGTCCCTTGCTGCAAAGCAGCCGATCGGCCCGCCCCCAGCGACGATAACATCATAATCCAATTTTTATCACCCATTTTCATCACCCAGTATAGATATTAGGACAGGGACACATGGGGGACACATGGGGGGGGGGACACATGGGGACGTTTTTGTTGTGTCATTCTTCTCGGGGGATACAGGGGTACACTCTTCCGGTGTTATAAAGAAAATGCAGAAATGTTTCCTGTTTCTGTGACCAGGCATTGGGGCCAAGTTATCTCCAATACCTGGTATAGTCCCAAGCAAACTAAAGACTGTTAAACTGTTGGAAGCAAAAAGAACGTCCCCATGCTTCCCCCAGGCTATCGCCTGTCTCCTTGTTTTTATTATAAACTCAAAATCTTCTTTGCCAACTCATCGTTTACTTCGGTCATAAATCTGATACCCGTTTCTTTTTCAGTCTCCCTGTTTGCCGAGAACAGATCGTCTCTTGATACTTCGGCAACATTGAATTTTCTTGCGCCTGCCATTAATTGCTGTAAGCCTGCCGACAGCTTATCCGTAAGTGTCCAAACAGCGATTGCGCCAAGTGGAATATTTTTCATTTCATCGGCTCCCACTTTTTTCTTCACATCAAAATATCCTGCAAAGATGTTTTCAGGAGTTGCTCCGAATTCTTCGGTAATAGTCTTCGGCAGATCATCCCAGTTGCCGTTCAGACGGTCTTTTCTTTCAGGATACAATACACCTTCAATATTTGAGCCCAGGAAGCCCGGTATCATAAGAGCCCTTCCCATGCAAACAAGCTTGGTGAAAGGCGCTCCAAGCGCCAAAGCCTTAAAAATATGATCTTCTCTGGCAAAACCGCCGGCAAACGCCATATCCACTACATCACAGCCTTTTGCTGCCAGCAATTGCGCATATTCGTATGACTTTGCATGAAGGTTTATTGATGGAACGCCCCAGTTTTCCATCATCTGCCAAGGACTCATGCCTGTACCTCCGCCTGAGCCGTCGATGGTCAGCAGGTCAAGCTTTGTGCCGGTAGCAAATTTGATAGCCATGGCAAGGGCTTCCATACCGTAGGAACCTGTCTTAAGGGTGATTCTCTTGTAGCCAAGTCCTCTTAAGTACCCTATAGACTTTTCGAAGTCTTCTTTAACCTGATAGAAATTATCAAGGTTCGTATATCCCAATCTTGAATGACGGGCAAATGATTTAATAGCTCCGTTGTTAAAGGCTTCCTGAACCTCAGATTTTGCAGGATCAGGGTCAACAATATATCCTCTTTCTTTTAGGAAAATGGCATAATCAATGTTGGTGACCTGTATTTCGCCACCGATATCTTTTGCTCCCTGCCCCCACTTAAGCTCAATTATTACCTTGTCGCCATATTTTTCAATCAAATACTCAGCAACACCATTACGGGTATCTTCCACATTCATTTGAACAATTATGGCCCCGTAACCATCAAAATATTTCAGATAAACGTCTATTCTTCTTTCAAGCTCGGGAGATTTTACAATTCTGCCTTTTTCAATAACCGACTGTTTATCAACCCCAACAACATTTTCTCCTACAACAATGGGAAAGCCAACCAGCGCAGCGCCTATAGCTAAAGGCTCCCAGTATTTCGCGGCAATGAATGTTGATCCTAGCGCTCCTGTCATGAGTGGAACACTGGATTTGGTCTTAACATTCTTGCCAAATTCTGTTTCAAGGCTTACATTTGGAAATATACAGTCATCCGCACTATTTGAAAGGCCTTCCCCAAGGCCAAAAGCACCGTAATTGTAGCCTTGGATTCTCAGATTGTTATAACATACGCCAATGTGATTTACATTTGAGCTTCCTGCAATTACGGCGCCAAAATCTCTTGGGTAAAGCAGTTTTCTTCCCTTCATGCTGGACATCCACGTTTCACACTTCCCCTTGCAGTCCGCGCGGCAAAGCGTACACAGCCCAGACTCCGCAGGATTTCCTCTGTTAACAGTATTTAATACGTCGTTGCTTTTTGGATACTCAACCATTTAATTACCTCCCTGTAATATCTTGTATGCGTCATTACATACAAATTAAATAAATTTTATATAATATCATAACAAAAGATTTCAAACAAAACAATAACCGCTACTTTTTGACTATCACTGTATACAAGGGACTGTATACATAAAACATGGGGACGTTCTTTTCGTATTTTTGATATATTTTATTTCAAGAGTGGTTAGTTTTGGTATTTTAAGCGATAATCCTTCCTATTTCACTAATATTGTATCCGCCGATTCCAATAATCTCTGATTTAAATTCCGGTGATTTTATTATTTCCATAATGGCGCGAAAAGGAGCTTTATTAAAATCCTCTTTTTTGATTATCATTTCATATCTTTCCGCCTGTACGGGTATGAAGTCGATACCCTTTACTGAAAGACCGGTAATTTCATTTCCGATACCTAAATCGGCTTCACCACGGTAAATGGCGCTTGCCACAGCCAGATGGGAAGTGCATTCACGATTATAACCATTCAGGGATGAACCGTAAATACCCAGCAGACGCAGATGTTCATCCAATAAAACTCTCGTTCCGCTTCCTTTTTCCCTGTTTATTATTGTAATATCTTTCCTCTTCAGGTCCTCCCAGTCTTTTATATTTCTAGGGTTTCCTTTTGCAACATAAAATCCCTGAGTCCTGTATGCAAGATGAATAATTACGCAGGGTATGCCGGGCAGCATTCTTTTTACATAAGGAACATTATACTCTCCTGAATCTCCATCCCATAAATGCGCCGTTGCCACGTGAGCGAAACCGTTATATAAAGCAAACAATCCATTATAACTGCCAATATAGGAACGAAGTGTCCTGATACCGTTCGGGTGATTTTCAAGATATCTGGATAAAATATCAAGAAGGGAATCCTGCCCGCAAATAATCAGGCTGCCGGAAGGCAGATTATCGGCGGAAAGATTCAGTCTCTGAAAATAATCCTCCTTCACAATAGTTGATGCTTTATAGGCTTTGCTTTTTGTGCGGTTTTTGTATTCTTCAACATCTTTTAAATCAACCCGGACTTTTTTTCCAACTTTATAGGCGTTTAGCTCTCCGCGCTTGATAAGTTCGTATACGGTATTTTTAGCTATTTTGAGTAAGTCAGCCACTTCCTGAGGTGTAAGTGTTTCACTGCCGGTATTTGTCATGGACATCCCTTCCGTTTCATAAAGAATTAAAACACAACAAAAAGAAACACCACCTAACAGGGTGTAGTATATCATAAAAATTTATCCCTTAGTATCCCCCTTAGTATCCCTTAGAACAAAAATAATTATCTTTGCTATAATATTAACTTATCCGATACCCTGACAATTATAATTATTAAGTTATGTCATGTAGTAATTGATTTGACATGTTCCGGGTTAGTTGTTATTATAATTGCACATATCAAAACGTGACAAGTGATAATATTAATTCACGGTTTGGTAAATATTTTTTCAAAGGAGATGCTTTTAGTGTCCAGAATTAAGAATCTCGTAGGAATGGTTTTGTTATTACTTGTAGTGCTTTTTGCCTTTTCAGCGTGCAGCAAACAGCCGGCTGAAAAAAGCCAGGAGACCCCCAAGAGCAAGGTTACGCTGACTGTTTCAGCGGCGGCAAGCTTGAAAGACGCCATGGATGAGCTCAAAGATATCTATGCGGAGGAAACGCCGGATGTCAATGTTACATGTACCTACGCTTCCTCGGGCTCACTTCAAAAGCAAATAGAAAATGGGGCCGGTGTCGATGTATTTCTTTCTGCGGCAAATAAACAAATGGATGCTTTGGAGGATAAGGAGTTGCTGGAAGATGGAACAAGGAAAACACTTTTGGGAAACGACCTTGTACTGGTTATACCCGAAGACAGTTCCCTGGTCTCCAGCTTTGAAGATTTAACCAAAGATACAGTTAAACAAATTGCTTTGGGCGAACCTGGAACCGTACCGGCAGGCCAGTATGCCGAAGAAACGTTTACCAAAATGAATATTTTAGATAAAATTAAAACAAAGGCTGTTTACGGCAAAGATGTCAAGGAAGTATTAACCTGGGTTGAAACCGGAAATGTTGACGCAGGCGTTGTTTATCTGTCGGATGCAATAACATCACAAAAAGTCAAGCAGGTTGCAAAAGCGCCGGAAGATAGCCATAAGCCGATTGTTTATCCTGCAAGCGTGATCAAAGCAAGCAAACATAAAGAGGAAGCAAAGGCTTTCCTGGAATTTCTGTCAGGCGCCAAAGCAAAAAGCGTATTTGAGAAATACGGGTTTAAACTCCTGGAGGATTCCCAGTCTAAATCCGCAGTCTAAATCCGCAGCCTAAATCCGCAGCCTAATCTTGAGGTGAACTATTTGTTGATCGATGATTTTTCTCCATTATGGATCTCAATGAAATCCTCCGCCTGTGCGACATTGATAACTTTAGTTTTTGGAGTAGCGGCTGCATGGTTTGTAGCCGCTTACTCTAAGAAAACAAAAGGGTTAATAGACAGTATTCTTACTCTCCCTATGGTTCTGCCCCCTACGGTTGCCGGGTTTTTCTTATTATTGATCCTCGGGAAGAACGGGATTATCGGAGGATTCCTGAAAAAATTCGATATCACCATAATTTTTTCCTGGGTGGCAATCGTGATTGCCGCATCTGTCGTTTCATTTCCACTCATGTACAGAACCGTCAGGGCCGCTTTTGAACAAATAGACTCAAATATTTTAGACGCTGCCAGAATTCTCGGAGCAAACGAATTCAAGCTGTTGTTTAAAGTAGCGATACCCTTGGCCTGGCCGGGAATTGCAGCAGGCACAATTCTTAGTTTTGCAAGGAGCCTCGGGGAATTTGGGGCCACCTTAATGGTTGCCGGAAATATACCGGGAAAAACACAAACAATTCCTGTGGCAATCTTTTTTGCAACTGAGAGCGGAGAAATGGATAAGGCATATTTATGGGTAGCGTTGATATTTGTAATTTCACTGATCGTAATGATTTTAATGAATTATTGGTCAGGTTTTCAGGCCAGGCTGCTTTTTCATCCCAGGGGGAAACTGTAATGGAACTGTATGTGGAAATAAAGAAGAATCTTCCCGGGTTCGTTTTAGATGTAAAGTTCGAAGGCTCAAAGGAAAGAATTGCGCTTTTGGGAGCTTCCGGGTCGGGTAAAACTATGACCTTAAGGTGCGTTGCCGGCCTTGTTAAGCCGGATGAAGGGAAGATTATTGTCAATGGAAAAACATTTTTTGATTCGAAAAAGGGAATTAATATTAAACCAAAACATCGTAAGGTAGGCTTTTTGTTTCAGAATTACGCCCTTTTTCCCCATCTGACAGTGAAAGATAATATTGCTTTTGGTATCAGGGGATTATCTGATCAGGAAAGAAACCTTAGAATAAGCAACTTGCTGGAAAGGTTCGGTCTGACAGGCCTGGAGAATAGGTATCCCCGCTTAATTTCAGGAGGCCAGCAGCAGCGCACGGCGCTTGCCAGAACAATAGCCGCCGAACCAGATATAATCTTGCTAGATGAGCCCTTTTCCGCGCTTGATGAACACCTGCGGTCCTATATGGCAAGGGAAATGCTGGAAATTTTAAAAGAATTCGGGGGAACGACCTTGTTTGTTACGCATAACATTGAAGAAGCATACCGGATGTGTGAAAAAATAGCAGTTCTATATTCTGGAGAGCTTCATGTTTTTGGAAGTAAGAAGGATGTATTCGAAAACCCTCAAACAAGTGAAGCGGCCCGGATTACCGGATGTAAAAATATTGTTGAAGCGGTAAGGGTTGATGATGGATATATCGAAATTCCTTCATGGGGCATAAAATTGAAAACAGATTCCAAGGTAAAAGCAGAGAAAGGATTTTATGGCGTAAGAGCGAATCATATCCGGTTAAGCAACGGGAATAACTCCGGTAATGTCTTTAAAGCAAGAATTGTCGGGAATATTGAAACGCAGTTTCGTCAAACAGTATATTTAAAATTTGTGGAAGCGACAAACGGGAATTCCAATTATCATATTCAATGGGAAGTCAGCAAGGATATCTGGGACCAGATAAGTAAAGAACAAGGTCTTATAAATATTCGTTTACCCCAGGATAAAATGTATTTCGAAAAATAAAAGATACAGAAGTATTAGAATGATCAAGAAAATAAACAGCAGGAGCTGACGCCTGTGAATATACAATTACTCAGAAGCATGGAAAATATTTGTGATCCACTGCTCGTAGAAATCCTTAAAGAATATTTCGGCGACATAAACGATGTTATTTCATGGTTTCCGGACCTGGTAGGGTATATAGGAGACGACTATGACTTCTTTGGTAAGCCGGTAAAAAGAGGACGCACGGGTTATTTTTGGTTCCTCACAGAAAAACTTTTAATACAGGCAAGCGCCGAAAAAGAATCAATTTCCGTAAAGGTTTTTAAGCTGGACAAGATTGTCAGTGTCAGTTGCGATTACATCGTTATCAAAGCAGGGCTTAGAGTAGATATAACAGGTATAGTTGTCGCTTTTTCTGACGGGCAAAGTGTTAAAATTGAAAGCAGGCAGGGATATAATCAAAGTATAGAAGAATTTTACATTGCGCTGGTTAATAAGGTTAGTCATTGAATTTTTCTGCTCAAAACCAATTACTGGCGGAGAGAGAGGGATTTGAACCCCCGAGACGGGTACTAACCGCCTACTCGATTTCGAGTCGAGCGCCTTCAGCCAAGCTCGGCCATCTCTCCATAAGATTAGTTTTCTTCTTTTTTTCTCAACTGCTGAAAAAACTTCTGTATGATTGCTTTACATTCTTCCTCAAGTACTCCGGAAACAACTTTTACCTGGTGATTAAACCTGGTATCACGCACAATATCGATTAAAGAATCAACCGCTCCCGCCTTGGGGTCTTTAACCCCGTAGATCAGGTTTTCCACCCGGAACATTAAAAGCGCCCCAGCGCACATGGGGCATGGTTCAACGGTTGTGTATATAGAAGACCCGCTCAAGCGCCAATCTTTTTGAGAAGCCGCCGCCTGCCTGAGGGCGACGATTTCGGCGTGGGCGGATCCGTCCTGCATCGTTTCGCGAAGGTTGTGCCCCCGCCCGATAATCACATCATCCAGGACAACAACAGCCCCAACAGGCACTTCACCAAGCAAAAAAGCTTTCCCGGCTTCGGCCAGGGCTTGTTTCATGTACATAATATGCTTTTGTGCAGTACTGTCTTGATTATCTATCATAACCGGAATTCAATTTTAACACAGGCAATATTACTTATCAAGGTGTAACTATTACTACAGCGAAATATTAATAATAAAAACAGGTTATTATTAAATCGCAAGCATGTGGGGCACACGCCGCTACGGGGGATCAAAAACTGCGCTCTGGGGAAGCGGTAAAACCGTAAAAGTTCAAATTATTCCAGGCGGTAAATTTCTCTTTGCAGCCTTTTAATGATCCTCTTCTCCAGCCGTGAAATGTACGACTGGGAAATACCAAGCATATCCGCCACTTCTTTTTGTGTTTTTTCAACCCCATTGGCCAGTCCGAAGCGAAGTTCCATGATCATCCTCTCCCGCCTGCCCAGTTTCTGCAATGCAAGATGGAGCAGCTTACGATCAACTTCTTCCTCAATATATTTATAGATGATGTCGTTTTCAGTTCCCAGCACATCTGAAAGAAGCAGTTCATTGCCGTCCCAGTCCGTATTCAAAGGTTCGTCAAACGAAACTTCGGAACGTGTTTTGCTGTTTCTGCGGAGGTACATAAGGATTTCGTTTTCAATACAGCGGGAAGCATAAGTGGCAAGCTTGATTTTTTTGGCGGGATCAAATGAGTTGACTGCTTTAATCAAGCCTATAGTCCCTATTGAAACCAGGTCCTCGACACCTACTCCCGTATTTTCAAATTTGCGCGCAATATAGACTACAAGGCGCAGGTTTCTTTCAATCAGGACAGTCCGTACGGCAGAATCGCCCGCTTCCAGTTTGTCGATCAAATAACATTCTTCATTAATAGAAAGGGGAGGCGGTAAGGCCTCGCTGCTGCCCACGTAAAAAATTTTGGGACAATAACCGAGCCGGCTGAATAACCGCAGTAATAGAACCCGAAAAACCAGCTTCACTCGCCAGATTTTTAAAGCCATGGCTGCAACCCTCCAAACTTTCCTTATGCCGTTTCCAGCAAACCCGGATGAAGCAGGGCATGATAGGCGGAACCTGAATTCAGGCGGCTGCGGGAGATTCCTATAACCACCCTGTCAACAAGCGCCTTTCCGCCGTTCTGGTCTATCTCCACTTCATCGGGACGAATACCGACAAGGAGTCCATGTTCCATACCGAGTGAATGGAAGGGGATTACCCTGAAACGCGCCGCCCATGGAGTTCCTTCCAAAGCAGCCAGCAAGGATGTGTAATCAAGCTCCTTTTTCTCGAAAAACACTTTCACAACGGATGGCAGGATAACTTTTATGGCTGAGTATTCCACAACGATTACAGGTTCCCCGGTAAGAGGGTCCATCAGGCTGTTGCCTGTATCTACCAGCGCGTTTACTTTTACGTTCCGCCCGTAAATGCTGATTCCAAGGGGTACTTGAAAACGGTTCAGGCCGCCTTTCTTTCTAAAAAACCAGCCGCCTGTATAGTACACAGCCCAGAAAAAACACAAAGCCAGCAGGACCACAGCCCAAAAATACCTGCCGGTCACAGATGTAATCCATTCCGCTTCACCCGCAATTACCGGACTTGAATGCAGCAGATAGGTAAAGCCGAAGACCATGCCGCCGAGGCTGAAAGAGGCAAGGTAAAAAAAACAAAAACAACCTGCCAGAACTCGCCAGGACAAAGGAGCAAAGGCAACCAGGACCATAACCAGTGACATAAGCGCTTTTGCAGGCAGGTTATATAGCCAGCCTGCTGATGGGAAAAAAGAGAGCAGAGAATAGATACTTCCGACACCTGCAGCAAGAAGAAGCCTTGGGAAGCGCTGGCGAACCTGACCCAGCCGCCCTGCAGCCCACAAAATTACATAGTTCATGATCAAGTTGCCGATCAATACCTGGTCAACATAAACCACGTAACCCGCCAATAAGATTTCCCCCAGACAGGTTATTATAAACCCCTACCATGATATGGCCGCTTTACTATCATTATGACAAAAATACAAAAACCAACATAACGCTTAAAAAATTAAAACCCTGCATCAATTATACAATGGCAGGGTTAGTAAACATTGTCAGTTATTGGCTATCTGGTAAATAATTTTCTATCTTTATCCGACAAATATCTTTTGCTTTTATTCAAAGACGATAATCCGAAGTATCAACGCTTCCGGCGAAGAAATGCGGGTATATCAAGTTCTTCGTGGTTGCTTAAAGGTTTCAGGCCAACTTCCGTCTTCGGACGCTCCTTTTTAATGAGCGGTTTTTGATCAAAACCTGTTGCGATGACGGTAACTCTGACCATTTCTTCCATCATTTCATCAATAACGGCGCCGAAAATTATATTGGCCTCTTGGTCCGCGGCCTGAGAAATAATTTCCGCAGCCTCGTTAACTTCAAAGAGACCCAAACTGGTCCCGCCCGTGATATTCAGCAGGACGCCCCTTGCTCCTTCAATAGACGTCTCCAGCAGGGGGCTGGAAATAGCGATTTTTGCCGCTTCCGTGGCCCGGCTTTCACCGCTGGCTATTCCAATGCCCATCAAAGCTGAACCGGTATCTTTCATAATCGTTTTTACGTCGGCAAAGTCCAGGTTGATCAGGCCGGGTACGGCGATTAAATCCGATATTCCCTGAACTCCCTGCCGCAGAACGTCGTCAGCTATGCGAAAAGCTTCCTGCATTGAGGTATGTTTGTCAATAACCTGAAGCAGGCGGTCATTGGGAATTGTAATCAGCGTGTCAACCTTCTCACGAAGGTTCTGGATACCCATTTCAGACTGGTTCATTCTCCTGCGGCCTTCAAATGTAAACGGTTTGGTTACCACGCCGACTGTCAGCGCGCCTATCTCTTTGGCAATCTCCGCAACTATCGGAGCAGCGCCGGTACCGGTGCCTCCTCCCATACCGGCTGTCACAAAAACCATATCCGCGCCCTTTAATGCCTGGAAGATATCATCCCTGCTTTCTTCCGCCGCCTTGTTGCCAATCTCGGGAATGCCTCCCGAACCCAAGCCTTTGGTCAGCTTGGACCCAATTTGTATTTTATTATTGCTCTGGACAAGTTGCAGCGCCTGAGCATCAGTGTTTACGGCAATAAATTCCACACCTCTTAGACCGGCTACAATCATCCGGTTTATTGCATTATTCCCCCCCCCACCGACACCAATTACCTTTATGCTGGCAAATTGGTCCATATTCAGCTCTAAGTCAAGCATGGGTTTCCCCCCTTTTAAAATCTTCGTCAATTGAATAAGTAATAAAATTCAACAAAAAGGGTTATTATCCTCTTTGCGCCAGGGAAATTATTTCTTTAAAAGGCGCCGTCTGATAATAGCAAGGTTTTGAAACAGACGGACACCAAAAGCGACAACTGCGGCAAGGTACAAGTCTATACCAAGTCTTTCACCGACAAAGGCCAATCCCGCAGCCAGCAAAGCGTTGCTGAAAAAACCGCTGATAAATACTGCAAGATCAAAAGTATCTTCCATAGCGGCCCGGATGCCTCCAAAGACCGAGTCCAAAGCCGCAAGCACCGCTACGGACATATACTTGGCGTAGACTACGGGAAAAAACAAAGGGACATATAATCCCAGGACAACTCCCAGAAGCAAGCCCAGCAAGGCCCAAATACTTACCCACATGTATTATGACGCTCCTTCTTCAGCATAGCTCAGGAATGACTGCCGTTGTATGCCGGTATGGTCAGATCTTCACTGGCTTGAATATCCACAGCCGCCCCGAGTTCCCTTAAATATTCAACAACTCCGCCTGAAATATCCATCGCTGCCCTTAATCGTTCGGGATCGCCTACCGCCAGGATGTAATAAGGCGGCACAACCCGGGTGAGGTTAACGTTAATGAAAGGCGCCGCATATCTTATTTCCGTAGTTGCCACGATGCGCTGCCCGTTAATGGAAAGCGCCTCCGCACCCGCAATACGCAATTCATTGACAACTCTTAGAAGATCTTCATCCCGGAGCGTAAAAGAGATTGGCGTCTCAGCCCCTGAAGACGGCCGGGGGTTGTCCAGCGTTATTTCAATACCTGGACCAGTTATCTTAACTAAACCGGCGGCTACTTTTGCGTTATCCAATTCTCCTTCTAACGCCGAGAGAGCTTCCTCTTGACCCTTATTGGCCTGCGCCAATTTACTTTCTAAATCTTTGATTTCTTTCCTCAAGTTAGCTTTTTCCGTTTCAAGCCTCCGGTATTCTATAGTCAGCTCCTGATCCCTGCCGGCGGGGACGCCCTGGGCTGCCCGGTTAATTGTCCGAATTTGAAAAGTAACCATTAACCCGACAATCAGAGCGACAAGGAAAATAAAGAAGCAGGTTTTCTTCATCATGTATTATTATTCTCCCCGTTAAAAACTGGCCTGGCATAATCAAATTTTAAACTGCCGGTATAAGCTGGTATAGTTACTTCCGATACCTTCTTAACCGAGACCTGTATACTCCAAAACTGCAGCTGTTCAATTATTCCCCCGCGCATCTGCAAAGATTTTACCATATTATCCGGGTCACCCACGGCGGAGATAATAAACGGCGGTGTTAACCGGTAAAATTTGTTGGTCAGAATTGTCGGGCCAACACAGCGGATTTCACTGCCGGCAAGCTGACGCTGTCCGTTTATCGACAAAGCACGTGCGCCGGCGGCTTTAAGCTCGTTAATAACTTTCAGGACATCCTCATCGTGAAGCACGTACAAATTAGGATTCTCGCCCGGCTGAACGATTTTATTGCTGTCATTCAAAGCAACCTCCACACCCGGGCCTTTTACCTCGATCAAACCGGCTTCCATACGTGCGCTGTTCAATTCATCTTTTAAAGCGCTTAGCCGGGCTCCGGTCATCGCCTTATCGAGTTCGTCCCTTAGCTTCTCCGCGCGGCTTTGCAATGCATCCCGCTCTTCCCTGGATTTATCAACCTGGCCGACTAAAGTCTGAGACTGATAAAGAGAAGAACTTTGTCCGGCATTTTTGGTCAGCCGGAATTGATAGCTGAACATGAAACCGGCGATTAAGCCTATGATAATTAAAGCCCACCGGTATTTTTTGAGCTGAAACATTCCGGCTTGCCTTCCTTTCTATTTATACTTGATTACAGGGCAATCCGCTGATGTAAGGTCTATATATTCTATTTCCCTATCTTCAAGCTTGTCCAGAACTTGTCCGAGAACATCCCCCTTGCGGGCAATGTTACCGGGAAAACCCATCCGGCATCGAATTCCGGTAAGTGTGTAAATGGTTATTTTCTTATTATTATCAACATTTATTTCCGATAAGGCGCTGCTTAACCCCTGTGGGAGGTTTTTGACAACATCCAGGGCAGTTGTCAGAAACTGGTTCTGAATAGCCTGTCCTTCCGACGGAATGCTTACACTAAAACCCGTTATTACCGGGAGATCCCCCTCACTAACTTTGCCTTTTCTGCAATACACACCTTCTTCATCAATCATAATGACACTTTGGGGGGTAAACAGAAAAGCCACCGGTTCGCGTTCCACTACAGAAATGAGCACACCCGATGGCAACTCGCGTTTTACTTCGGCTTCCCGTATCATAGGAAGTTTTTTTATTCTTGAAGATGCGGCAGTCAGGTTCACTTTAAAAATATTTTTATGCAAGTCAATATCCGCCAGGAAGTTTATCTTTTCGGTGGTATAAAATTTGTTTCCCTTCACTTCTACTTTTTGTATTTCAAAAAAAGTAGAACCAATAAGTATGTAAATTACTAGAAGTAAAAGTAAGATAAAAAAAATACTGCCGCCAAGGTTGGGCTTGACAGATTTTTTAACCTCCGCCCGATAGGTGACCAAAAAGCCCACTTCCCAGATGCTATAAGTATTATAATCTTTAATGATAATTATTTTATAAAATAGCTTTTTTTATTATATATCCATAGCTAAAAATGGGCTAGCTTTTAATACGTATAATCCGGGCGCCCAAACTGTTCAACTTTTGCTCAAGACGTTCATACCCGCGATCGATGTGTTCAACTCCCTCTATAACTGATCCGTTGTCCGCAGCCATTGCCGCTAAAACAAGGGCGGCCCCTGCACGTAAATCGGTCACTTCCACCGGCGCGCCGCTTAGTTTCTGGACCCCCTTAACAATCGCTGTCTGTCCTTCCACCCTTATGTCGGCGCCCATTCTTCTTAATTCACTGACGTGCTTATACCTGTGCTCAAAAACAGTCTCCGTGATAACACTGGTGTTATCAGCCAGTGTAAGCAGGGCCATCATCTGGGGCTGCAGGTCGGTTGAGAAACCGGGATAGGACATTGTTTTTACATCTACCGATTTTATTCTTCCGTTGCCGGTAACTCTTATGCTGTCATCCCCTTCTTCAACTTTCACACCGGCTTCTTTCAATTTGGCGGTCAAAGCTTCCAAATGCTCAGGAATGATGTTCTCCAGGACGACTTCCCCGCCTGTTATGGCGGCTGCAATCATAAATGTGCCGGCTTCTATGCGATCGGGAAGTATTTGATATTCACCGGAATGAAGTTCATTAACTCCTTCAATTTTGATCGTGCCGGTTCCGGCGCCTTTTATTTTTGCCCCAAGAAAATTAAGGAAGTTTTGCAGGTCCACAATTTCGGGCTCACGTGCGGCATTCCTGATAATAGTATTTCCTGTTGCCAAAACAGCAGCCATAATAATATTTTCCGTAGCCCCCACACTGGGAAAATCAAGGTGTACTTCAGCGCCGGTCAACCGGTCAGCCGAAGCGGTTATAAAACCATACTTTTCACTCACTTCCGCCCCCAATGCGCACAAACCTTTCAGGTGCAGGTCCATCGGACGTGAACCAATATCGCATCCTCCAGGCCGGGAAATTTTTGCCTTATGGAAGCGTCCTACCAATGCCCCCAACACAAGATTGGATGCGCGCATCCGCCTTGTCAGCTCTTCTTCAACTTCCATTAAATTGACGCTTCTAGCATCGACAGTTACAGTTGTCCCATTCCTTTGAACCGCTGCCCCAAGTGAAGTTAAAACGTTGCAGATTGTAGCTACGTCCTGTAGACTAGGCGTGTCCTTAATAATACACTGGCCATTGCATAAAAGACTTGCCGCCAAAATTGGAAGGGCTGCATTTTTGCTGCCGCTGACTTTTACTGACCCCCTTAAGCTTTTTCCGCCGGAGATTACAAACCTTTCCACATTATGTCACCCCCCACATGGTCCTCGCCTAAAATCTTCACCTCAAGAGTCAGTTCTATCGCAAAACGTTGAATAACCAGTTCCTTAACTTTTTCGATTAAATCCAGAACCTCTCGTGCGGTAGCCTTACCAAGGTTAACGATGAAATTGGAATGTACTGTGGAAACGATTGCGTCCCCGATACGCAATCCCTTTCCGCCCGCTTGCTCGATAAGAAAACCTGCGGAACTGCCCGGCGGGTTCTTGAAAACGCTGCCTGCGGACGCAGAAGTGGCCGGTTGAGTATTTTTACGCTTTTCCAGTATTTCTTCGATTCTCTTTTGAATATCCTTCTTTTCTCCACTTACGCCAAGACAGCAGGCTTCAAGAACGATCAGGGAGGCGCCCTGCAAATTGCTCATCCGGTAGCCGAAACCCAGCTCCTCAGAAGTTCTCATGATTGTCTCGCCGGACAGATCTATAAGTAATGCATATTCCAGCACATCGCAGATAGCAGCGCCGTTGACTCCAGCGTTCATTACAACCGCCCCGCCCACTGTCCCCGGAATACCGGCTAAAAATTCAAATCCGCCAATGCCTTTGCTTAACGCCACATTTACAAGGCGAACTAGTTTTGTACCGCCTCCGGCTGTTATTTTATTGTTTTCTGCTGTAACTTTTGAAAACCTGGCGCCAATTTTAAGAACGACTCCGCGAATGCCTCCGTCACGGACCAAAATATTCGAACCATTACCGATCACTGTCAGAGGAAGGTTATGCTTTCGAACCAGATCTAACGTCAGGCGTAAGTTCTCCATATTGACAGGTTCAACCAGAACGTCTGCAGGACCGCCTATTCTCCAGGTAGTATGAAATTTCATCGGCTCGTTAAGCCGCGCCTGACCCGGCAGCGAATCATGAATGAACTGGTAAATTGGCTGACCATCCACTGCTCTAATTCCCCTTTAATCTATTTGCAAGTTCAATCCCGGCGTTATAGATGTCCCCGGCCCCCAGAGTCATTACCAAATCACCCGGCCGGACAATATCCAGAAGATAGTTCACAACGTCCGCCAGAGCGGGACAGTAAATTACCTGCTTCCCCATATTTTTTTCAACGGCTTCGATAATTAAGCCGGCTGTAACACCGGGAAGTTTTTTTTCCCCGGCGCCGTATATATCACTTATCAAAACAAGATCAGCATCTCCAAATACTTTCCCAAACCGCTCTTTTAGAAGGGCGGTCCTCGTATAACGGTGAGGCTGGAACACTGCAATCAGCCGCTGCTTGTGAACCTGCCGCGCGGCCTTTAATGTTGCGGCGATTTCGGTCGGATGATGGGCATAATCGTCAATTATTTTAACGCCCTTTGCCTCGCCAATTAATTCAAAACGCCTGCCTACACCTCCGAAGGAACGCAATGCTTTTGAAATCCCCTCAAAATCCAGGCCCAGCCAACGGCATAACGCAACAACAGCAAGGGCGTTGGAAAGGTTGTGTTTCCCGGGCACAGAAAGTTCCAGCCTTCCTATATATTCCTCATGAAAGTATACTGCGCCGCCGGAACCTTGCCCATTTAAAGAAATGTCCCGCAAGGTATAATCGGCTTTACCGTTAAAGCCATAGGTAACCAAAGGAACCTCCAGGCTTCCGATTATTTCAGATACATACGGGTCATCAAGGCAGATAACGGCGATTCCCTGTTCAGGAATCTTGTTCAGGAACATGCTGAAAGCAGCCTTCATGCTGTCTATGGAGCCATAGTAATTCAAGTGATCGTCCTCGATATTGGTAACAATAACAGCCAGCGGATCAAGTTTTAAAAACGAACCGTCACTTTCGTCGCTCTCGGCTACCAGGTATTCACCCAAACCCAGTTTGGCGTTGGCGCTCAGATCGTTTAATTCTCCTCCAACAACTATCGTCGGATCCAGGTTGTTTTTTTCCAGGGTTACTGCCAGCATTGAGCTTGTAGTAGTTTTTCCGTGAGCTCCGGCAACCGCAAGGCCTTTTTGCCCGCGCATAAGCCAGGCAAGCAGATCCGCCCGGTGGATTACCGGCACACCAGTTTTATTTGCTTCAAGCAATTCCGGATTATCCTCACTAATTGCGGAAGAGACAACAACCAGTCCGGTGTCTTTAATGTTCTCTTTATGGTGGCCGATGTAGCATGTTCCGCCCAATGCTAAGAGCCTTTGTGTAACTGCGGTACTGGCAAGATCCGAGCCGGTTACCCGGTATCCCAGTTCAAGCAGGATTTTAGCCAACCCGCTCATACCAGCGCCACCAATACCTATGAAATGTACACGTCTTGGCAAAACTTCTTGCAACGGCTATCAACTCCTTCATCTAGACCAAGACACCTTTATTTTATGCCATTTTGTAAAAAGGTGTTCTATTGTACCTGCCCCGGGCATGTCCAATTAAAATGGTTGGGGCTTAAATAATAGAAGCTATGCATTCCAATATTTTTTCAAGCGCCTCAGGGTGGCCGAGTCTTTTGCTGGCCAATGACATTTTCTCTAACTGTATGGGATCGGCAAGCAAACTATCGATCTGTTCCGCCAATATTTTACCTGTCAGATAGCTGTCCTTGATCACTACCGCAGCGCCGGACTTCTTTAAAGAAACGGCGTTTAATTCCTGATGGTTGCCGCTGGCGTACGGGTAAGGAATTAAAACCGCCGGTTTCCCAACTGCTGTGATCTCGGCAAGCGTTGCCGCCCCAGCCCTGCAAACAACCAGATCAGCCGCAGCCAGCGCAAGGCTCATCTCATGAAGGTAGGGTTTAACAGTATTATTACCATAATCCGGATCGATAAAACACTGCTTTAAGCCAATTATGAAATCGTCATACTGGGCAGGCCCGGTAATATGCAAGAAATGCAAACCAGCCCTATTCCTGAAATATTTAATCACTTCAGGCATTGCTTTATTAATGCTTCTCGCACCCTGACTGCCTCCGAAAGACAGGACCAGGGCGCCGTTTTCAGGTAAATTTAACCTCCGGCGCGCTTTAAGTTTTTCACTATCACTGAATTCAGCGCGCACAGGCAAGCCGGTCAGGATGACTCTTGCATGTTTCGGAAGACGGCCGGCTGTTTCCGGAAACGTTATTGCAACTGTTTTTACAACATAGGACAGAAGACGGTTGGTTATTCCGGGTAAAGCGTTCTGTTCATGAATTAAGGCAGGTATGCCGCATATGGCCGCAGCCAAAACAACAGGACCGCAAACGTAGCCTCCGGTACCGATAACAACCTTGGGCTTAAAATCGGCTAAAACACGCAGCGCTTTGGCGAAACCAAGCGACGCCCGCCAGACAGTAAAAACGTTATCCAGTGTCAGCCGGCGTTTAAAACCGGTTAACCGGATAGGCTCAAAGCTTAATCCGGCTTTTGGAGCCAGATCCGCTTCCAAACCCTTAGCGCTGCCTATATATAATATTTCCGCTCCGGGATATTTTTCTTTAAGCCCACCGGCAATAGCCAGCGCGGGATAAACATGCCCCCCTGTGCCGCCTCCTGTTATAATAAAACGCATCTGCCATCCCTACTTTTACCGTAAACAATCAAAATTAATCAACTATTACTACAGCGAAATATTGCTTATTTCGTTATGCGCGCTACGCCACGGGGACGGTTCCATCGCTTTCCCTCCGGTCCTTCGCTTCGCTCCGGAAGCGCTCGAACCGTCCCCATGGCTCCGCTAACTTTTAGTTTTCGCTGTAGTGCTATTGGTCAAGTTTCTTCACTTGTAAACACTGAAACGGGATATATTCAGCAGGATTCCCATCGAAGCAAGTGAAAAAACCAGTGAACTGCCCCCAAAGCTTATAAAAGGCAGGGTTATACCGGTAATCGGCAAGGAACTGGTGACAACCCCGATATTGATTATAACCTGTAGGGCAATACCGGAAATGATGCCCGTAGCCAACAATGCGCCGAAGGAGTCCGGAGCCGTTACGGCGGCCCTGAAACCTCGCCAGATAAGAATGATGAATAAAAGGATGACTATACCCGCTCCAATAAACCCAAGCTCCTCACCGATAATTGCAAAGATAAAATCCGTATGCCTCTCGGGAACCCAGAGGTATTTGGCGTGGCCTCTGCCCAACCCGGTACCCAAAAGGCCTCCCGAACCGAGTGACATAAGTGAATTTAAAATATGCCAGCCCGTTCCCTGCGGATCTTTTTCAGGATCTAAAAATGCCAAAAAACGTTTCAGGCGGTAAGGTTCCTTCCAAATGGCGCCTCCCAGCGCCGCTGCTCCAATAAGCCCTATACCAGCCATGTCTCTCATTCTCGCGCCGGCGGCAAAAAGCATAATAACTATTGCGCCGGCAACAATTACCGCGGTGCCAAGATCAGGTTCCAAAAGAATCAAGACGGCTGACAAAGCCGCCAGAAGCAAAAAGGGCAGGATTCCAATAAAGGAATTTTTAACTCTTTCAAGCTGCCTGGATAAACCGTAAGCAGTAAAAACCACCAGGCAGAGCTTGACAAACTCCGCCGGCTGAAAGCTGAGCGGGCCCAGGTTCAACCATCTTTGAGCCCCTTGTCTGACGACGCCGACATGAGGAATCAGCACAACCACCAGTAGAGCAATGCCTGCGACAAGCATCAGGTTCGCCCATCTTTTTAAGCGCCAGTAGTCGTAGTTCATCAAAACAAACATGCCCGCAAGGCCGATTAATGCCCAAATGAGCTGCTTCCTAAAAAAGTAAAAGGTATCGTTAAACGGAGGAAGTGTCGCATACCACAGACTCGAGCTGAAAACCATTATAATGCCAAGGCTGAGCAGAATCAGCAGAACTAAAAGAAGAATAAAATCAGGTGAGCTTTTGGTCCTCGTCATTCCGGCGCGCCTCCTTTAACCCCATTACAGCCTGCTTGAACAAGTCGCCCCGTTCCTCGTAATTTTTAAACATATCCCAACTGGCGCAAGCAGGAGACAGTAAAACAACATCTCCCCGGCGGGCTATCCGGCTGGCTGTCCCTATCGCCTCCGGAAGAGTACCGGCAAGATATACTTCCGGCCCTCCCCGATTCTCCACCGCCTCTTTAATATCACCGGCGCTTTCTCCAATCAAAACTACTGCCTTAGCCTTTTCCCTGATCAAGACGGACAGTTCGTTAAAGCTGTTGCCTTTATTTCTTCCGCCGGCAATCAGTACGATTGGCCTGCTGTAGGATTGGAGCGCTTTTATAGTCGCATCAGGGTTTGTGCCTTTGGAATCATTGATATAGGATATACCGTCAATTTCCGCTACAAACTCCAGCCTGTGGGCTACTCCTTTAAAATCGCTCAGGACCCGGGCCAGTACATCAACGCCTGCCCCGCGTACCCAGCAGCAGGCGGCGGCTGCCATCGCGTTCTCCAAATTATGCGGACCGGGAATGCCCAACTCACTGACCGGCAAGACCGGGTGGGATTTTTCAGCCCACCGGATGACGATCCAATTATCCTGGACAAATACCCCCCTTGTTAACTTATGAAGCCGGCTGAAAAATATTACTGACCCGGGACATATGGAGGCAAGATTCTTTGTCAGCGGGTCATCAAAGTTTAAAACAGTATAATCTTGTTTGGTTTGTTTGCCAAAAATTTTTGCTTTGGCCGCAGTATAGCCTTCCATGTCGACATGGCGGTCAAAATGATCTGGCGTAATATTTAAAACAGCCCCCACCTGAGGTCTAAAGGAAGCTGTTGTCTCCAGTTGAAAACTGCTCACCTCAGCTACAACAATATCACCGGCGGAATATTTCTCAACTTCACCAATCAGGGGGAACCCTATATTGCCCGCAACGAGGGTGCGGTATCCCGCAGCTTTGAAGATTTCCCCTGTTAAAGTAGTCGTTGTCGTTTTTCCGTTTGTGCCTGTAATTGCAATTATTGGTGAACCGGCGAATTGATAGGCCAGCTCCAGTTCACCAATCACCGGTATTCCGAACTCTTTTGCCTTAACGATGGGTAAAATCTTCAGAGGGACACCCGGACTTGGCACAATCATCCCATAGCTCCCCGGATCGATAGACGGATAAGACCCAAGCGTCAATTTAATCCCCTCGTTAAGAGAAGCTTCCAGGCCTGCTTCGAATTCCCGGCGGCTTTTTATATCCGTGAGCTCAACTTGCGCTCCTTTTTGGGACAGAAAATTGCTCGCCGCTATCCCGCTTCTGCCGGCTCCGATAACGAGTATTTTTTGACCTTTTAATCGCAAATAAAAAACCTTCCCTTTTTGCAACTATCCTATCAGCTTATAAAAGCCCGCCAGGCCGGCTGCAATAAAGACAAGAGCCGCCAGCCAGAAAACCAATACAACTTTTTTCTCACTCCAGTTGCAAAGTTCAAAATGGTGGTGCAGGGGGCTCATCCGGAAAATCCTTCTGCCGAACAGCTGAAAAGAAATTACCTGTAAAATGACCGACAGTGTTTCCAGTACAAAAACGCCGCCGATAATCAGCAAGAATAATTCGCTCTTCGTTGTAATGGCTGCCGCACCCAGACAGGCTCCCAGGGCAAGTGAACCGGTATCACCCATAAAAACCGAAGCCGGATGCCGGTTAAAAAATAAAAAGCCCAGGCAGCCTCCTGCAACAGCGGCCATGATTACGGCAACCCCGGGATTACCCAAACCCTGTGAAATAAACACGTAGGCTAAAGAAACCAGCACAGTCACACCGGCTGCCAGACCGTCCAGACCGTCGGTGAGGTTAACCGCATTGGCTGCGCTAATAATAACAACAACACCGATAACATAAAACAGAATAACTCCCGGTTCCCAGCTTAAACCTCCTGTGACAAAAAAGCCTGAAAATGGTATGACAAAAACCGTGCCGCGTCCAAGCGCCGAAATACTAAGAGCACAGAACAGGACACTGAATAGCGCTTGTCCCAACAGTTTCTCTCTGGCCCTTAAACCCAGCGGCCTTTTTAAATACACTTTAATAAAATCGTCTAAAAATCCGATCAGACCGAAGGCCAGTGTAATACCTAAAACCATCAATCCCTCAGTGGACCGGCCAGCCAGTAAAAGCCCGGAAACCGTTATCCCCGCCAGGAAGATTATCCCCCCCATGGTGGGAGTACCGCTTTTTTGCAGGTGACGGGCCGGACCGTCGCTGCGTACATTCTGGCCGAGCTTCAACCTGCGCAGCAGGGGGATAACCAGCGGACCAAGCAGAATGGCAACAACTGACGAAATTAAGAATGATTTTAAATTAATAACCCAGCCAGAATCCATAGCCTTATTCCTGAATTAAAATTTTTAATGGTCCGCCGATAATGCTTGGATAATTTCCTCCATCCGCATCCCCCGGGAACCTTTTACAAGAACCACATCGCCGGTTAAAAGGAGTTGCTCAAGCTTTCCAAATCCTTCAGCGTTTGAATCACAAATAAAAATACGGCTGCCCGGCATACCGCTTTTTACTGCCCCAAGAGCAATCTGACGGGCAAGCTGTCCAACAGTAATCAGGTAATCTACGCCTGTTGACGCTAAACTTTCCCCTAGCTGGTAATGAAAAAGATCAGACTTTTCCCCCAGTTCGAGCATGTCGCCAAGAACGGCAATTCTGCGTTTATCATCCGCAATTTCCGCCAGAGCCTCCAGAGCCGCTCTTACCGACGAAGGGTTAGCATTATATGTATCGTTAATAACCGTGACACCCTTGAGATCAATCATTTCCAAGCGCGAGCCGCTTAAGGCGATACTGGCCAGACCCTGTGCAATCTCGTCTGTGGTGAAGCCCAGTTCCAATGCAGTCCCGATAACTGAAAGGGCATTTAAAACGTTATGCAGACCTGGCAAAGGCAGAAATATATTGAAACTGCGTCCTTCCGTCTCAACGGTAAAAGCGCTTCCCTCTGCGGATATCCTGATATCACGGGCATATATGTCCAAATTGTTGGAAGCGCCGAAAAAAATCACTTTGCCGCGGCAACGCGCGGCTTGCTTGTAAATATAGGGGCTCTGCGCATTCAAAACCGCAAATCCGCCGGCGGGTATATGTTCAAGCAGTTCCCCTTTTGCCTGGGCAATCTCTTCAACGGAACCCAAAAGTTCAAGATGAGCTTCACCTATATTGGTAATTATTGCCGCGTTCGGCAGCGCGAGGCGGCATAAAAAATCAATCTCACCAAGCCCCCGCATAGCCATTTCAATCACAAGAGCCTCGTGAGATTCATTAAGGTTCAGTAATGTTAACGGTAAACCTATTTCATTGTTCTGGTTGCCGGTCGTTTTTAATGTATTAAATTTAACGGAAAGAACCCCGGCCATCAGATCCTTGGTAGTCGTTTTGCCGGCGCTTCCGGTAACAGCTATTACCGGTATGTTGAAAGCGCTCCGGTTATATCGGGCAAGGCTCTGTAAGGCGGCAAGGGTATCCGGCACCAGAAAGACATCAATCCCGTCGAGAAGACCGGGAACCGTCCTTTCCACAACCAGCCCGGATGCTCCCGAAAGCGCAGCCTGAACGGCAAAGTCATGCGCGTCATAGTTTTTGCCGCGAATGGCAAAAAACAATTGTCCGCTTTTAATCTGTCTGGAATCTATCGATATCCCCTCGTACCAGTTTTCGGGGTTGCCCTGCAAAAAGTTTGCTCCAATGGCCCGGCTGATTTCAGCAGCCTTTATTTTTTTCAAGAACCTTGATTACCTCCTCACGGTCATCAAAGGGAAATTTCCGGCTGCCGATAATCTGATAATCTTCATGGCCTTTCCCCGCAATAACAACCACATCACCGGCGGACGCCCGGCCAAGCGCATAGGCTATCGCCTGTCTCCTGTCCGGGACGGTTACATAATCTGCTCCGCTGATTCCGTTCATGCCCGCCTGGACATCAGCGATTATATTCAAGGGATCTTCCGTACGCGGATTGTCGGAAGTAATAACCGCGAGATCGCAAAGCCGGGCGGCTATTTCACCCATCAACGGCCTTTTGCCCCGGTCGCGGTCACCTCCGCAGCCAAATACAGAAATAAGTTTCCCTGAAGTAATTTCCCTGGCCGTTTTTAAAACTTTCTCCAGTCCGTCAGGCGTGTGCGCATAATCTACTATAACCGTATAGTCCTGGCCCCTGTCAACCATTTCAAATCGTCCCCGGACTCCGGAAACAGACTGCAGGGATTCAATCATCGCTTCCAGCGGCAGTCCGTCCGCTCCTCCCGCCGCAAGCGCGGCAAGAGCATTGTAAACATTGAACAGACCCGTTAGTTTTAAGGACACCCTTGATGCGCCCCATGGTGTAACAACTAAAAATGATACTCCCTTTGATGTTACTTCTACACTGGCAGCCCTAACCATTGCTTTTTCCCCAAGGCCATAGGTGATTACGTCTGCCTGGCTGGCAGCCAAAATTTCCCCGGCGCCCGTGTCATCACAATTAACTATGGCATACCTTGGTTCGCTTTTATCCTCCAGGCTGAGCATTTTAAAAAGCATAGCCTTCGTCCGCAGGTAATCGTCCATATTCTGGTGAAAATCCAGGTGGTCCTGGCTTATATTTGTAAACAGGGCTGTTTTAAACCGGCAACCCATAACCCTTCTCAAGGCAAGGGCATGGGAACTGACTTCCATAACCGCGGTTTTGACTCCCTGATCAACCATCCTGGAAAAGAGCTGCTGCAGTTCAAGCGATTCAGGAGTAGTTTTGTCCACCGGCAGTTCCAAATCACCAATCCAGTTGGAAATGGTGCCGATGATCCCCGTTTTATCACCTGCAGACCTGTAGATGGCTGCCAGAAGGTGGGTAGTAGTAGTTTTACCGTTAGTCCCGGTAACTCCGATTAGTTTCAGTTTGCGCGTCGGGTTTCCGTAATATTTTGCTGAAAGCAGCGCCAGGACACTGCGTGTATCAGGAACCCGGATCCAGGCTATTTTTTCCGGAATGTTCACGGGCTTTTGGATTACAACGGCACAGGCTCCGTTCTCAATAGCTTTCTCGATAAACAGATGCCCGTCTGTCTGGAAACCTTCGATGGCGAAAAATAAAAAATCCTGCCCAACCGACCGGGAATCATAGGCCAAACCCCGGACCGGAACTTGTAAGTTTTTTGAACTGGCCAGGATCTTCTGATTTCCTATTAATTCACTGAGTAACAAAGGTGAAATCTCCTGCTTCTTCTTGATTTATCCTATCATCAGCTCAAGTACAATTCAATAACCTTGTTGACTTGCCACTGGTATTATTGCCAGAACAAGGATATTAATATCACTTGCTCTTCAGGGCCTTTCAACAAATGCGTTACCACCTATACTTTCAGAGGCCGCAGGCGCTTTTTCAGGCTGTTCCTCAAAAGTTATCAGTCCTGGAGGCGTAAAATTAACCCTCACCGTAGAACCCCGCTTTACTTTTTTCCCCGGCGGTTGTTCCTGAGATTCCACAATTCCCGTCCCGTTAAGTTCCAGGTTTAAATCAAGGTTCCTGAGCAGTTCCGCAACCTCGCCCATAGTCAGCCCTTTTAAGTTGGGCATGGTTACGCTGCCGGCGCCGCTGCTTTCCTCCAGGGGTTTTAAGTTCAAGACAACCTTAACGCCGTTATAAACCTCCGCCCCCGGAGCGGGCGTCTGACCGTAAATGACATTTCCCTGGCCGTTCAACTGGTAGGTAAGTCCGCTGCCGGAAAGCATCTTTATACCCTCGTTGACAGGATAATTGATTACATTAGGCACTTTGACCTTAATGCGCGGTTCCTCGTAAATAAAGGGATTGGGCGGCTTCTTGAGATTGGGCGTTTCGGGCGCCCGCAAATAATGTAAAGAATCGCGCGCCACGGCCTGAAAAACAGGAGCGGCTACCTGGGAACCGTAATAAATACCTCCCTGCGGTTCGGCAACCATCACCAAACAAGCCAGACGCGGCTGATCAGAAGGGGCAAATCCCACAAAAGAAGATACATACCTGCCTGAAACATAACCGCCGTTTTCGCCTACTACCTGAGCCGTGCCTGTTTTGCCGGCAACCCGGTAATTCTCAATGAAGGCATTTTTTCCGGTACCTTTTGCAACAACGTTCTCTAAAAGCTCACGAACCTGGCTGGCCTCCTTCTCTGTAACAACACGCCTGATTACTTCCGGTTTGAAACCTTTGATGAGGTTTCCAGAACCATCCCGAATTTCTCTGACCACCTGCGGACGCAGCAGGGTCCCTCCATTTGCTATGGCCGATACGGCGGAGATAAGCTGAATGGGTGTTACCGCAATTGACTGACCGATTGCCATAGTCGCCACATTCAAATTGGTAGCATCCTTCTCAGGAATTAACAGGCCTGTTTCTTCTCCCGGAAGATTGATGCCGGTACGTTCCCCAAAACCAAACTCATTAATATATTTGTAAAAATTTTTAACTCCAAGGCGCAGTCCAAGTTCAACAAACCCGACATTGCATGAATTTGCCGCCACTTCCTCAAACGTCTGACTGCCGTGCCCGCCGTCAAGCCAGCAATTGATTATCCGGTCGGCAACCCGTACATAGCCGGGACAAAAGAAGGGATCTGTACGCTTAACAACTTCGGCGCCGAATCCCGCTGCCATTGTAACGATTTTAAAAGTAGATCCGGGTTCATAATTGTACCAGATAGCAGGATTTCTGTCCCAAATATAAGCCGGTGTGTTCTCCCACTTGTTTGAATTGAATGTAGGCCGGTTGCCGATAGCCAAAATTTCACCCGTCCCGGGATCCATTACAACTATTACCGCCAGTTTAGGCTGGTACTTGAGAACAATTTTATCAAGTTCACGCTCTACAAACTGCTGAATTGTTTCATCAATGGTCAGGACAAGGCTGGAGCCTTGTTTTGGCGGCAGGTACTTGCGCAAAGGTTCCGGAACGTCCTGGCCGACAGCATCCTGCTCGACAATTATACGTCCGGGAGTACCCTTTAGTTGGTCATCATAGCTCTTTTCAATTCCGGTCAGTCCCTGGTTGTCAATACCGGCGAAACCCAAAAGATGCGGCGCAATGGTCTGCAGCGGATAGAAACGCTTACTTTCCTCCAGTAAAAAAACACCATTTAGATTCAAACTCTTTATTTTTTGCGCTGTCTTCAGGTCAAGTTTGCGACCAAGCCATTCAAAACAGGAAGGACGGGTAAGCACGCGGTAAAGAAACGAAACATCTTCTTTGAGAACAGGGGAAAGCTTTTCAGCAGTTTTCTGGGGCTCCCTGATTAAACTGGGAATGGCATAGACCGAATCGACACTTACACTACTGACCAATACCCTGCCGTTGCGGTCATATATATTCCCCCGCTTTGCCTCAACGGGGATATCCCGCATGCGGACCTCAAGGGCTTTGTTCTCCAGGTCTTTTCCCCAGACAAATTGAATCCAGGCCAAACGGCCAATCAGACAGAACAGGGCAAAACCCGACAAAAGCAGGACAACGGTCAGCCTTTTACGGACAAACACAGTATTTGGCGCCATCAGGACCTCCGGTTTTAGTGGTCAGGCGCCGTTTTCTATGTGAAACCGTCAGCTTTAATCAGGTTCCTTGGACCATTTACGACGCCTGGCGTCTAAGATTAGTTTCATGATCATTAGCCACCAAATTTACCAGCGCCTGAATTACCCAATTGTTATTCATATCCGCTGCGTTAGCCAGAGATTTGTTTTTCGCCGGAGGGGATATTTCTTTTTCAAGTGTTGTCTTTTCAGCCGGTTCTGTCTCGACAACTACCATTGTTTTTAGATCCGGCCTGACCATGCCCAGCTTTGTGGTAGCCACCATTTTGATCCTGTCTAAAGATGAAAACCGCTCCAGTTCTTCAGATAAATCTTTTATCTGCATATCAAGGCTGGCTGTCCTCACCCGGAGCTTGTATATCTGGTAGCCTGTGCTCACCATCTGAGCATGTAGAAAAACAACAAATATTCCTGCTATGAAGACTGACAATACGAGACCGACGATAACCATCTTCTGTCCCTTTGACAGAAGCTCATTCCGGCTTTGCCGGGCGGGTTTATTTAGTCTTTCCGGCAAACTGGCATATTTGGATTGTTCTTGTACCGCTACCAATCTATTCATCTTCCTTCTACTTTAGAACTTACTCGATCTTCTCCGCAACCCGCATCTTCGCACTGCGCGAATGCGGGTTTTGCTCAATTTCAATATTCGTTGGAGTAATGGGCGAAGGCCTTATAATTCGAAGGCAGGCCTTTTTTCCACAAACACAGTAAGGAAAATCAGGCGGGCAGGCGCAGGCTGATGACATTTCCTTAAATGTCTCCTTGACGATGCGATCTTCCAGGGAGTGAAAGGAGATTACACAAATACGTCCCCCGGTTTTTAAAAAAGGAACTGCTTCCTGTAAAGACTTGCCCAATTTATCCAGTTCCTGGTTGACGGCAATACGCAGGGCCTGAAAAGTGCGTTTTGCCGGGTGCGGTCCGCGGCGCCGGCTGCGTGCCGGGATTGCTTTTTTGATAATATTGACCAATTCGCCGGTTGTCTGTATCGCCTTATGTTTTCGTTCCTGAACTATAAACGCCGCAATCCTTTTGGCCCAGAATTCCTCACCATATCGCCGGATCAGATCTGCCAACCCGGTTTCCGGAAGTCCATTCACCAGGTCCCTGGCGCTGACCGGATCCCCGGGATCCATACGCATATCCAGGGGGCCGTCAAACTGGTAACTGAAACCGCGTTCCGGATTATTCAATTGGGCTAAACTAACTCCCAAATCGTACAGAATACCGTCTACAGCAGTAATTCCAAGCTGATTGAGCACTTGAGGCAAAAAAACAAAATCACTCTTTACCAGCGTTATCCTGTCTTGATATTCTTCAAGGTTTTGTCTTGCATAAGCAAGCGCAAAAGGGTCCCTGTCCAGTCCTGTCAAACGTCCGTCAGGAGAGGTGAGTTCCAGGATTTTAAGGCTGTGCCCCCCGCCGCCGACCGTACAATCCACATAAGAACCGCCGGGCTTTAACATCAAAGAAGAGAGGACTTCTTCCGTCATTACCGGCGGATGAAATAACTTTTTCGGACCACCTTCTTTATCAGGATTTACCATTTAATTTACCACTCACCACATCTGTCAGATAACAATACCAGAACCCCCGATTTTCTCGGCTATTTGTTCAAACAAAGCAGCGTTTCCGCTGTTATATTTCTCCCAATTTTCTCTTGACCAGATTTCAACACGTGAGGATACTCCTATAATAACGGCTTCTTTCTCTAAAGCCGCATGCTTCCTGAGGTGATTCGGGACTAATATTCTTCCCTGTCTGTCGACTAAACATTCACTTGCGCCGCCAAATAAAAAACGAACAAAGGCCCGGACATCCGCACTGGTAAAGGGCATGAGACGCATTTTTTCTTCAAGTATTGTCCACTCCTGGGGGGGGTAGGCAAATAAACAACTGTCCAGGCCTTTAGTTAAAACAAATTTAATACCCAGGCTGTCGCGAAAACGGGCAGGAATAAAAAGCCTCCCCTTATCGTCTATGGTATGCTGATATTCACCCATAAACATATTTCGCTGACCCACTTTACACCATTTTAGACCAATTTAAACCAGCCTACACCACTTCAAATTCTAGATCAATTAAAAAACTCCTGCTTTTTTCTAATATTTTTTTAAAGAGTTAACCGGGGATAAACGAGGGAACTGTTTGTGGCGTGTAAGCGCTTAAGTTTGAGGGCATTAAAAAACCGCCTGTGCAGGCGGCCTTGACGATAATTTATTTAATCTTATCAGACGGTAAACTTTTCCTTGATTTTTATTAAACGGGTAATTGTTTCATTAACGGGCACACTTAAGCCTGCTTTTTCCGCCCACGATGAAATACGTCCGTTTAAGGCGTCTATCTCAGTTAAGCGTCCTCTTTCCAGGTCCTGAAGCATCGAAGGACGGTGGTTGCGTGTAGGCGGAACCATATCTCTATAAAAAGCCTCTAAAAAACGTCCGGGTGAATCCCAGGGCAAAGCAATTTTACGCGACAGCGCCACTTTAAAAGCTTCTGAAATAACTTGTTCCATAATTAAGCGGGCGTTTTGATTATCGGCAAGCTGGCCGTAGTTCATCCCAAATAATGCGCCTAAAGGATTAAGGGCGCAGTTATAAAAGGCCTTCGCCCAGATCAAGGCTTGAATATTCTCGTCGAAACGGCAGGGTATTCCCGATTCTGAAAGCAAGCCGGCAATAGCGGTTATTTTGTCCGGCTCCGGAATTTTTGCTCCTTGTACAGGAGGACCAAGAACAACGTCATCGGCAATGACAGTAACGTTGACAAGTCCGGGTTCAGTGATTTCCGCGCCGAAGATTACCCGGCCCGAAACAACATTACCCGCGCCAAGAACTGATGACAGAATTTCGGTATTCCCTAGCCCGTTTTGGAGTGAAACTGTTAAAGAGCCGTTTTTGACAAAGGGAGCCAGTTTCCAGGCCATCGTTTCCGTATCATAAGATTTTACTGTAACGAGAATAAGGTCGTAAGATCCCGCCAGGTCATCAGGTGAGGTTGCCAGAGTAAAATCCCCTACCGTATGGGAACCCCAAATTCCTTCTATACGCAGGCCTCTTTCCCTAATTACATCCAGATGCCAGGCACGGCCGAGAACGGTAACAGGATGGCCGGCCTTTCTTAAGAAACCGCCGAAAACAGACCCCAACGCGCCCGCTCCGGCTATAAGAATACGCATTAGGAGCACACCTGTCTCCCGATAACTTTAGCCCGCGCGTATGTCCTGTACACCTTGCTGACTTCTACAGGCACTGTTTTGCCAATCATCGAACCGGCGCCCTCTATATCAAGCACAAAGCCGTTTACCCGGGCAATTCCGTCGTTCGCGTTGGAAACATGCGCTTCCTCGACTTTTACTTCGAGCATCTGGCCGGATCTGACCGGCAGTATCTGGGCTTTGGCTTCCGCCTGATCATGCAGCGGCCTCATGATTACCGATTCTATATGCTGGGCCTGCGAACCGCGTATATACATATTTTTACCCGTTTTTTGCTCAAGCTCACGCAGATTTGCGCCTCCGGCGCCGATCAGGCGGGCTGCAACCAGGGGATGCGCTTCCACAAGAATCGTATCCACACCAGTCTGCCGGGCCAATTCAAAAATATGATTTTTAAAATGTATTCCAACCGTTTCTTCGGAGAGCACCTTGCCCCGTCCTTCACAGTACGGGCAGGATTTTTGCAGTATCTCGGAAAGACTTGGCCGCGTCTTTTTCCGTGTCATCTCTACGAGACCCAACTGGGTAATTCCAAGGATATTTGTCTTGGTTTTATCTTTTTTAATTTCATCTTCAAGAACCTGCAGCACTTTTCTCCGGTGCTCGTCCTTTTGCATATCTATGAAATCAACAATAATAATCCCGCCTATATTGCGCAGGCGCAGGTGCCGGGCAATTTCAGCAGCCGCGTCGAGATTGGTTTTTAAAACAGTGTCTTCCAGATCAACCGAACCGACGAACTTGCCTGTGTTGACATCAATGACAGTTAAAGCTTCCGCCTGGTCAATGACTATATAACCCCCGCATTTAAGCCAGACCTTCCTTTTAAGCGCTTTTTCAAGCTCCTGCTCGAGATCGTAATCACGAAAGATGTTATCGCGAAGTTCAAGCAGCACCTTATGTTTCAAGTGCGGCCCGGTAATATCCAGAAGATCCATGATTTTTTCATATTCCAACCGTGAATCCACCAGCAGCCGGTCAACATCTTCACTGAACAAATCTCTTAAAATCCTGTGACTCAGCTCCAGATCGCGGTGAACCAGGACAGGAGCAAGGCCGCGCGCTATCCGGGAATTTATTTTTTGCCAGAGCTGAAGCAGCATGTTCACATCGCCGCGCAGTTCAGCCTCATCAACACCTTCAGCTACAGTGCGCACGATCAGGCCCATATTTTCGGGTTTAATGCGGGAAGCCAATTCTTTCAGCCTGTCTCTTTCCTTGTCGGAATCAATCCTTCGGGAAATCCCTATATAATCGGTTGTCGGCATCAGAACCAGGTACCTGCCGGGCAGGGTAATATGTGTGGTGACTCTGGCGCCCTTGCTTCCCAGCGGGGCCTTAATAATTTGAACAACTACTTCCTGGCCTCTCTTCAAGACCGAGGAAATATTATTGGATATGGCATCGGCCGAGTGCCCGTTGGTACGGGGAGGCAGAGCATCCTCTATATACAAAAAGGCGTTTTTTTCCAGACCGATGTCAACAAAAGCGGCCTGCATTCCCGGCAGTACATTTTCCACCCGCCCTTTAAAAATATTGCCGACCAATCTCTGGTTAAAAGATCTCTCTATGTATATCTCAACCAATACGCGGTCTTCCAAAACTGCCACTCTTGTTTCTTCTTCCCCGGCATTGATCACTATTTCCTTAAACATTTTTTCACCTCTTTAAATACATCCCCTCATGTTAAACGAAGGAATACCCTGGTACGGACTATATCAGTTTCCACAGGCTTTACCGCCAGAGAATTATGCCCGAGAAAAGCATCCAGCGCCTCCCCCGGACGCACACTTCCGTTGCTGCCTGTTTTTAATTTCATCTGCAATATTAAAATGTTATCCTTGATAAGACCCCCTAAATCATATATACCCGGACGGATATCAATATTTTTTACACGCCCCTTTTTGGCTTTCCTTCTGACAACAATCCCGGGCTGCTTGAGAAAAGAATTAATATACTCTTCCAGGGCGCCGGCGTTTAGTTTTTCTTCAAGTCCTACTTTTACTTTGTATTCCGCCCATTCCACGACAGACATCAGAGCCGGGGAATCATCGGGCACCTGCCAGACCTCTTTTATACAAAGGCCTTCCGGGAGGACACTTCCTATGGAAGTATACAGTTCTTCAGGGGGAACTTCATTTTTAAGCTGAATATCCAGGTACTCACTTTCACCCCCTATACCAACCTGTAAAGGCGCTGCAAAACTAAAAATTGAATGAGGGTTAAAACCCGTCGAAAAAGCTGCCGGAATATCAGCCCTCCTGATTACGCGTTCAAATGTGCGCACAAGATCAAGATGTGATATAAAACGGGCAGGACCATCCTTGCTATACAACATCCTGTATCTTGGCAATCCTTCTACCCCCATACAATTCCGGTTCCATATGAAACTCGGCGCATAAACCACAGCCGGGGCAATTTCCCGCCCGGCAGTCAGGAGTAACTTCCGCCGACATTGCTCTTTGATGTTCCCTGATCAGATATTTTTTGCTTACTCCTGTGTGAATGTGGTCCCAGGGTAATAAATCTTCATAAGCATATTTTTTATAGGCGTAAGATTCGGGTTCTATTCCGGTTAATTTAAACGCCTTTTGCCAGAGGTAATCATTAAAACACTCGGACCATCCGTCAAAACGGCAACCCAGGGACCAGGCTTTTTCAAGCGTTTTGCCAAGGCGCCTGTCTCCGCGGGCAATTACCGCCTCAATAAAACTAACCTTGGGATCGTGCCAGTGAAAAACCAGCGACTTTTCTTTAAGTAATCTTTTAAGCGTTTTTTGCGCGCTAAGCAAATAATCCTGCGCTGCCTGCGGCTCCCACTGAAAGGGAGTATGCGATTTAGGAACAAATGAAGAAACGCTGACCGTAACCTTTGCCCTGCCGGGAGGCACTCCCATACTGAGTCCCTTTTCCAGTACACGGCGGGATAAGAGTACTATTCCTTCTATATCCTCCATCTTCTCAGTTGGCAGACCGATCATAAAATAAAGCTTCAAAGCAGACCAGCCGGCGGCAAAAGCGGCGGAAACCGCAGTCAGCAAATCCTCTTCAGTGACTCCTTTATTGATTGTATCTCTTAAACGTTGTGTCCCGGCCTCCGGGGCAAATGTTAACCCAGCCCGGCGCGTTCGCTGAATTTCCTTGGCGAGATCAATGGAAAAAGCGTCAACGCGCAGGGAAGGCAAAGATATGCTTGTTTTTTTGTCCTGCAGTTCGTCAAGAAGCTGATGCACAACATCGTTAATACATGAATAATCGGATGCGCTTAAGGAAGTCAGGGAAATTTCCCCGTAACCCGTACTCGCGGCTAATTTTCTGGCCTGTGAAACAAGTGTCACCGGGGATTTTTCCCGCACCGGCCGGTAAATCATCCCGGCCTGGCAAAAACGGCAGCCCCTTGTGCAGCCTCTTGCAATTTCAAGCATTATCCTGTCGTGGATTATTTCCGTTGTAGGCACGATTGGGCTGTCAGGAAATATAACCCTATCAAAGTTCCTGGCTACTCTCTTTGTAACTGCAACGGGGATTTCCTCTAGTTGCGGTTTGATCAATTTGATTTTTTCGTCTTGATAGCTCACTTCATAAAGGTGAGGAACATAAACACCAGGTATTCTGGAAGCCTCAACCAGGAAGCGCTCCCGGTTTGCTCTTTCTTTCAGGTCAATCCAAAGATCCAATAACTCTGAAAATACTTCTTCCCCTTCTCCAATTACAAAGAGATCAACAAAGCCGGAGAGCGGTTCCGGATTGAAGGCGCAGGGCCCACCCGCAATAACCAGCGGATGTTTGCCGGTACGCTGGTCCGCATGCAGAGGAAGGCCGGCAAGATCCAGCATATTTATGACATTTGTAAAAGTCATTTCGTACTGCAGGGTAAAAGCAAGAATATCAAAATCACTGACCGGCTTTTGTGATTCCAGGCTGAATAAAGGAATCCTCCGCTCACGCATTTCCTTCTCCATATCTATCCAGGGGGCAAAGACGCGCTCCATTAGGGCGTCACGCCTGCTGTTCACTACACAATAAAGTATCTGCAAACCGAGGCAAGACATCCCCACTTCATATGTATCCGGAAAAGCAAAGGCGACTTTAACAGAAACCGACTCCCAGTTTTTCCTTACGATATTCCATTCTCCGCCAACGTACCTGGCGGGTTTTTGAACTCTGTTTAAAATGAAATTTGCCCCAGGAATCATCTAATCCTCCAATACCATGTTTCCCAAAATGACAGGCAAAATATTCCTGGATAAAATAAAATCATTTTTACCGCCGGCTGACATAACCTTCGTTTACAGCCAACCTTGACAAAGAAAGCAATCCATGCTATCTTTATTTTACTTGCGGGATGGTGTAGTGGTAGCACGNNCTAGGTTCGAATCCTAGTCCCGCAGCCAGAGTTTGCGAGGCCTCCGGAAATCACCCGGGGGCCGGTTTTTATATTTCCAGGTATATTTTACAAATATTATCTTTGATTAAGATGTGACTCACCTATTTTATAAAATAATTTTAACACAACTTTTATAATCTTTCAACTTAACTAACTTAAATTTCCCAAAAAGCCCTTTTTTAGAAGGGCTTTTTCGATTAAGAGGCATTGTTATTATCATACTGGTTTTTGTTCTCAGTAAGATAAAGCTTCTGCTTATCCGGCTGAAATAACCGCCGGCGGGTAAAGGAAAAAATGGTCTTAAGATTCTCTTTTACCGGGACGATAATCTAACAAGTAAACTTGATCTTAAAAGAGGTATTCTATATGGAAGTCCTTTTAGCCAGACAGCCTATTTTTGATAAGAATCAAAACGTTTTTGCCTATGAACTGCTTTACAGATCCGGCGCAGGGAACTATTACGACTGCGATGACGGAGATAAGGCAACCCTGGAGGTAATCACCTCCAGTTTACTCTTGATAGGTTTTGAAAAACTCACCAGGAACAAAAAAGCTTTTATTAATTTTACAAAAAATTTGTTGGAAAGCGATGTTGCCACATACCTTCCCAAAGAAACGGCTGTAATAGAAATACTCGAAAACATTGACCCGGACGCTAAAACGGTCCAGGCCTGCAGAAGGTTGAAAGAGATGGGGTTTATCCTTGCCCTGGATGATTTTTTATGCAATGAGAAGTATATGCCCTTAATCGACCTGGTCGATTTTATCAAGGTTGATTTTTTAAATAGTAATCTCGCGTTTAGAAAAAATATTATTAACATAATCGGCAGAAATAAAAAATTCTTGGCTGAAAAAGTCGAGACCCTTGAAGAATATACCCAGGCGAGGGAAATGGGCTATACGTACTTTCAAGGTTATTTCTTCAGTAAACCTGTGATCGTAAGAGGCAAAGACATCCCGACCTATAAAATGAACTATTTCCAGCTCATGAGGATAATCAACAAGCCGGACTTTGATCTCGAAAGTGTTGAAAAATTAATCAGAAATGATGTTGCCCTGTCATACAAGCTTTTAAGGTTCATAAACTCTGCTGTTTTTTACTTAAAATCAGAAATCCGGTCAATCAAGCATGCCCTTACTCTGCTGGGCAGAAAGGGAACCATTAAATGGATTTCTTTAATTGCCTTAAAGATGATCGGGGAGGACAAGCCCAACGAATTGATTATTACAGCCCTCTGCCGGGCCACATTTTGCGAATTGCTTTCTGCCAAGGTCGGCTTTAAAGACAGAAGCTCCGATTTTTTCCTTTTGGGCATGTTTTCTTTAATAGATGCCTTTTTAGATCAGCCTCTGGAAAACATTTTGACGGATCTGCCCATCAGTGAAGAATCGAAAGAGGCGTTGTTAGGCAACGACAGTCCTTTTAAAGACCCCTACGACCTGATGATAGCCTATGAAAAAGGAGATTGGGAGCGTTTTCATACTTTAGCCGGTAAATTAAATCTTGATGAAAAAGAAGTTGTGGATTTCTACGTGAATTCCCTGGATATGGCTAATAAAATATTCTTTTAAAACTAGGGCTTTTTAGCAGGCTTTAGATAGGATCGCTTTTTTAAGGCTCTCCAATTTTTGATCAGCTTCTTCATTGCTTTTCCCTACTACCGACAGATAGATTTTTATTTTTGGTTCCGTGCCGGAAGGCCTGACACAAAACCAGCTGTTATCGTCAAATTTATAATAAAGGACCCTGGAATCCGGCAGATCCAAAGCACGTTCCGAACCATTGGTCAGGTCATAACACTTTTTACAGGAATAATCCCTTTTTTCCACAGCAGTCATACAATCTACCTCTGGAAACTCTTTGTTAAAAGAATCCATCAGTTTTGCTTCCAGCGCTTTATCTCCCAGGTTAAGCGAAAGCAGATCCTCCTTATAATAGCCATGCCGTCTATATAAACCTTCCAGGACTTCGTGTAAATCCTGCCCTTTTTGCTTATAGTAAGCCGCCATCTCGGCAATCAGAAAAGCTGCGATATTGGCATCCTTATCACGCACGAAAGTTCCGGCTAGAAAACCATAGCTTTCTTCATATCCAAAAAGGAAATGGCAGGATCCGGTTTCTTCAAACTGCTTGATTTTTTCTCCTATATACTTAAATCCCGTCAATGTTTCCATTGTCCGTATACCGTAAAATGCCGCGATCGCTTCACCCAGTTCCCCGGTAACTATTGTCTTGATTACAACACCGTCAGCAGGCAGGTCCCCTTTTTCAGAAAGCCGTCCCAGAATGTATTCCAACAACAGGGCGCCAATCTGGTTCCCATTAAGAAAACGGTAGACGCCATTTTTATCCCTGGCGGCGCAGCCAATTCTGTCGCAGTCCGGATCTGTCGCCAGAACCAGATCCGCATTCAAGCGTTCCGCCATTTTTAGACCTAGTGTAAATGTTTCCGGATCCTCGGGATTGGGAACCTGCACAGTAGAAAAAGCCGGATCTGGCGACATTTGCTCTTCTACTGTATATAGATCAATATAACCAGTTTCTCCCAGTAGGGTGGGAATAAAACAGGAACCTGTGCCGTGAAGAGGGGTAAAAACTACTTTTAAATTACTTTCCGTTTCAGTAATGGAAAGAGAACGGACTTTTTCTTTATAAAGAACATCCAGCTCAGAACCAATGTATTTGAAAAGGCCCTTATCAACCGCTTCCTCCATGGGTATTGTATGCACTCCGTCAAATATGTCTACCTGTGAGATGGCCTTTGAAAGCTCGTCAGACATAGGAGAAACCATCTGCGCCCCGTCCGGCCCATAAACCTTGTAACCATTGTAATTGGGCGGGTTATGGCTGGCTGTGATTACCACACCGGCGCAACATCCAAGTTCCCTGGTTGCAAAGGAAAGTAAGGGAGTTGGACGAACTTCTTCGAAAACCAGCGCCTCAATGCCGTTGGCGGACAGGACCAGGGCAGTCTCTTCGGCAAATTCGCCAGAATAGTACCTTGTATCATAGGCTATGGCTACCTTGATTTTTTGAGTTTCCCTGTACCGGTTACGCAGGTAGTCGGCAAGGCCCTGTGCTGCTTTCCTTATCACGTACCGGTTGATCCTGTTTGATCCCGCTCCGATTATTCCGCGCATTCCTCCAGTGCCGAAACTTAATTCAGTCCCGAACCGGTCAATTATACTGTCCCGGTCATCCTTGATATTTAAAAGTTCCTGTCGGGTATCCGGATCGATTACCCTGGAATTCAGCCACTTGTTATAAACTTCAGAAGGTCGATCGCCGACGGAATTAATCTGGTTTTCCAATAAAGTGTTCTTTTTTATTTCTTCCACAATCTTTTTTACCTCCTGTGACTTTTCTCTGGAACATATTAAAAGGGCGTCTTCTGTATCAATAATAATGAGATTCTCAACACCGACAGTACCGATTAACCGCGTCTGTGAATAAATAAGTGAACTGTGCGTGTCCAGACTGATTACTTCTCCTCTGATATGATTCCCATGAATATCCTTGGGGAAAATTTTATACAGGCTTTCCCAGCTTCCAACGTCACTCCAGCCCAAATCAGTAGGAATAACCGTTACACGATCTGACTTTTCAAGAATTCCATAATCTATAGAGATGCTTTCGATCGACATGTAAATATCTTCTAGATTGGAGTATTCCCTGTAATCCAGACTGTCTAAACTATCCGACAAATCAGGAAGAAACCTGCGGTACTGCCCGGTCAAATCACCCACTTTAAAAACAAACATACCGCTATTCCATAAAAAGCGCGGATCTTTTAAATAAAGGCACGCCTGATCAAAATCAGGCTTCTCCACAAATTGCTGCACCCTGTATGTCCATTGATCCAAGCTTTCCCCGCAGTTGATATACCCATAGCCCGTTTCCGGGTAGGTCGGCCTGATTCCAAAAGCAACCATACCATAATGTTCGGCAGATTGCCTGGCCTGGTTAAAAAGACCGGCAAATTCTTCTTTTGAAGTGACCAGATGATCTGCAGGCAGCACTGCCATAATTGCATCATCCCCGTCAACCTTTTCAATATACCAGGCTGCAAGGCCGACAGCGGGCGCGGTGTTACGGGCTGCAGGCTCACGCATCAGGACAGCCTTTTCAATTCCCAGGCTCTTAAGCTGACTTTCTATACCGGCTTTTTGATCCTTATGAACGACAATTATAATGCGTTCTTCAGGAACGACCGTCAAAACTCTCTCCACTGTTTCCTGGAAAAGGCTCTTCTTGTTATCCAGCAGTTTCAGGTTTTGTTTAGGATTATTTCTCCTGCTTAGCGGCCACAGACGGGTTCCGCTTCCCCCCGCAAGAATTACCGCGTACATGGCAGCGCTCACTCCTAAAAATATTAACAAGTGAAAAAATTAAAAACATTTTTCCGGTCATTACCCAAGCGCTCCGTCTTCTCCATGAAGCCTTTTAACCGCTTTCTTAATTTTACCGGTGTATCCGCCTACATATATTGTTCAAAAGCCTTTTATCTTAAAGATTTTGTTCTTTAATAACCTTAACCCTTTTTAGTCCTCACATTCTTCCTGCAAAAGATTATTTATTTCTTCCAGGGCTTCAAATACAAAAAATTCAAATATTATATCTTCCTGCAGTTTGGTATTATCATGAAATATTCTAAGTCCCTCTCCCCTTGGAGTCAATAAATATATTCTTAAACAAAAAGAAACGCTTAACCATAATATGCTAAATGTGGTTATAATGTACCATTTCAATGTATTTTACCCAATACACCGGCTTAAATACCTCAACAACCCCTGAACAAATCACTTCGTTTCATTTAGTTGACTTGCGGCATACTCTAATCCAACAGCGGGCTTTTTATCTTCTCCCTGATTTGGATTAACCTGTTTATTAGCCGCCCGTTCAACGGGGCATGGCATAAACCTGACCGGAAGATGACTTAAAGCACAAAATCCCCTGACGCTTGAATCTGGTTTGTCCGAATTTTTCTTCGCTGGAAATAAAAAATTCCTCTGATGCCGCCCTGCGCAGATAAGCTTTCTCAAAAAAACTCTTTCAAGGTTATTATTTCACAACAGAGTATTGTTTGTATCAGATAAAAATACATACTTTAACACTATTCACTTTGAAAAAATAATGGCTTAATCTAAAAATTTAGATATGAATGAATTGGATGCTACACAGATCCTTTTCTGGTAACAATTGTCATACAGCAACCATACTATATTAACAAATATTCGAAAGGGGGATTTAATAATGGGTTTCGGATGCGGCACGGATTGCGGCGCTGGTCGTGGAAGCGGCTCTTTTCTTATTTTCCTGATTCTGATCCTTTTAATACTTGGTTTTTCCTGTATGCCCGGTTTTTGTGACAAATAAATCTGCGCAAGTATTTTCAGCCTGGAAAAGAGCCTTTAAAGGCTCTTTTCCAGGTATACGGATCAAATCCTTTGTACTGAATTCGACCTCATTTGCTGACACTTGACTTGAAAAGCCCCGGTGGTATAATTGTTCTATACGCGGGTGTAGCTCAACGGTAGAGCGCCAGCTTCCCAAGCTGGGGGTTGAGGGTTCGATCCCCTTCACCCGCTCCAGTTATTACAAGGATTCCGGGGATTTGAGACTGACCACAACAAGAGCTTGACCCACAATTTTGACCACATAGAAGAGCTTTCGGGCTCTTTTTTATTGCCCTGGTGAAGACAAAGGAATTTCTTAAGGACCCTGCTTTTTATGCGTAGGCCTTCATAAGGCATATAAGGGGATCGTATGGAATGCCGTTCAAACGGACCTCCAGGTGAAGGTGGGGTCCGGTGGAACGGCCGGTACTCCCTACCCGGGCAATGATCTGACCTTCCTTTACATAATCACCTTCCCTGATCAGGATGGCCGAAGTATGGCCGTACAGGGAAGTCAAACCGGAACCGTGGTCTATAATTACCGTTAATCCATATGTGCCGCGGGATCCGGCGAAAATCACCCGCCCGGATCTGATCGATTCGATCGGTTCTCCCTCAAAAGCGGCTATATCGACACCCTCGTGAGGACGGCCATTACGTATCCCAAAACCGGAACTCACCCAACCGCCGGCGACAGGCCAGGACAACTTATTTACAGGCAGGCCGGCGGAATAATTCCATGCAGGCAGGATATTATTTTCAAATAAGGGAATAACCAATTCCTGTCCTGCAACTAACATGTCCTCATCATGAAGGTTATTGGCCAGGATTAGGCTGTTTAATGACACACCATATTCACTGGCTATGCCGGTTAACGTTTCCCCAGGCCGGACTAAATGTTCCTGTGCTGTCCCAGGTATGAGCAGGACTTTTCCGGCTTCAATAAAGTCCTCGTTTCTTAAGTTATTGGCATTAGCCACCGCGTTTGTCTGCAGTCCAAATCTTTTGGCAACAGATATCAGGGTATCTCCCCGCTGAACAATATAGGATGTTGATTTGCCGCTTTCTACCTCTGATTCTCCGCCTACAGGGGTCAGTTTAAAATAAGGCGCATCCTGGCGGATAAATTCATCCAGACCCGCTCTTGCCGGAGTTTGGCAGCAGCTAAATATACTGACGGAACAAATTATTATAAGAATAAGATTTTTTTTCAAAATCAAAAAGCTATCCTTCAAATTGATCTCCTTCTTGAAGCAAAAAAACAAATAAAATACCACTTCCATAGATTTCAAAAACCCATGAATAAGTTTTACCAAAATATAGCGCTTTTATACATAGAAGTTTTTAACTGGAAAGTTCGCGGCGTATATCAGGCGGTCTGTCGGGAGTTACCACAGGTCCTACCTTTCGAACAGCATTTTGAAACTGCTGCAGGATTTCTTCGTTTGTCTTGGTTTTTTTCATCCGATCGAGCAGCATTTCCATGGCTTCCCAGGAGGCCATATTCACCGTGGCTTTACGGAAATACCACATCCAATCAAGCTCTTCCTTGGATAAAAGCAATTCCTCTTTACGCGTGCCGGAGCGCTGGACGTCAATAGCGGGAAATATGCGCCTCTCGGCAAGCCGGCGATCCAGAATCAGTTCCATATTGCCCGTACCTTTGAACTCTTCAAAGATTACATCGTCCATGCGGCTTCCCGTTTCAATCAAGGCTGTAGCCATAATCGTCAGGCTTCCGCCTTCTTCTATTTTACGGGCTGCGCCAAAAAACCTCTTGGGTTTATGAAGCGCGGCGGGATCCATACCGCCGCTTAAAGTACGCCCGCTAGGCGGAACAACCAGGTTGTGAGCCCGCGCAAGGCGGGTTATGCTGTCTAAAAGAATAACTACGTCTTCATGGTGTTCGACCAAGCGTTTAGCCCTTTCCAGCACCATTTCAGCAACTTTGACGTGGTTTTCCGGAGGCTCATCAAAAGTGGAGCTGACAACTTCGCCTTTTACCGAACGCTCTATGTCGGTTACTTCTTCAGGCCTTTCGTCAACAAGCAGGACCATTAGTTTGATTTCCGGGTGGTTCCTGCTGATGCTGTTGGCAATATCCTTCAGCAATGTCGTCTTCCCGGCCTTCGGAGGGGCTACGATCAATCCCCTTTGCCCTTTGCCGAGGGGAGAAAGCAGGTCGATAATCCTTGCCGAGTACCCCCCCGGATGTGTTTCCAGCTTGATCCGCTCCTGGGGATATAAAGGCGTTAAGCCGTCAAAATGCAGCCTTTCCGAGGCGCTTTCCGCATTATAACTATTTACCTGTTCAACCCTTAAAAGAGCGAAATAACGCTCGCTGTCTTTGGGGCCGCGCACCTGTCCGGCAACAAGGTCCCCGGTCCTTAAGTCAAAACGCCTGATTTGTGAAGACGAAACATAGATATCATCCTGGCTCTGAAAATACCAGAACGGCCTTAAAAATCCGAAACCGTCCGGCAGGATCTCCAGTACGCCTTGCGCGTAAATCAGCCCGGTTTTCTCAGTCTGTGCTTTGATAATCTCAAAAATCAGCTCTTTTTTCCGGAACCTTGAATAACCCGGAATATCTAATTCCTTGGCAATTTTGTACAATTCTTGCAGTGTTTTCGACTCCAACTCAGAAAAAGTCAACAATGACCCTCCTTAAATAACCTGCTTAAAGCGGTTGTATTTTACACATACTTTATTAAAACTTATATCGTCTTTTTACGAAAAAGGAGTATTATACGGCCATAACTCTTTAAATTGTAAAAAGGGGAAACCCAATAGAAAACTGGATAGGATCATAAATTTTTGCTGGAAGCAAAGGAGAATACAGGTATATTTTATGACGATATCTTCCAAATTAGAATTTAGATTTTCTCATTTCTTAGGGACCTTGGCCCAGTCATCCATAAATTTCTTAACGCCCGCATCGGTTAAAGGATGCGCAATCATTTGTTTTAATACCTGGTAAGGTATTGTTGCTATATCTGCTCCTGCTTTCGCCGCTATAACCACATGCATGGGGTGCCGGATACTTGCCGCAATCACCTGCGCAGGAAAATCGTAGATCCTGAAAATATCCATTATATCGGCGACAATTTCCATACCGTCATGTCCGATATCGTCCAGGCGCCCGACAAAAGGACTGACAAAAGAAGCGCCGGCCAGAGCCGCCAGCAGGGCTTGGTTTGCTGAAAAGACCAGTGTCGCGTTGGTCTTGATTCCTTTTTTAGCCAGTTCGGCAATTGCTTTTAAACCTTCTGTCGTTAAAGGTATTTTCACCACAATATTGGGATGTATACGCGCTAACTCCTTCGCCTCCTCAACCATGGACGAAGCTTCGGAACTTGTCGCCTCAGCGCTGATCGGCCCATCTACAATTGAGGTGATTTCCCTGACTACCTGTTCAAATACACGCCCTTCTCTGGCAATCAGAGATGGGTTTGTAGTTACACCGCTGATAACTCCCAGAGCGTTGGCTGCTTTTATTTCTTCAATATTTGCAGTATCAAGGAAAAGCTTCATTTTGTAAAATATCCTCCTTTTGTTTATGAGACTATTGCAGTTATTATTGATCATGCTGATAACGATTTTTTTTAGAGAGGCTTGTATGCGCAAGGCTATCCAGGAACCCAAGACCTTCTTTGATCAGTTCAAGTTCGTCCACCTGTTGAACTATAGATAAATCTTCCTCAGTTTCGGCATAGATTATGCTTGTTCCGCTACACTTTTTACACTGCAGTTCCAATCTGTCGGGAAAGATGTCTATTGATATATTATAATTTCCACACTGGCAGGATACTAGTCCCTGCTCGGCCAATTCATTAATGCAAGTTAAAACCTGATGCATTATATCGCTGTTATTAAAATAATCCTCGCTCGTAAGCTCGCTGAACAGCAGTTCAACTTCTTTTGGATTTTGAATTAATTGACGTATTTTATCATAAGGGCCCATATACCCCAGTTCAAGTCCTGTTTCCTGGCAAGTAAAAGTGACAACCTTCTGCTGCCTTATGGACTGGCTGCTAATTATACGCAAATGCATCGCTTCACATACAACACAGCTTAACTGAAACCATAACTCCCCTCTTTTTTTGAGGGAAATAATCATTTTAGTCGCTCCGCAAGTACAGACGAGTTCGACAGAGTTAGATCCGGAAAAAGTAAACCGGGAGAGTTTATGAAATTCCAGTTTGCCGCATTTGGGGCAACGCATTGCCAGCATCGTCTCTGTATTAATGATCAAGAGTTAAAACCCCTTTCATCAAATAAATAGGTGTTTTAGAATTTATCAATTGGCAATGCAGACTATACCGTTTTTAATATATCACGCACCATTGAACGGAGGCTTACTATGTCAAAAGGTTTGTTAAGGTAATAATTTATTCCCAGATCTTTTGCTTTGGAAGTAAAAAATGTATCATCAAAAGCAGAAACCATTATTATAATTGTATCTATGTTAAGTTCCCTAATTTTCGCGGCAGTTTCCAGACCACTCATTTCTGGCATATTGCTGTCCAATAAAATTAACCGGGGCTTTTGTGAAACAACCTTACGTAAGGCCTCAGCGCCTGAAGAAGCCATATCAACTTCCAGATCGTCTTCAAGAAAGACTTCATAGAGCAACCGCCTGATACCGGCCTGATCATCTACAATTAACAGGTCACAACTCATCTGTCCTATTTCACCTCTACAGCGGATTAAATTTTGTTTTAACAGTTGCAAGACCTATTTAGCACATACATTCGACGGCAAAAATACAAATCCCTGCATCATTATAAAGTAATTTTTAAAAGGGTTCAGGAACATATAAAAATTGAAATAACAATAATAGCTGCTAGAAGGACGGGGAGCATCAAGAAGAAAATGAATGGAAATATCGGAAGAAAAACCGCTGCTAAGGCGCTGCCGGAAGAAAAACAGTACTCCTGACGGACGCCGAGAACCATAAGCGCCAACCACCAGATAAAGATTAAGAAGTTCAGGATCATAACTGTAACAACAACAACGCCGTTTAAACCCCAGATTAGCAATAACAATTCAACAGGCGCCAGAAAAAAAAACGGCAGGTAACTTAAGCCGACAATTGCCAGCAGCCCCCTCACGCCGCCCCTGCCACCCAGAAGCTCCGCCAACAAATGGAAAACACTTGCAGATAATAACCAGTTGCATATTTTTACAAGTAAACCTAGAAATACTATCAAAAGTATCATTGATAATGTAAGATCTACTCTTACGTCTCCGCCGCCAGGAAAGCTCTTGCCCAGCAAATGAAAGAAGGTTAGAAAACTCATAAATATTGCCGTTATGTTCACCAGCGAAAAAATCAGAAAAGATAATCCAAGTGGCGGCGCTTCAGCCACTTTTTTAAAAGTATCCGCAGGTTCAAACAGTACCCCGTAAATAAGGTCCAAAACACCCATTTGTTGTATAACTTCGGGCGGAACTTCCTGACAGGAAACATCATTTTCTTCCAAGAAGGGATCCCTGCCTTTAGAAATTTTGCTGGTAAAACATCAGGGATACGGGGAAAGGACCGGCCTGCTGCATCTGCGCCCCGCTAGTCCCGTTTCCGCTTAAATTTGAAGTTAACTGTCTAATATACCCAAAAAACGAAGAAGAACCTGCTGCGTCCCTAAATATTTGATACCAGATTTTATTCGGGCTGAGTTCAACTGTTTCCGGCTCCGATCCCAAGCCCGAAAGTTTACCCGCCAATGCAACAGCATCCTGATAATTTCCAAGATCGTCTACCAGGCCGGCCTGTTTTGCCTGAGCGCCTGTGAAAATACGTCCGTCGGCAAGTAATTTAACTTTTTCCAGTTCCATTTTCCTTCCTGCGGCAACGGAATTTACAAAATCACCATAGATTTCATCAACCATAGCCTGAAAAAGGACCTGCTCATCTTTGGTAACCGTCCTGTTGGACGAACCCATATCCTTATGCGGCCCGCTCTTAAAAATTTCCGAAGAAACGCCTATTTTATTATAAAGGCCGCTGTAATTACTAACTTCCATGATAACCCCTATGCTGCCGGTCACAGTTCCGGGATTAGCCAGTATTTTGTCCGCCCGGCAGGCTATAAGATAGGCCCCTGAGGCTGCAACATCAGCCATAGACACTACTATGCTTTTACCTGTCCTGCGAAATCTGTCAACTTCCGCCCTAATTTCCTGAGACCCTGCCGCAGTGCCCCCGGGGCTGTTTATTCTCAGCACAACAGCCCTGATTTTAGGATCATCCTCAGCTGACCTCAACAAAGATACGATATTGTCCGAACTAACCCCGGAACTCCAGGCGCTTACCTGATCACTCCCGCAGACAATTGGACCCTCGATGGATATAATCCCTACGGCCTTTTCTTTATACAGATCAGGGCTTTTAGTACTTCCCCTGTTTCTGCCGGGGACAAACAAACCCACGATACTGGCAATTAACAAAGATATAATCACAACACCGAAAACCGATACGGCAATTGCCTTACGGTTCAAATCCATCTACCCCTCTTTTAAAAATAGACACTATATTTCACCTGGTCTTCTTAAAAGCCAGGGAAGCGCCTACAAAATCTCTGAATAGCGGATGCGGTCTGTTCGGGCGGGACTTAAATTCCGGATGAAACTGGGTGGCGACAAACCACGGGTGATCACGCAGTTCTATAATCTCAACAAGATATCCGTCGGGAAGCGTCCCGCTGAAAACCAAACCGTAATCACTTAAAGCCGCCCTGTAAAAGTTGTTCAGCTCATAACGGTGGCGGTGCCGCTCATCAATTATCTCTTTACCATATGCTTTGTACGCAAGCGTACCCGGTTCAAGTTTGCATGGATAAGAACCAAGACGCATGGTACCTCCCATTTTATCAATTTCTCTTTGTTCGGGCAGTAAATCTATAACAGGATAGGAGGTAGCCGCATTAAATTCCGAACTGTTCGCATCCTTCCAATTCAGCACATTTCTTGCGTACTCAACTACAGCCAGCTGCATTCCGAGGCAAAGCCCCAGGAAAGGGATTTTCTTTTGCCGGGCGTAAGATATTGCCTCAATCTTGCCTTCTATACCCCTGTCTCCAAATCCGCCGGGCACAACAATTCCGTCAGCGCCTGCCAGAAAATACTCCGCTTCCCGGCGCTCAAGCTCCTCAGAATTGATCCATTTAATGTCCACTGCGACGCCATGGCTCAGTCCGGCGTGGCGGAGAGCTTCGCTGACGCTGTAATATGCATCGGGCAGGGAAACATACTTTCCGACAATAGCTATGGTCACGTTTTCCTGCAGCTTTTTCATCCTGTCCACCATATCGCGCCATTCCTGCAGTGAAGGAGGCTGGCATTTTAAACCCAGCCGCCGGACGACAATTTCACCAAGACCCTCGTCCTCAAGCACCAGGGGAACTTCATAGATAGACGATACATCGACTGCCTGGATAACGGCATCCTTGTCGATGTCGCAAAAAAGGGCCACCTTGTCTTCCAGTCCGGGGCGAAGCGGATTTTCAGTGCGGCAGATGATTACATCAGGCTGGATGCCGATACTGCGCAGTTCTTTAACGCTGTGCTGGGTGGGTTTTGTTTTTAATTCGTTGGCCACCTTTAAGAAAGGCACAAGCGTAAGGTGGATATACATTACATTATCCCTGCCCAGGTCGGTGCGCAGCTGGCGTATTGCTTCAAGAAAGGGCAGGGACTCAATATCCCCCACGGTGCCCCCTATTTCGTTGATCACTACGTCGGGATTGCTTTCAGAAACAATGTTAAGCACACGTTCCTTAATTTCATTTGTTATATGAGGAATTACCTGGACAGTAGCTCCCAGATAGTCGCCCCGCCGTTCCTTGGTAATTACCGACCAGTAGACGACACCAGTGGTCACATTGCAGCTCCTGCTTAAATTACTGTCAATAAAACGCTCGTAATGCCCAAGGTCAAGGTCCGTTTCAGCCCCGTCTTCAGTGACAAAAACTTCCCCATGCTGATAGGGGCTCATTGTNNATTGATATAAGGGTCAAGTTTTTGGATGGCAACTTTCAGGCCCCTGCTTTTTAAAAGGCAACCTAATGACGCGGCTGTAATTCCTTTGCCAAGCGAAGAAACAACTCCGCCGGTAATAAAAACAAATTTAGCTATTTTGCTCACCTCTTTTTTACATGCGTTCAGGGGCTTGTATACCTAGAAGACGCATTCCGTTACGTAAAACTATACGCGTTGCCTTGACGAGCAGTAACCTGGCGCAGGACAATTTTTCATCCGGGCTGATTACGCGATGGCTGTTGTAAAAACTGTGCAGGAGGCCGGCGACTTCATGCAGATATCTGGTCAGCCTGTGGGGCGCAAGATCCCTGGCAGCCATTGAAACTTCTTCAGGAAAATCAGCCAGCCTCCGGGCAAGGATTAATTCAGTTTCTTCCTTTATCAAAATCAGATCATCTGCTCCGGGTAAAGGCAGTTTTTTCCCTGTTTCATCCAGCTGACGCAAAATGCTGCAAATCCTGGCATGGGCATATTGAATATAATATACCGGGTTTTCGTTGGACTGAGCCCGGGCTAAATCGAGATCAAAGTCCAAATGGCTGTCCGCGCTGCGCATGACAAAAAAGTAACGCGCCACATCGCGGCCAACTTCCTCAATTAACTCTTCCAAAGTCACATACTGGCCGGAGCGTTTGCTCATCCGGACGATCTCACCGCCGCGGTATAAGCGGACTAACTGCATTATTATGACATGCAGGGCGTCGGGGTTATATCCCAAAGCTGCCATTGCGCCTTTCATCCGGGCGACATGTCCGTGATGGTCCGCTCCCCAGATATTGATTATCCGATCGAAGCCGCGTTGGAATTTATTGAAGTGGTAGGCAATGTCAGTGGCGTAATACGTTGGCGCCCCATTGCTGCGTAGAATTACTTCGTCTTTTTCCACGCCGAATTCCCTGGCTTTAAACCAGAGCGCTCCTTCATGCTCGTAAAGGAAACCCATTGAATTTAAGCGGTCGACAATTTCCTTGACAATACCGCTATTATGCAGATCCTGTTCGGAAAACCATACATCATAAGATACCCCGAATGAAAGCAGGGTTTCTTTAATTACGGCAAGTTTTTCCTTCAAGGTATAATCTACAAGCTCGTTTATACGTTCCGCCTCGTCAGTGTCCAGAAAACTGTCCCCGTAAAGGTTGATGAAACCCTTTACTGTTTCAATGATATCTTCACCATGATAACCCTCGGCCGCAATTTCGGCCGGACGGCCTAAAAGCTGAAAATACCTTGCCTGAAGGGATTTCCCCAGCAACTCGATCTGGTGGCCGGCGTCATTTATATAAAACTCCCTGGTTACCTGATAACCGCAAAAGCTTAGAATAGAAGCGATGCTGTCCCCAAGGGCAGCGCCGCGTGCATTTCCCATATGCAGAAGTCCTGTAGGATTTGCGCTGACAAACTCCACCTGGATCTTGGCGCCCCCGCCAAAGTCCGTCCGGCCAAAGTTGTCTTCAAGGGTGACAATTTCCGGCAGTATTTCCAAAACCCATTTTGGATCAAGATAAAAGTTAATAAAACCAGGGCCTGCTATTTCTACTTTCTCAACAGGTAAACCCTGCAAATCAATGCAGCCCTTTAAAATTCCGGCTATTTTCCGAGGTGGTAAATGGACCTCTTTGGACAGCAGCATGGCCAGGTTGGTTGCAAAATCACCGTGGTCCTTTTCCCTGGGAACCTCAATAATAAAATCGGGTAATTCCGGCAACTCCTGAAAAATCCCCTGTTTGACAGCCTTTCCGGCCGCAAGTTTTAACGCGCCGACCAGGTTTTCTTTCATTTGGTCTACTGCACTGCTCATTTAATGCTCCGGACCTCCAGCAATTCTTTAACCTGCAGCCTCTTTCGGACCGGGTGAGGTTTGCTCCGTATTCGTGACAGAGCTGAAAATCTTCCTGGGCCGCATACCGCGGGATTTGACAAACTTGGTCATACGACGGAAAGCCTGGCCTAAATCCTCCATCGAAGCTGCGTAAGAACAGCGTACAAAACCCTCTCCGCAAGGGCCGAATGCATTGCCGGGAACTACGGCAACCTTTTCTTCCTGAAGCAACTGTGCGGCAAACTCCTCAGAAGAAAGGCCTGTTCCGCTTATGTCGGGAAAGGCGTAGAAGGCGCCGCCGGGCTCAAGGCAGGGAAGTCCTATATCCCGGAGGGCATGTATTACCAGCAAACGTCTCCTGTTGTATTCCCGGACCATTTTCTTCATTGCCGGACGGCCGTTTTTAAGGGCCTCAATAGCAGCCATTTGTGCTGTAATTGGGGCGCAAAGCATTGTATACTGGTGAATTTTTGTCATATAACCGATAAAATCCGGATTTCCCGCTGCGTACCCCAACCTCCACCCGGTCATTGCATAGGATTTTGAGAAACCGTTCAGCAGGATGGTACGTTCCTGCATACCGGGGAGAGCCGCAAAACAGGTATGCTCACCGACGTAAGTAAGATTCTCATAAATATCATCAGCTATTACAACCAGGTTATGCCTTTCAGCAACTTCCGCAATCCCGGTCAGGGTTTTTCTATCCATAACCGCGCCGGTGGGGTTATTCGGGTAGCATAGAATCAGCGCCTTGGTCCTGGGCGTGATGGCAGATTCAACCTGATCCGCGCTGATCCGGAAATTGCCCTCAAGTGTTGTCGGCAGGCTTACTACTCCGCCGCCGGCAAGAGTAATACAGGGGGCATAGGAAACATAAGAAGGTTCTGGAACGAGGACTTCATCTCCGGGTGAAATAAGAGCGCGTATTGCCAGATCCAGCGCTTCGCTGACTCCGACAGTCGCCAGGATCTCATTTTGGGGGTTATATTTCAAACCGGTACGGGAGAGTTCCTGTGCTATCGCCTGCCTCAACTCCAGAAGGCCGTAATTGGAAGTATACATGGTATAACCTTTTTCCAGAGAATAAATGCATGCTTCACGAATATGCCAGGGTGTGACAAAATCAGGTTCTCCAACCCCCAGGGAAATTACGCCGGGCGTTTCGACTACCAAATCAAAAAACTTTCTTATTCCCGACCAGGGTATTGTCCTTACTACCGGGTTGATAAAATCGTCCCATGAGGTGTTCGTGTTCATGGAGAAACTAATAACCTCCTGTCTTTTTCAACATCTTCCAAAACGACACCGTCTTGTTTGTATGTTTTTAAAATAAAGTGCGTCATTGTACTTAGAACCCCTTCAATTGTCGCCAGCTTGGTAGAAACGAAATGGCTGACTTCACGCATGTTCTTCCCTTCGACAAACACCGCCAGGTCGTAGTCACCCGACATAAGGTGAACACTTCTAACCTGGGGAAAACGGTAGATGCGCTCTGCTACAGTGTCAAAACCCTTATCTCTCTGGGGAGCCACGCGTACTTCGATCATGGCGAGCACTTTCTCCTCCCCGGCCTTCTCCCAATTGACAAGGGCGATATATTTCAAGATAACCTTGTTACTTTCCAGTTCCTTGATAACCTCTTGTACTTCCGACTTTTCCTTGTTTAACATAATGGCTATATCCGCTGCAGAGAGTCTTGCGTCAGATTCCAGTATCTCAAGCACTTCTTTCAAAAATTAAAACCTCCTTTACCACCTTTTGGATACAGTCAACAACCTGATCATCTAGAACATCCTGACCTGGCCAAGCATTTTCTTAATACTTTCTTTCTCTTCAGGCGTAGCTTCCACAAGGGGAAGCCGCGGCGGCCCGACCTGCCACCCGAGCATATTTAAGGCCGCTTTAACCGGAACCGGATTTGAGGTAATAAAAAGGCCGCTGAAAACAGGATAAAGCTCCAGGTGTATCTGGTTGGCCAGAGTTACGTTGCCGGCCAGAAAGGCGTTGACCATTTCTTTTAACCTGGGACCTACTATGTGGGAAGCCACGCTGATCACTCCCTTTGATCCCAGTGAAAGCATGGGTAATGTCAGTGAATCATCACCGCTGTAGATAGCAAAATAATCAGGAAGTCTCCTGCGCAATTCGCTGACCTGATCCATACTTGAACAGGCCTCTTTCAGAGCTACAATATTAGGTATTTCCGCCAACTGCGCTACGGTTGCAGGCGCAAGGCCGATTACCGATCGCCCTGGAATATCATAAAGCATAACCGGCAGGTTAGTAGAGCAGGCTATAGATTTAAAATGCTGGTAAAGACCTTCCTGGGAAGGCTTATTGTAATAAGGGGTTACCAGGAGCAGGCCGTCTACGCCCAGCTTTTCAGCTGACTGGGTCAGGCTGATACTTCCGGCTGTATCATAGCTGCCCGTAGAGGCAATGACAGTTGCCTCACCGCCTATTTCTTCAACTACAATACGGAACAGCTCTAATTTTTCTTCCTTGGTCAAAGTAGGTGACTCTCCGGTAGTTCCGCAAATAACCAAACCGTCAGAACCCGATTGAACCAGGTGGCGGGCTAATTTTTTTGCCAGGTCATAATTTACCGTAAGGTCTTTGTCAAACGGTGTCACCATAGCTGTTATAACCCGCCCAAAATCAGTAGCCAATTTTTTCACCTCTTTAATTACATAAACTTAAATAAACTTTTCAAGCTGGCTTAACTTTGTAAAAACCGGCGGTGCAAAGCACGGACCGCCCTCTCCATGTCTTCCCTTCCTACAAGCACCCAGATGGTAGTATTTGAGTCATTCGACTGCAGAATTTGAATATCCTCTCTTGTCAACGTTTCAACAATACCTGCCATGACGCCGGGAACACCGTTCATGCCTCCGCCTACCGCCGCAATTTTAGCGCAGTTCTGGCTGATTTCCGGCGCAAATCCCTCATTTTCCAAAACTTCAGCAGCTTTTTTCCCGAATTGCTCTCTGACTGTAAAAACTACCCTGTCAGGGTATACATTGATAAAATCAAGACTGATTCCGGCTAAAGCCAGGCTTTTAAAAAGACGGCGCTGATTGGAAAGGTTTTCTTTAGATCCCTCGTCCATTTGCACCTTATATTGTATTATGCCCGGTATCTGCGTTATACCGGTAATTGCACGGTCTCTCGTTATATCTATGGTTCCCTTGTAAACTTCATGGGAAGTAGTCACAAGTGTTCCGGGAGCATCGCTTAAAGTTGACCTTACCCGCATAGGAATGTTTTTTTGCATGCTGATTTCCACAGCCCGCGGATGAATAACCTTGGCCCCTTCATAGGCCAGTTGGCAGATCTCGTCGTAGGTTACGCTTTCCAAAGGAAACGCATCTTCAACTATCCGCGGATCTGCGGTCATAATTCCTTCAACATCAGTATAGATGTCTATGCAGGCGGCATTTAACGCAACACCAAGGGCAGCCGCCGTCGTATCGCTTCCGCCCCTTCCCAGTGTAGTGATTTGGCCTTCCTCTGTAACACCCTGGAACCCCGCAACGATAACTATCTTGCCTTCCTTCGCATATCTCAGGATCATTTCCGGTTTAACTTTGCTGATCCTGGCCTCGCTATAATTTTCATCGGTAATTATTCCTGCCTGCGCGCCGGTTAAAAACACGGCGGGATATCCCGCCTGTTGGAGTGTGGCTGTCATGACTACTCCGGAGATTATCTCACCGCAGGACATCAGCAAATCCAACTCCCGGACAGTAGTATCATGATAAGCGTGCCTGGCAAGGTTAATTAATGTATCCGTAGCATAAGGATCGCCCTTCCTTCCCATAGCTGAAACAACAACTACCGGAGTATACCCTTCCTCCATAGCGGACAGAATTCTATTAACCACTTCTTTACGCATCTCAGGTGTAGCAACAGAGGTGCCGCCAAATTTCTGTATTAGAAACTTCATTCTCCTATCTCCTATCTCCTATCTCCTTTTAAGACAGCCATATTTGATAACTAGTTCTGCTATTTGGATAGCGTTAGTAGCGGCGCCTTTTCTGATCTGATCGGAAGAAACCCACAGATTCAGTCCGTTTGGTATAGAATTGTCTTCTCTGATGCGCCCGACAAAAACCTCATCACGGTTGGAACTGTACAGAGGCATAGGGTATTCCTTTTTAGAAGGATCGTCTAAAACTACAACTCCGGGAAATTCGGCTAAAATCTCCCGTGCCCGTTCGGCGGTCAGTTTTTTTACTGTCTCAACATTGACTGACTCGGAATGACTTCTGATAACAGGAACGCGTATTGTTGTCGCCGTTATTGCGATGTTTGAATCATGCATGATTTTTTGTGTTTCATAAACCATTTTCCATTCTTCCTTAGTGTAGCCCAGATCCTGAAAAACATCAATGTGCGGAATCAGGTTGAAAGCAATCTGGTAAGGGAAGACAACCGGCGGGTACCCGGCGCCCTGGACAATAGCCTTTGTCTGCTGGAAAAGTTCCTCCATCGCCTCCGCGCCGGCGCCGGACGCCGCTTGATAGGTAGAGACCACTACCCGCTTAATGCCCGCCTCATCGTAGATAGGCTTTAAAGGAAGAACCATAATTATGGTAGAACAATTTGGGTTGGCAATAATACCTTTGTGCCACTTTACATCTTCAGGATTAATTTCAGGAACAACCAGGGGAACTTCCGGGTCCATGCGAAAGTTACTGCTGTTGTCAACAACCACGCAATTACGTTCCACGGCTGCCGGCCCGAATTGCAGGCTGGCCGCTCCTCCTGCAAAAAGAGCCACATCCATTCCAGTAAATGAATCAGCAGTTGTCTCCTCTACCTGAAAGCTGTTCCCACGGAAAACCATTTCTTTTCCCGCCGATCTCGTAGTAGCGCATAACTTGATTTGATCAACAGGAAAATTCCGTTCCTCCAAAATCTTTAAAATTTCTTGTCCCACTGCTCCAGGCGCTCCGACTACAACTACATTATACCCTTCCATGCTAACCTCCTAAAACGTAATTAATAATGGTTGAATTTGTTTTCCCTGTAATGCCATATAAACTGTATCTGCAATCAGGCTCATCTTTGCAATCAGGGAATTCGGTTTATTCTCCGGATTGTCCTGTCCAAAGGGAACCATAAACATGTTTTTGGTATTCATCAGCGTCCCGATATTCTTGGCGTTCATACCCAGGCCGTCATTCGTTGAAATAGCCAGCGCTACCGGCTTATCATTCCTCAAGGTTGCCTTTACAGCCATTAATACCGGACCGTCAACAATGCCGTTGGCTAGTTTTGCCAATGTATTCCCCGTGCACGGCGCCACAACCATTATATCCAATAAAGATTCTGGTCCGATGGGTTCTGCTTCTGCAATGGCGCTAATAGCAGCGTTGCCAGTAATTTCCTGTAAGGCTTCCTTCCATTTGGCCGGTGATCCATATCTCGAATATGTCTCGTTAACTGCCTGACTGATCACCGGAAAAACAGCCGCACCTTCATCTACTAAAGTTTGTATATATGATATTACCTCTACCAAAGTACAATGAGAACCAGTCAGAGAAAACCCGACCCGCACACCCTGTAAGCGCATTTTATGCACCCCCGGCAAGCTTTTGAGTCAGGTTCAAGGGGCTAGTTTACTGGCTATCAGCCTGGGGAGAACATCGGCAAGTATTTTACCGGCAGTTTTAGGGGCTACTTTCCCGGGCAATCCCGGCGCCAGCGCAGCTTCTATCCCAAGCTGGCGGGCTGCTTCAAAATCTGTTCCACCGGGAAACGAAGCGAGATCAACGATGAGTACTCCCTCACGTACTTTTTTCAATAATTGCTCATCCAGCACCAGATAAGGAATAGTGTTGAAAATCAATTCCGCCTGCCCAATCAATTCCGGTAGTTCGTTAAAATTGCAGGCAGCGCAGTTCATTTCGACAGCTCTTGCTCTCTGGGCGGGATTGCGGGCAGCTACTGTTGTCCTGGACCCTAAGACAGTAAGCATACGGGCCAGTGTAATTCCTGTACGTCCAAAACCCAGAACAAAACTTCTGGCGCCGTGAATTGTAGTAGGAAGTTTTTCCATGGCTATTTGAATTGCTCCCTCTGCGGAAGGTATGGAATTTAAGATCGCCACTTCGTCAAGGTTAAGCAGTTCAATTAATTGTAAACCATGTCTGGCAACCATATCTTTCAATATCGGCCTGGCTGTTCCTACGAAAAGTAATACCCCTGGGGGCAAACCGGCAAGAACTTCTTCCGAAAGTATTAAAGTCTTAGTTGAACAGGGAGAATAGATTTCCCGGGAGTCGTTGATTCCAGGGACCGGCAGTACAATTACCTGTACGCCATTCAAGGCTTCATCCAAATCCTCGCAAAGGCTGATATTTTCACCCTGCGCCGAAAGCCCTGCTACACTTACCGCGTAACCAGATTCGGCAAGTTTCTTTGCAAGAAAAGCCTCTCTTTGATCGCCGCCTAAAACAGCTATCTTTAAACCCTTTTGGCTTGAAGTCATAAAGGCCACCTCTTACCTGCCTCAATAAAGTTGCATTATTTAACTTCATAATATGTTTTGCCAAAAGGGGAGGTGCTTACTCAAAAATAAGATTTTCCAGGCCATAGACAACTTCTTCAAGGTTCATTACTTTCCGGATTGCAAGCAGCACTCCAGGCATAAAAGATTCTCTGGAAATAGTGTCATGCCTGATCGTAAGGGTCTGCCCCAAACCTCCAAAGATAACCTCCTGGTGAGCTACCAAACCGGGCAGGCGGACGCTGTGAAAACGTATTCCGCCTTCGTAACGGCCACCGCGCGCTCCGGGTATCTTCTCAATTTCTATAGGCAATCCTTGTTCAAAATTACCCCTGTTTTTAACAATTTCAGCGGCTGTCAATATGGCAGTGCCCGAAGGAGCGTCAAGTTTCTGGTCGTGATGAAGCTCGATAATTTCTACATGCGGAAAGTATTTGGCAGCCTGGGCGGCAAAATTAATCATCAGAATTGCTCCAATGGCAAAGTTGGGAGCTATGATACACCCAACCTTCTTGCTTGACGAGATTTGGGCTATTTCAGACAACTCGCCGCTTGGCAAACCTGTTGTGCCAATCACAGGTCTTACGCCGCAGTGCAAAGCTGTTTTAATGTTGTCCGCCACACTATCCGGTATAGTAAAATCAACCATAACATCAGGCCTTGCGTCTTGCAGCGCCTGCTTAAGATCGCTTTGCAGCTGAATCCCGACCTCTCCTATACCCATAAGCGAGCCGGCATCACGCCCCTCATCCTGAACGTCAACCGCTCCAACTAATTGCATGTCCTCCGAATTCCAGACGCTTTTTAAAACCTCCCGGCCCATACGGCCCGCTGCGCCAGAAATCACAACCTTGATCAAGTGACGGATCTCCTTCTTTCCTGAAAAACTTTTCCCCAATAAATCCCTAAAAGGGTAAGTTAAAAAACTTCTCATAACTTATTGCTCTATTTTCGTATAAGTGTTCCCCTATGTCAAGAAAAAATAGATTCCATTCCTTGTATACATTAAATTTTTATTTTGGATAAATTTTTGGTATAATTAGGCGCTTTATAATATTCACCGGACGGCATATTCTTTAATCAGGGGGGGGAAAAGATTGCTGGTCGATCTAAATCCGGTTGTGTTTCATATAGGTCCGCTGGTCTTACGGTGGTATGGCGTTTTAATGGCCCTCTCATTTGTCATCGGCGGCTGGTATTTATACAGCAAAGCGCTGAAAATGGGCTTTGACGAAGATTTTATCCTTAATCTGACTATTATCGTTACAATTGCCGGTATTGCAGGAGCACGTTTGGTGTTTGTTCTTGCCAATTACCCGGAGTGGTTTATGGAAAACCCTATCCAAATTTTAAAAATATACGAGGGTGGCGTTGCCTGGCATGGCGGTTTGTTAGGAGGAATGGCGGCCGGATGGCTTTATATGAAGCATAAGGGTGTTAAATTCGGCCAGGTTGCGGATTTGGCTGTTCCAGGTCTTGCTATAGGATATTTTGCCATTCGGATAGCCAATATTTTTAACCAGGAAGTCCTGGGAAGAATGACAGATTTTTGGTTTGGAAATTGGCCGGCCCAGCCGGTAGGTTCGGTTATAGGTTTAGCCCTTTTACTGCGTTATCTATACGTCCAACGCAAAAATCCGCCTCCCGGTTATCAATTCTGGTCTTTCATTTTTTACCATCAACTGCTTAGGGGCCTGGTTGAAGAAACTGTCCGTGATAATCCCCTGATCCTCGGAAAAATTATTGTCCCCGGGTGGGGACTGGGTTTTTTTACGCTGGTCCAGCTTCTGACACCGCTGATTATGCTCATCGCCTATTTGATGATGCGCCGGTCAAGGCTTTCAAAATAAGCGTCCATTCCCCCTAAAAGCGTAAAACTATTTATTCCGCTTGAAAATATTAATAAAAAAAGGCTGGATAATTGCCAGGGTGATTGAAAACGCCGCCAGGGGCTCTATTTCCAGATGGCCGAATTGTACGCGGTCCGGTATCTGAAACTTCATAAAATCCAGCAGCATAACCAGGGAGAGATAAATTCCGCCGGCAAATCCGACCAAATTTAAAACAGCCTGGGAAAAGGGTGAAGATTTTCCTTCCATCAGTGTCTCCCAAGATCTCTCATGGAATATACTGAGTTTCATCCTCTCCCTGATCGAAAGCCAGACTATAGCCAGGACAACAATTATAATGCATACTGTGCCGTATAACATATCCCCACCTCCAATACAATATATGGCAGGTGGGGTAAGCTTTAGGACAAAATTATTTGTTAATTAATTCTCTTGTCAGGCCAATATCTCGCAGGCCTTTTCCTGCAGAATTTCACAATCTTCCCAGGGACCCACCGCAGCTATGACAAGTGACTCCGGCAGCAGGATCGCCCGGGCAATGTCTCTTACTTCATCCCCAGTCACTTTACTGATTTTATCGGCGACTTCTTCGGGTGTAACAAATCTTTCAAGATAAAGTTTGGACTTGGCCAGCCTGCTCATGTGGGTTGTTACGTTTTCCAGGCTTAAGAATAGATTTCCTTTCACCTGATCTTTGGACCTCTGCAGTTCCGCCTCGGTAATACCGGTTTCACGAATAGCTTTTATTTCCTTAAAGACCAACTCTGAACCAGGTAAAACATTGTTTTTGCTCAAGCCGGCATAAACGCAAAAAAGGCCGGTATCGTGGTAAGAAGCGTGGTAGGAGTATATGGAGTATACTAAACCGCGGTTTTCCCTGATCTCTTGAAAAAGGCGCGAACTTGTGCCGCCGCCGAGAGCGGTATTCAGTAATTGCATTGCATAAATATTTTTATTATCCAGGGTCAAACCCGGAACGCCAATACATAAATGAACCTGTTCTGTATCCTTCTTCCGGCAGACCATATTACTGTGCGGAACCGGTCTATTCTCTCCCCTGATCGCTTTTACTCCGCTGACACTCCCCAGGGCGGCCTGAACTTTTTCCACGACATCCTGGTGTTTTATGTTGCCGGCAACTGCCACAATCAAGTTTGCCGGTGAATAGTAGGCCTGATAAAAAGACAATATCCTGGAACGGTCGAGACTCTCAATAATTGACGCCTCTCCTATAATAGGCCTTCCCAGGGCATGTTCACGCCAGACAGCCGATGCGAAAACATCATGCACAAGCTCATCCGGCGTATCTTCGTACATTTTAATTTCCTCGACAATTACATTCTTTTCCCGATCTATATCTTCGGGGGCAAAACGCGAAAACAGCACCATATCAACCAGCACGTCAAGAGAAAGATCAAAATGTTCATCCATGACCCTGGCGTAGTAACAAGTATATTCTTTGGTAGTAAAGGCGTTAAGCTGTCCGCCTACGGCGTCAAGGGCTTCCGCAATATCCCTGGCCGTCCTCTTCTGAGTTCCTTTAAACATAAGGTGTTCAATAAAATGGGAGATTCCCGCCGCATCCGGGGGTTCATCCCTTGACCCCACATCCGCCCAGATCCCTATAACAACGGAACGGACGTTGGGCATATCTTCGGTTAAAACACAAACCCCATTATCTAAAAGTTCCTGACGGTACAATAGTTTACCTCCTTAAAGAATGTAAAAAAAGAATGTATAAAACAATAAAACCCTACCCGTAATACATGGCAGGGACTTTATTATTATCTATAACCGTTCTATTGTCTTTGAACTTCTCTTGTCCTGCCTGTCCGTCTGGGAATACTCCCCGGACTGCGCCTGGATTCAGCCGGTAAAGCATCCTTGCGTGATAATTTTAAACGTCCCTGATTATCGTATCCAAGAACCTTAACTACGACTGTGTCTCCTTCTTTGACAACATCTTCAACTTTATTAACCCTGTGATCAGCCAACTGGGAAATATGAACCAGCCCTTCTTTCCCCGGCATTCCCAAAACACCGGGAATTATTTCAACAAAACAACCAAAATCGGTTACCCTGGTCACTCTCCCCGTATAAATACCGCCGGCGAGGACTTCCCGGGTTAGATTTTCGATAATTTCCAAGGCCTTCTGACCGCCAACCGGATCTACAGCAGCGATAAAAACCCTTCCATCATCTTCGATGTCAATTTCCGCCTTGGTTTCTTCAATAATCTTTTTAATTATCTTTCCGCCGGGACCAATGACATCCCTGATTTTTTCCGGATCGATCACGATATGCAGGATCCTTGGGGCATATGGAGACAATTCTTCTCTGGGAGCCGGCAAAACCGCCGTCATTTTACCAAGGATAAAAATCCTGCCCTCACGGGCCTGTTTAAGCGCCTGTTCAAGAATCTCGCCTGTGACTCCGGTTATTTTTATATCCATTTGCAGCGAAGTGACCCCGTTTTCCGTTCCCGCAACTTTAAAATCCATATCTCCCAGGTGATCCTCAAGCCCCTGAATATCTGTAAGCACCACAACCCTGTCGTCTTCCTTGATTAACCCCATGGCCACACCGGCTACCGGCGCTTTAACCGGAACTCCCGCATCCATCAGGCTCATACAGCTGGCGCAAACGCTGCCCATAGATGAAGACCCGTTTGATTCCAAAACTTCCGAGACAATCCTGATTGCATAAGGGAAATTCTCTTCCACAGGGATAACCGGTCCCAGAGACCTTTCCGCCAGCGCCCCGTGACCTATTTCCCTGCGCCCGGGGGATCTCATGAACCTGACTTCCCCTGTGCTGTACGGGGGAAAATTGTATTGGTGCATAAACCGTTTAGACTCTTCAATCCCGAGACCGTCCAAAATTTGTTCGTCAGAAATCGGACCTAGGGTTGTTACCGACAGCACCTGAGTCTGACCCCTTGTAAATAAAGCAGAGCCGTGTGCTCTGGGCAAGATTCCCGCTTCTATGGTAATTGGGCGGATCTCGCCGGGAGTCCGTCCGTCAATCCGGATACCCTGGTTGAGAATAAAGCTCCTGATCATCTTCTTCTCTACATCTTCAATGATATTCTTGATCAAAGGTTCCTGTTCGCTGAATGTGGAAGCAAGATTCTCCTGTAATTCTGACTTAACCTCACTCAGATAACTTTCCCTGTCCTTTTTGCTTAGTTTTTCGTTAATGCACCGGCTAATGGCTTCACCGATCTTTCCTGTAGCCATCTCAAATACCGTTGCTTCCATTTCCGGGTTGCTTTCAGGAAGAGGCAGTTCAACTTTAGGATAGGCAAGTCCGAGAGCAAGGGCTTCCTCACGGAAAGACTCAATAAAGGCTACTATTTCCTTGACCTTTTCATGCCCGATATTTATACCTGTCAGCAATTCAGCTTCCAAGACCTCTTGAGCGCCGGCTTCAACCATCATTATCGCATCACGCGTTCCGGCAACAGTAAGCTGCATCCTGCTTTTTTGCTTTTCTTCCAGATTCGGATTAATAACGTAACGATCATCGACAAGCCCTACGATCAGCCCGCCTATAGGATTAGGAAAAGGTATGCCGCTTATATGCAAAGCGGCCGATGCGCCGATCATAGCTGCAATTTCATGGGGATTATCCTGATCCACCGATAGTACGGTAGCAACGATCTGTACTTCGTTGTGCATGCCTTTGGGAAAAAGCGGCCTGATCGTCCGGTCAATTAAACGTGCTGAAAGCGTTGCTTTTTCGCTGGGCCTGCCTTCTCTTTTAATAAAGCCCCCTGGAATTTTACCGACTGCGTACAGCCTTTCCTCATAATCAACTGTAAGCGGAAAGAAATCTATTCCCTCCCTGATTGTCTCAGCCATTGTGGCCGCTACTAGAACAACCGTATCACCGCACCTTACAAGCACGGCGCCGCCGGCCTGCTTGGCAACTTTTCCAGTTTCCAGCCGTATCTTGCCGCTTCCTATATCCAACTCTTTTACCAAACATGCCTGTTCAGCCATTAAAAAAGTAAAACCTCCTCTATTGAACTTAAAGCAAAACATTTAACTATCTCTTTTATAGTTTTCTTCAAAAGAAGCGGGATTAACCCGCTTTTGATACTATCTTCTCAGACCTAACCTTTCAATTACTGTTCGGTAACGGTCAAAATCGGAGTCTTTCAGATAATTTAAAAGCGCACGACGCTGGCCGACCATTTTTAATAATCCCCTTCGGGAATGGAAATCCTTCTTGTGGATTTTTAAATGCTCGGTTAGATTGTTAATTCTCCTTGACAGTATCGCGATTTGAACTTCAGGAGAACCAGTATCGTTTTCGTGCAACCTGAAATCACCGATAACCAACTGCTTTTCTTCTGCCGTAAAGGCCATGAGTTCACCTCCTCAATTCGGCCTAATCGCTGCAAACTGGGTAAGCCGTCACTTCGCAACCTACTACCCGGTAAACAGTTCATTAAAACCCTAAATAACTTATTCTAATTATGAGATCAGCTACTGTTTATCTTATCTTGACGCAAATCTTTCAACCGCTTGCTTATCCTTTCGGTAGTGATTTCATTGTAACATAGCAGAACATTAAAAGTAAACTTTTTCTATGGGAAGGAGCTTTTTTAAGGAAAAATTCAAGTATTTTCACGCGCTCTTTGAATATCCTGCCTAATCTGGACAACTAACTCGTCCGAAGATGAAAATTTCTTTTCATCACGAAGCCGTCTTGTAAAATGAACGCTGACAATTTTCCCGTAAAGGTCTCCGGTAAAATCCAGAAGGTGAACCTCTATTCCCGGTCTTGCGCTGTAGTCATAAAAGGTCGGGCGGTTGCCTATGTTGGCAACTCCCAGATAAGTATCCTGATCAACGTCTACTTTCACGACATAAACACCATTGGCCGGAAGAAGAAAATCCATACTATATTCAAGGTTAATTGTAGATATGCCAAGAGCGGCGCCCCGCCTGTCGCCAACAACGACCACCCCTTCAAAAAAGGGCGGGTAACCCAGGAATCTTGCCGCTTCCGCAACTTCTCCCTCTTTTAAAAGATTCCTGATTAAGGTGCTGCTGACTGCCTGATTGTCTATGATTACAGGCGGTAAAACATGGAGCCTGTAATCATACCTGCCGCTGTATTCTTCTAAAAGAGCAGCCGTTCCGCGTCCTTTATAACCAAAAGTATAATTATATCCTATAAATACATCCCGAACGTTTAACCCCTCATAAAGTACCTTCTCAATAAAAAGCTCGGGCTCCATCCGAGAAAAATCCAGCGTGAAAGGTATCCTGAAGAAAAGGTCAACGCCCATCCTCGAAATCAATTGTTCTTTTGCTCCCTGCGAGAGGAGCATCGGCGGAGCATTTCTGGGATTCAACACCATTTCCGGGTGAGGATGAAAAGTAAAGACAGCCGATTTTTCTTCCAGCCGCCGGGCAGTATCCACCAGGGCGCCGAGCAGTTTCTGATGACCGAGATGAACTCCGTCAAAATTACCCAAACCCACGGCGATCTTTGCTTGTTTTTCCTTAAAGCCCTGCCACGATTGATAGATCTCCATAACCCTATCCTCCGATTAAAGGTTCAGCCAATTATTTATAACATCTATAGCTATCCTGAAAATTGCTGTACATAAGGGGGGTCAACTGCCTATGCGCTCATGTATTTAAAACAACAATCGGCTTCAAGCAGTAGCCCTCCGTATTGTTTTCCTCCTGAACGTCTGCAATGGCTAACAGGTTTTCACCGCTGCACAGCCTTACAGGTTCGTTAAACGAAGGTTTCTGATGAGGCAGGTAAGCCAATCCTGAGGCATACAGGCGGTTTCCAGCCCTTACTGCCGGCAGCGAACTCGTTTTAACCTGAATTTCAGCAAGGTGCTTAAGCGCTTCTTTTGCGCTGATCAGGTTCTCCTTCAACAAATTCTGATCTTTAAGAACCTGTATTTCTTCCAACGTTACTGCTTTATTCAAATTAAACATACCGGCTCTCGTTCGTAATAAGAATCTGACATGAGCGCCGCAGTTGAGCTTTTCCCCTATATCCATGCACAGGGAACGAATGTAAGTTCCCGCCGAGCAAACCACATCCATTACAGCAAGCGGAGTTTCGGTTTTCCAGTCAGCCAGCCTTTTTAGTTGGAGACTGTATAATTTAACTTTCCTTGGACGGCGCTCCACAACACAACCGGCACGCTCAAATTCGTAAAGCCTTTTGCCCTGGAAATGTATCGCTGACGTCATCGGGGGAACCTGTTCAATCTCACCTGTAAAGTTCTCCAATTCCCTTTCCAAAGTTGCAGCAGACAAATTGGAACCGTCACACTTATTTATAACCTCGCCGGAAACATCACCAGTGGTCGTCGATATCCCAAAAGCAACCTCCACCCTGTATTCCTTGTCGTTTTCGAGAAAACGGATCACCCGCGTCGCATGACCCAGACATACAGGCAGGACACCGGCCGCTAAAGGATCAAGGGTTCCGGTATGGCCAACCTTACGCACACCGGTTAAGCGCCTAATCAAACCAACTACATCATGAGAGGTCATTCCGGGCGGTTTCAGCACATTGAGAATGCCGTTCATCCTACGCCTGTATACCCCTTTTCGTTTCTTCAATCAACTTCAACGCTTCAAAAACAATCTTTGCCTGAAGGCTTTTAAGATCCCCATTGATTACGCAGCCAGCGGCGCGGACGTGGCCTCCGCCGCCAAAAAGCGATGCCAGCCTGTTAACATCAACAATTTCTTTCGAGCGAAAACCTACTTTATAAAGGCCGGACGAAATTTCATGGAAAAAGATCGCCACTTCAACACCGCGTATTGAACGAATATAACCGATCAGGCCATCTGTGTTTTCATCTCTGGCATTGAGGCGATCCAGCATATCCCGCTCCACACTTACCCAGGCTACACACCCGCAGGGACTTAAATTTAATGTTTTTAACGCATTCTCAAGAACAAGCAGATTAATTAATGGTTTTTGCTCGTTGATCATCAGATTTATCCAAACGGAGGAGGCGCCCTGCTCCATCAGTAACGCTGCCCGCCGGTGCGTTTCAGGTGTGGTGTTTTCATATTGAAAAGAGCCTGTGTCAGTAACAATTCCGGTATATAAACATGTGGCGATCTCGGAGGTAACCTCGATCTCCAAACAACCGATCAGATCCTGGATTATCTCCGCGGTCGCCGCATGAGAAGGGCTGATATAGTTATAATGGGCAAATTCATGAGAGCTGACATGGTGGTCAATATTTACAACAGTCAACGGCCTCTCCAGCATGTCGCGAAGAGGCCCCAAACGTTCCGGGACAGAGCAGTCTAAAACAACCATAAAATCGTACTGCCCTTTAAAGGCCTCCTGGCCGATTACAAATTCGTCTACTCCCGGCAAAAAACTGAAAATCTCCGGAACTGGATCAGGAAGCGCAATGGTAACATCCTTGCCCATCTGGCTAAGCGCAAGTCCCAACGCCCTTACCGAACCGACACAGTCGCCGTCGGGCATTACATGCCCGGCGATTACCAATTTGTCTGCGTTATGAAGCAATCCTGCAATAACGCGCAGGTCAGTCATTTATTGTGCATTCCTTCCCTTCATTGATCTCTTTTAACAATTCCATTACGCGTATACTTTGCACAACCGAGGTGTCCAATTTAAACGATATATCCGGTGTATGCCTGATCTTGATCCTTTTTCCAAGCTCGCTCCTTATATATCCGTGCGCTTTTGACAAAGCCTTCATTGTTGCATTCTGCTCTTCCCCGGATCCGTAGATGCTGACATGAATCTTAGCGGTACTCATGTCGGATGAAACCACCACCCTGGTAATGGTAATAAAACCCATCCGCGGGTCTTTAATTTCGTTATGCAGCATTGCCGAAAATTCCTTCTTTATGATTTCCGCAAGACGCTCAGGCCTGTGAGACATTTTTTTACCCCCAAATCTTGGAGCCAGACTAAAATACTATAGTTCTCTTTTTATTACTTCAGTGGCGACTGCCTCTATAATATCGCCTTCTTTAATTTCATTAAATTTTTCCACAGCCAGCCCACATTCATAACCCTGCATAACTTCACGCACATCATCCTTGAAACGCTTTAGCGAATCAAGCTTTCCCTCAAAGACAACCTTGTCTTCACGGATAATCTTCACTTTGGCATCCCGGGCAAGCTTTCCTTCAGTTACGTAACAGCCTGCAATAGTGCCGATTCTGGAAGCGCTGAATGTTTTTCTCACCTCGGCGCGGCCAATAACCACTTCCTTGTATTCAGGTTCTAATAAACCGCTCATTGCAGCCCTGACATCATTTATAGCGTCATATATAACCCGGTACAGACGCACATCAACCTTTTCAAGCTCGGCGGCGCGCCGTGCGTTAACAGACGGGCGTACGTTAAATCCAACAATTATTGCATTGGAAGCGGAAGCGAGCAATATATCAGCCTCGCTGATCATCCCCACACCGCTGTGGATCGTGTTCACCCTGACCTCCTCGGTAGACAGCCCTTCCAAAGACTGCCTCAGGGCTTCCGCGGAACCCTGAACGTCTGTCTTGATAACTATATTGAGGTCCTTGATCTGGCCTTTTTCAATCTGTTTAAAAAGATCGTCCAGTGAAACTCTGGGTATCGAAGTTTTAATATTTTCTTCCCGCTTGCGTAATATACGTTTAGCCGCGATCTGACGGGCCATCTTTTCCTCAGCCACAGCATAAAGCGTATCTCCCGCTGCCGGAACGTCGGAAAAACCCAGCACTTCTGCAGGTGTTGAAGGCCCTGCGTTTTTTAACCTGCGCCCCTGGTAATCCATCATCGCCCGCACCCTGCCGGATGCCGTACCGGCAATAACATTATCCCCAATATGGAGCGTGCCTTCCTGAATCAAAACAGTAGCTACAGGACCGCGGCCTTTATCCAGTTTGGCCTCAATTATCGTACCCCGCGCCGACCGGTCTGAGTTGGTTTTTAAATCATTTACTTCAGCAACCAGAAGAATCATTTCAAGCAATTCATCCAGACCCTGACCGGTTTTTGCGCTTACCGGAACACAAATGGTCTGACCACCCCATTCTTCAGCAATTACGCCATACTCTGTCAGCTGCTGCTTGACTTTATCAATGTTAGCGCCCGGTTTGTCTATTTTGTTTATGGCTACAATAATAGGGACTCCCGCTGCCTTGGCATGGTTTATAGCTTCAATAGTCTGCGGCATGACACCGTCTTCCGCAGCAACTACCAGAACAGCTATATCTGTTATCCGCGCGCCTCTTGCCCGCATTGCTGTAAAAGCTTCGTGACCCGGTGTATCGATAAAAGTTATCTTTTTATTATTCCTTTCCACCTGATAGGCGCCTATATGCTGTGTAATTCCCCCCACTTCACTGGCCAAAACATTGGTTTCCCTGATTGCGTCCAGCAAGGATGTTTTGCCGTGGTCAACATGCCCCATTACTGTTACAACGCAGGGCCTTGACTGAAGGTTGGCGGTATCTTCCTCGTTTTCCTGTTCAAGCATTGCCTCTTGATCAAGTTCAATCTTTACCTGAACTTCAAAACCAAGTTCTCCTGCGACTATGATGGCTGTTTCGTTATCTATCTCCTGATTTATTGTGGCCATAACCCCCAAAGCCATCAACTTTTTAATTACTTCGGCGGGGCTTTTTCTCATTTTTGAAGCCAGTTCCTGTATGGTAACAGTTTCGCCAATAACAACCGGTTTCTTTTCAACCGGATGAGGCGGTAATGATCTCTGGGGCTGACCCTGTACACGCCTTCCCCCGGCTGCAGGGCGCAGTTTTTGTTCAGCCGTCCTTTGATCGCGCCATCCCTTACCCTTGCCAAAAGACCGTCCATCTCCCGCCGGCCGCGCCTTTTCACCTTTTTGCTTATCAGGTCTTGCTACTACTCTTTCCTGCGCTTTTACTTCATCAGGCACCTTGGGAACTTTGAGCTGTTCCGGTTTTAATTTTGGAGCAGGCAGTCCTTTTGCATCCCGAACGGGACGGCCGGCGCCAGCGGTGGGACCGGGACTTCTTAAGTTCCTTGCCCCACTTTGGGTTTCTCCTCTTGCCGGAGGAAACTGTGGCTTAGGCTTTTCCTGGCGCGGGGGATATCCCTGTGAAGGTTTTTCAGCAGTCCGCTTACGTAACGGCTCCTGAACCGGCCTGGAAACGGCTCCGGCTGCCGGCGTTCTGGCCTCCTCCGGCGGCGCCGGTTGTACTGCCGGCTGGGTTGTTTGTACTGCCGGCGGCGCCTGCGGAACTGCGGGCCGAGCTGTTTTCGCGCGCAAAATATCACCCTTTAAAAACGGGCGTTCTTGAAAACGCCGGTCCGGAGGTCTTGAAGGAACCCGGTCTACCAATCCAGAGCCGGATGAATACTTCGAATCCCGCCATTTCCTGTCCGTCCCCGAATCATCTTTCACAGTATCCGGTGTTGATGGTTTTGGCTCAATTTGAGCCTTTACCTCTCTTTCCTTTTCGAACTCCTCCCGCAGGCGCTCCTCATCTTTCTCGTCAACTGTGCTCGCGTGTGATTTCACAGTTATTCCGAGAAGCGATAACCTTCTAATCATTTCCTTGCTTTCTATCTTAAATTCTTTGGCTAACTCGTGTACCCGTTTTTTTGCCATGAATCCACCTCCCCAGTCTATAAGGCAACTAACTTTGCAAAATCCCGGCCTTCAAAGCTTCTAAAATCTCTTTGGGAATAGGCTGTCCAAATGTTCTTTCCAGGCGCTTTACTTTAATTGCTTTTTGGATACATTCGGAACCGGGACAGACATAAGCGCCCCGTCCCGCTTTTTTGCCTGTAGGATCTATTTCAATTATTCCCCCGGGAGTACGAACAAGACGAATTAGTTCTTTTTTTGGCCGTTTTTCCTGACAGCCAAGGCACACCCGAAAAGGTATCTTTTTAACTCTTGTCATCAAATAAAGCCGACTCCTTATTCCGCGTAATCCTGTGTATAACCGGCGTACTCGCGCTGGTAGATTTCCTCCATTTGAGATTCACTTTTAATGTCGATTTTCCAGCCGGTGAGTTTTGCAGCCAACCGGGCATTTTGCCCTTCTTTACCAATAGCCAATGAGAGCTGAAAGTCAGGAACGATAACCCGCGCTACTTTTTCCTCTTCCCAAATCTCTACCGCAACAACCTTTGCAGGGCTCAATGAGGCGGCTACATATTTAGAAGAATCCGGGTCCCATTTGATTACATCAATTTTTTCTCCGTTCAACTCATTCACAATCGCCTGAACCCGCATCCCTTTGGGGCCTACACATGCGCCAACCGGATCAATATTTTCATCTCTTGAAAATACAGCAATTTTTGAACGGTAACCTGCCTCCCTGGCAACCGATTTCAATTCCACAATTCCCTCAAAAAGCTCCGGAACCTCCAGCTCAAAAAGCCTCTTCAACAGGCCCGGGTGTGTTCTGGAAACAAAGACCTGAGGCCCCTTGGTGGTTTTCTTAACTTCCAAAATATATGCCTTAATCCGGTCACCCTGCCGGTGTGCTTCACCGGGGACTCTTTCATTTGCCGCAAGTATTGCTTCTGCTTTTCCAAGCTCAATATAAACGTTTTTTTGTTCCACTCTCTGGACGACACCGGTAATGATATCGCCTTCACGGTCAATGTATTCCTTATAGACAAGGTTCCGCTCGGCTTCACGTATCCTTTGCATAACTACCTGTTTGGCTGTCTGCGCTGCAATACGGCCAAAATTCCGGGGTGTTACCTCATTCTCAATTACTTCTCCCAACTTGTAACGGGGATCCAATGATTGAGCTTCCTCAATTGATATTTCCAACTTGGGGTCAACAACTTCCTTTACAACAACATGTTGGGCAAAAACCTGGTAATCGCCTGTTTCCCTGCTTATCTGCACTCGTGCGTTTTGTGCGGAGCCAAAGTTTCTTTTATAAGCAGAAAGCAGGGCCGCCTCGATTGTCTCCAGTAGAATATCAACCGGCACTCCTTTTTCTTTCTCCAAAGCGTAAAGCGCTTCCAGAAACTCACTGTTCACCCTTAGGCGCCCCCTTACCCCCAAAAACTTCCGCTACTAAATGAGCGGAGGCTACATTTTGCAAGTTAATCAAGATGTTTTTATTCTTTTTCTGATCTTTTAAAATAAGAGTTGCTTCAACAAGATCAATCAGATGCCCGGTATGTTCTTTTTTTCCTTCCTGGAGTTCGAAAGTTGTGATTTTTACCAAACTTCCCCGAAAACGCTTAAAATCTTCAACTGATTTTAAGGGCCTCTCAATACCGGGTGAAGAAACCTCTAAAATATAAGCATGCCGTATTGGATCGCGACTATCCAAAACACTGTCCAGTTTCTGTGATAACGCCTGACAATCATCCAGTGTTACTCCGCCTTCTTTGTCTATAAACACTCTAAGGTACCAACTACCTCCTTCTTTCTTGTATTCCACATCTACCAGATCCAAACCGAGCTGGCCCGCCAAAGGTAATGCCAGATCGTTTACAAACGCGGTGACCTTTTTTTGAACCATTGGGGAAAACCCTCTCATAAATATAATGGCCAATTAAACCAAATCCAGCTATAAGACGAAAGAGTGGGCAATTCCCCACTCTTTAGCAACTTCTTTCCAATCTGTCATTAAGTATAACACAAAAAAACTATCTGAGCAAGAATTATATCTTATCTTAACGGAGGCTGATCACCCGTTTTTTGATCTATCCGGTGTACCCCCGGTAAAGCAGCCAGCTTTTTTAATACCGTAATCAGGTCTATTCTGTAAGGAGTTTTGATAGTTAACTCAACTTTACATCTGTCTTCCATTTTACTGAGGTTAATGCGTTTTACCTGAACACCTGATTCTTCAAGCGCAGGGCTAATTTTATCGATATCCTCCGAGTCGCTGTCCACTTCAACGACAATGACATTGTCATGGCTCCCGCCGCGCATTAAATCTTCAATAGTACCCAGAACGATTAAAGCAAATAATACTAAAAAGGTCCCTGTTGCAGCCATAAGGTAAAAACCTCCCCCCGCAGCCAGGCCGACACACGCTACAACCCAGAGGCTTGCGGCAGTCGTCAGGCCCCTGACAACAGATCCCTCGCGTAAAATTGCGCCGGCGCCTAAAAAACCAATCCCACTGATTACCTGGGCGGCAATCCGTCCCGCATCTCCATTATAAAGAAAAAACATCTGTTCAGAAATCAGCATGCATATAGCGGCGCCGATGCAAACAAGAACATGCGTCCGGAAGCCGGCGGAATATTTGAGCGCCTTCATATAAATTCGTTCGCGCTCTAAACCTATAACTCCACCCAGGATAAAAGCTAGTGTAAGCCGGATAATTATTTCCTTTTCGCTAATCATTATCCCTGTACCTGATATCTACTTTTTACCGCTAGATTCCAGCCGCTTCAAGGTTTACGGAACCTATATAATCCTCAATTGTCCTTACAACAGACTGAGCTGCCAGGGGTTTGCCCAGATGCGAAGCGGAAATAGACATTTTCTTTAAACGGCGGGGTTCATTCAAGTATTCTCCAACTTTATTGGCCAGATCCCTGATATTGCCGGCCTGTACGGCTGCTCCCGCCTTGCATAGAAACTCCGTATTGCGGACTTCCTGACCCGGAATCGGATCGACAATAAAGATCGGCAGTCCCTTGGCCAGGGCCTCCGCACAGGTTAAACCCCCTGCCTTGCCGATCATTAAGTCTGCAACTGACATTAACTCATGAACGTTATCAGCAAAACCCAGTACTTTTACCGGATTGTTGAAACCAGGAACCATGCGCTCCAGTTTGTCCCGCAATGTTTCGTTGTAGCCCGTAACTACAATCACCTGGCAGGGAATGCCGCCGGCGCCTAAAACCTTGACTATATCGGAAATCGGCCCCATACCCAGGCCGCCTCCCATAACCAGTATGGTCTTCAACTTCTGCTGCAAAGAAAGTTTGGATTTTACCCCAGACTTGTTAACCGGATCTAAAAAACAACTGTTAATAGGTATTCCACAGGCGTGGACACGATCAATATTGAAATTGTAATCTTTAAAAGTCATTCTAATTTCCTCGGCGGCAACCGAATATAAATCTACCTTGGGGAAAACCCAAAAAGGGTGTACCGTAAAATCAGTAAGGATACCAACCAGCAGACCCGTATATTCACCCCGCTCCTTTAATCTGTTTATAACTCCGGCCGGAAATGGATGAGTGCAGAATATAACTTGCGGAGAATAAACATTCAGCAACTGGTTGAGCCTCGGGGCGGTTACAAAATTTAAAACCCTGTTAAATTCTTCCCTGGCAGTGCCTTGAAGAATACTCTCTTTTTCAGCCAGGCGGTAAAGATAGCCATAAAAAGCGGGAGTAATTTTTAAAATCTCCATGTAGGTATTGCTGACCATTTTATCCCAAATAGGATTTGTAGAACGAAATGTATCAAGTATATTAACTTCTGTATAAGGATCCCTTTTCAAAATCGCCTCTTTTATGGCCATTGCCGCCTGCATGTGGCCTTCTCCAATTGAGACCGATAAAATAAGAACCCGTTTTAACATAATTTTCTCCATTCTACTATATTTGGCTGCAATAATCCTTTACAAAGCTAACTATTTGCTTCAAAGGAACTGTAATTGTCCGGCCTGTCTTACGTTGAAATACTTCTATATTGCTGCTCTCAACCGCTTGTTTTCCGATAATAAGACGCAAAGGATATCCGATCAGATCAGCGTCTTTAAACTTAACTCCGGCCCGTTCCGGACGGTCGTCCAGGACTGCTTCCACACCTGCTTTTATAAGCAATTCATAAACCTTTTCCGCTAGTATAAACTGCTCGCTTTCCCTGGTGTTTACGGGAACAACCAGCGCCTGATAAGGCGCGATACTAACAGGCCAGATTATTCCATTCTGATCATGGTTTTGCTCAACAGCCGCAGCCATGGTACGCGTTACGCCAATACCGTAACTCCCCATGCAAATAGGAATACTGGCGCCCTTCTCGTCAAGATAATTGGCTCCGAGAGCTTTGCTGTACTTGTAGCCCAGTTTGAAAACCTGCCCCACTTCAATCCCTCTTGCTTCTTCCAAAGCGGAGCCGCAGATTGGACAGTCGTCGCCTGCCTGTACCTGGCGCAGGTCGGCAACCTGATCCGGGTTAAAGTCGCGGCCTGGATTTACATTTATAAAATGCGAGTCGTCTTTGTTCGCCCCTGAAACAGTGTTGGCCATCTCCATAACTTCTAAATCAGCGACCAGTCTTAACCCTTTTAGCCCGACCGGCCCGGCAAAACCGACCCTTGCGCCGCTCAGCTTCTCCACTGCCTCCGCGTCCGCCAGTTCGCACCGGAGCACACCGAGCGCCTTCTGTAGTTTTACCTGATTGATGATGCGGTCGCCCCTGACGAGGGCCGCCACGTACCCGGCTTCAGTTTCGTAAAGCAGGGTCTTGATCAATTTTTGAGGCTCAATACCCAAAAATAAAGCAACTTCCTCGACAGTCCGCTTCCCTGGTGTGGCCACTTCCGCCAGCAGGCCGGTCTCTTCGGAATCAGTTCTTTTCCTTGGAGGCGCCGCCGCTCTTTCTACATTGGCCGCATAACCGCAGGCCGGCTGGCTGCAGAAAACCAGCAACGCTTCCCCAGTTTCGGCCAGGACCATAAACTCATGCGTATCGCTGCCCCCGATTGCGCCCGAGTCAGCTTCCACCGGGCGGAAAGAAAGGCCGCAGCGTTCAAAAATTCGTGTGTACGCATTAAACATTTTTTGATAGCTAACCTCAAGGCCAGCCTCGTCGCGATCAAAAGAATAAAGGTCTTTCATAATGAATTCACGCCCGCGGATTAAACCAAACCGGGGCCTGCGTTCATCACGGTACTTATTCTGGATCTGGTAGAGCAACAGCGGAAGCTGCCTGTATGATTGAACCTCGTTGCGGACAAGATCCGTGATTACTTCCTCGTGGGTTGGCCCAAGGCAAAATACCCTTCCGTGCCGGTCTTCCAGACGGAATAGTTCCGGACCGTAAACATCCCACCGCCCCGATTCCTGCCAGAGCTCGGAGGGCTGAATGATTGGCATGATGATCTCCTGGGCTCCCCGGCTGTTCATCTCTTCTCTTATTATCGCCTCAATTTTCTTAACAACTTTTAATCCCAGCGGCAGTAAAGTATATACACCCGCTGCGGACTTGCGTATAAAACCCGCCCGTAAAAGGAGCTGGTGGCTAATTATTTCGGCCTCGGCCGGCGTCTCGCGCAATGTGGGAAGCAGCAGTTGAGAAACTTTCATTTCAAAATCACCCCGGTCAAGATTATTGTTTAGCCTGTATCTAAGTTAAATTTTTAATCGTCTTCATATTTTTGTGTTTTGAATCGCTGTTTGCGCCGCCAACTGTTCCGCTTCCCGGACAAGCTCGCTGACAAGTTCTTTCTCCTGAACGGATTTGATGACCTTCCCCCGTCGAAAAATCAAACCGGTTCCTTTCCCTCCGGCCACACCAAGATCAGCGTTCTTAGCTTCCAGCGGGCCGTTTACAACGCAGCCCATCACCGCAATTTTTAATGGAACGGTGATTCCTTCCAGCTTTTCTTCAATTTCACCGGCTATTTTGATTAGATCAATCTGAGTTCGCGCACAGGTCGGGCATGAGATAAGCTCAATACCCCTTGCACGCAAACCGAGAGATTTTAAAATATCATAACCAACTCTTACTTCCTCAAGCGGGTTTCCCGTTAAAGACACCCTGATTGTATCGCCGATTCCCTTTGACAGGAGGATCCCAATACCAACGGCGGATTTTACAGCCCCGGAACGCAGCGTACCCGCCTCTGTGACTCCCAAATGAAGCGGGTAGTCCGTTTTTTCAGAAAGCATCTGATAAGCTTCCAACATCATCGGCACATCCGAAGATTTGACAGACACTTTAAGATCAAAAAATCCTACTTCCTCAAGCAGGCGGATTTCCCGTAAGGCGCTTTTCACAAGCGCTGAGGCTGTAGGTTTACCACATTCATCCAACAGGTTCTTTTCAAGTGAACCGGCGTTTACCCCGATCCGTATCGGTACTTTTCTTGCTTTGGCCGCCGCGGCAATTTTAAAAACCCTTTCCCTGCCGCCGATATTTCCCGGATTGATGCGCAGGCCGTCAACGCCTTTATCAAGGGCGGCAAGGGCAAGGCGGTAATCAAAATGAATATCTGCAACCAGCGGAATATTTATCTGATCTTTTATAAATGATAAAGCATCCGCCGCCTCCAGATCAGGCACAGCAACCCGGACAATTTCACAGCCTGCGAGAGCTAATTTATTAATTTGCTCTACAGTAGCGGCAATATCCCTGGTATCGGTATTGGTCATGGACTGGACGGAAATTGGAGCTCCGCCCCCGACCTGAACTGTTCCAAGCCAGACAGGCCGGGTTTTTTTGCGTTCCATAGAAAAACCCTTTCTTAAATTTCAAAACCTGATTGCTAAAATCACTTTTGGATTAACTGCAGCACATCGTTGTAAGTAACAAACACAAAAAACAGCAGCAGAATTCCAAATCCAATCAGGTGAACGAAATTTTCCTTTGCCGGATCAACCGGGCGGCCACGGAACCATTCTATGACTAAAAACATTATTCTGCTTCCGTCCAAAGCGGGAATGGGGAAAAGGTTAAACAGGCCTAAATTTATACTTAAAAACGCAGCCAACTGCAGCAGGTTAGATACTCCTAACCCGACCGCATTTTTAATTTCATAAATTATCCTGACCGGCCCGCCAAGATCAGCGGGCAATTTGCCTATGATCATCTGACCGATTAAATCTATTATTAGTACGACAAAACGCCCCGTATATTCCGTCCCTCTGGCAAGGGCAGTAAAAGGATCCAGGCGTTGATTCCGGTAAGCCGGGTAGATGCCCAGCTTGCCCTGGCCTTTCTCATCATGGTTGGTCAGGACAAGTATCTTCTGCTGCTTCCCGGATCGCTCCACGGTTACCGTAACAACCTGATCAGGATGGGAGTTAATAATTGCAGACATCTTCTCCCACCTGCTGACCTGTTCCTTGTTAATCGCAACAATTTTGTCGCCGGCTTTTAAGCCGGCCAATTCCGCAGGTCCGCCGGAGACGAGCTTTTCCACAGTGGTGCTGGGCGCCGGAAACCCGGAATAAATAAAGAGCACGGCAAACAAAAGGACAGCAAGCACAAAATTCATCAGCGGGCCAGCCGTAATAACCGCAATCCGCTGAAGCACGGTTTTCTTATTAAAAGACCTTTCATCATCAATAACGGGAACGTTATCGTCTTGCTCCATACCGGCCATGCGTACGAAACCGCCTATCGGAAACACTCTCAGGTTATATGTGGTTTCGCCTTTTATAAAACTGGCCAGTTTAAAGCCAAACCCGACACTGAATTCCTGAACCATTATCCCTACTCTTTTTGCAACAATAAAATGACCGAATTCATGAAATATAATCATCAACCCGAAAATAACAACGGCAGCCAAAAATGTTTGCATTGCTAGCACCAGACAATCTCCCTCGCTTGCTGCCGCGCCCATTTGTCGGCAGTAAAAATATCGCTAATGTCAGTATACTCCTTAACCTCGTGCTTATCCATAACCTTGTCAATAATTTCCGGAATACGGGTAAATCCTATTTTTTCGGCCAAAAAATACTCAACTGCAATCTCATTGGCGGCGTTTAATACCACCGGCATTGTGCCTCCCTCCCGGCAGGCCTCAATAGCCAGGGAAAGGCAGCGAAAGCGCTTCAAATCCGGGCTTTCGAAAGTCAAACCCCTTATATTATCCCAGTTTATTCTTGGCAGTTCATTAAACCACCGTGAAGGATAAGTAAGCGCATACTGAATGGGTATGCGCATATCCGGAGTTCCCAGCTGGGCCAAAGTTGAACCGTCGATAAACTCGACCATGGAATGAACGATACTTTGAGGATGAATTAACACTTTTATCCTATCATAATTCAAATCGAACAACCATCTTGCTTCAATAATTTCCAAACCCTTGTTCATCAAAGTCGCCGAATCAATAGTTACCTTGCGCCCCATCTTCCAGTTCGGGTGATTAAGCGCCATTTCTACAGTTACACCCGATAAATCGGCCGGGCCTGAGTGAAATGGGCCACCCGAGGCAGTTAAAAGTATCCGGGCGATTTCATCCCTGGGAACACCGTCCAAACACTGCCAGATTGCCGAATGCTCGCTATCCAGCGGTAAAATATTTACATTCTTCCGGGCCGCCATCTCCATAATCAGCCCACCCGCGGTCACAAGTGTTTCTTTGTTTGCCAGGGCTATGTCCTTACCCGCCTTGATAGCCGCCAGCGTTGGGATAAGGCCGGCGATACCGGGCACAGCGACAACTACAATATCGGCCTGTGTATCGGCCGCCGCGCTGATTAAGCCCTGTTCTCCCCAGCACAATTCCGGAAGAATATCCAGTTCAAGGTTCCGGGAGATTTCTTCGGTTTCTTTTTCTTGAGCCATAGATACTATAACTGGATGAAACTCCCGGATTTGATCCAGCATAATGCTCCAGTTGCTTCCCGCGGCTAACCCAACGACCTGAAATTCCGACGGAAACTGGCGAATCACTGACAGCGCCTGACGGCCAATAGAGCCGGTACTACCGATAATAGAAATTTTTTTCATAGTTTTAACAACCCCGTTTTTATTTGGCTCTGTTTGTAAAATATACTTTAACAGCTGCCTGGATGATGATCAACAGGATCGGGCCTAAAATCAGACCTGCCGCGCCGAGCGCTTTTAAGCCGGCATACATGGCCAGCAGAACAGCAAGAGGATGGAGCCCCAAACTTTGAGCAACCACCCTCGCTTCCAGCATCTGGCGCACTCCCCAGACAAAAGCGTAGATAGACAGCAACTTTATCGCAAATGAAGTATGCCCGCTGATAAAGGACCAGATAGCCCAGGGGAGATAGATAGACGCAGGACCCAAAACAGGTATTAAATCGAAAAAACCAATTAACAAACCCAACGTCAATGCATAGTCCACGCCGATTAATTGCAGCCCGGCAATACTTTGAATAGTCGTCAGGGAAATTAGGACAAACTGGGCTTTCAGATAACCAAGAAAAGCGTTGATTGATTCCCGGCCCATCGTTATCGTCCGCGTTCCCCAGGGAGCAGGCACATACTTCATCCAGAACTGGACGATAATCTTTTTATCACGGCTGACAAAATATGTGGCGATTAGGGTGACTACTATAATCATCACTGCGCCGGGCAGCGCTGTCGCAATATGCAGCAGTGAATTTGCGAGTGAACTGGCCAGATCGGACAGCCAGCTGGTTACATCGCCCACCCTTTCTTGGAAACGGCCGGTAACCGCTGGCGGAAGCCGAAAATAGAAAATTTTTCCCTGCTCAATCAAATGGTTTATATAATCCTGCACAGGATTAATATATTTCGGAAGTGAAACGGATAAGTCGCTTAATTCCTTGACAAGCCTGAATATAAGAACCGTCAGCAGGGAGCCAATCCCGCCGATCAGCACAACCATTGCCACGACTATAGCCAGCGGTCTGATTAATCTTGCCTTTTCGTTCAGAAACCTGACAAATGGCTCTATAATGACGGCCAGGATTACAGCAAGGATAAACGGTGTCAGCAGGACAAAGATAAACTTGATAATCACCATTATTTCCGGAACAATATACTTCCAGGCCAGATACAATAATAAAAGTGTTACTGTAGCCGCCGCCAACCTTAAATACCGGGGCACCCGCTCCACCTCTATCCCAAGATTAACTTATGTACATAATAGTATACTAAGGGAGATGTAAACAAAATGCTATCCACCCGATCCAACATACCTCCATGACCGGGGAAAAAAGTTCCTGCGTCTTTAACCCCAACCTGCCTCTTGATGCCTGATTCCACCAAATCGCCTACCTGCGCTGCAATACCCAAAAACAGCCCCAATAAGACAAGCTGAAGCAATGGTAAAAATGGATAAATATATTTGAAAACAAAAACTACAATCATACTGCCCAGAATGCCGCCGATTGATCCCTCAATAGTTTTTCCGGGACTTAGAACAGGAAATAACGGGCGCTTTCCAAAATTTTTTCCGATCAGAAAAGCCATTGTATCGTTAACCCAGGTGCCGAACAGCATAAAGGCGATCCAAATCCAGCCGTCGGGAAGAATACGCAGAAGATAAACATAGACCAAAAGGCCGATATAAAGAGTAAAAAAAAGGCCCGCGGACACTTCCTGGAGCGAACAGCCGGGATAAAAAAACATAAACCAGCATAAAAATATAAAGATAACCGACACAAGCGCGCCGGCCAGCCCTGTATCGCCATAAAGATAGACACTCCCCAAAAGGAGTACGACCCCTGCCGCCATTAAAGAATAAGGAATATTCAAATCAAGGCGGCTTAACATCCGCTTTGATTCCAGCATTGCCAAAAACATTATTAGTGCGCAAAGAGCGATCAGAAACAGCCCGCCCTGCCAAACCAGCAGTATTACTAAAGGAACAGCTATTAATGAACTAATAACCCTGGTCATAGACCTTTCCACCAATTCTAAGATAATCCGCCGAAACGCCGTTCCCGCCGCTGGTAATCAATAAGGGCCTGTAAAAGATGGATCCGGCGAAAGTCTGGCCAAAGTACAGGAGTAAACCAAAATTCGGTGTATGCAATCTGCCAGAGCAAAAAATTACTTATCCGGTAATCTTCGGAAGGCCTGATCAATAAATCGGGATCAGGCTGCCCTGCTGTAAAAAGGTTCGAGGAAATTAAAGCTTCGTTAATATCCCCGGTATTAACCTCACCCTGGCATATTTTTTGGCCGATGGCGCGCATAGCTTCTACTATTTCATTCCGGCCGCCATAGTTCAGAGCAAGGTTTAGTGTCAAACCCTGGTTATTATTGCTCCGTTCCCAGGCCAAACGAACACATTTTTTAGCCGCTTCAGGAAGATCTTCAATATGTCCGATTGTCATAACATGTATATCATTTTCACAGAGTTCGTCTATTTCCTTTTGAAGGTACTCCACCAATAATTCCATTAATGTGTTAACCTCTCCCTGGGGCCTCTTCCAGTTCTCGGTGGAGAAGGCATAAACGGTAAGAACGCGAATCTTTAACTCAGCGCAAAGTTTAACAATATCGCGCAGCGACTCAACGCCTGCCTTGTGACCCATGCTTCTGGGCAAACCGCGCTTTTGCGCCCATCGTCCGTTCCCGTCCATAATAATTGCTATATGTTTAGGCAAGCGGTTCCTGTCGAGGATAGACAAGTAATGCTTTTCATCAAGAGCGGTTTTTCTTTTAAAAAAAATGCTTAGAATACTATCTGCCATGTTTTTCAGCATCAAACCGGCGCCTCCCGCCCATGGACGGTTCTAAAAACGAATAAATGCAACCCCCTCTATAAAAAAGAGGGGGTTTAAAGTTTTCTTCTCTCCTCTTTACTCCTCGACAATCGCCTCTGCCGGGCACGATTCCACGCAGGTACCACATTCTGAACACTTTTCTTGATCAATCACATATATTTCACCCTCAATTATTGCCTCGTTTGGACAAGATTCCAGGCAGGTTCCACAACCCAGGCATTCATCTGTAATTCGATAAGCCACCTGTCTTCACCCCCTTTCTCCAATTCTGGTAAGCTACAGTAAGAATTATTTTATTCTCATCGATTAACTTACTGCGAACAACCCTCAAACACCCGTCCGGGTTTCCTGAAGGCGGCTTCGTTAATAATACTTCAACCTTTAAACCTTCCTCTTCACAGACAGCCCTGGCCTGATCAGCTTCCAACGCTAAAACGTCGGGCTGCTTCATACCTGCATAATCTCCTGCTCTTTGAGCTTGACCAAGGCATCAATTTCCTTGATGTATTTATCTGTCTGCTTTTGTATTTCGTCCTGAAAGCGGCGCAGATCATCCTCTGAAATATCTCCGGCTTTTTGCTCTTCTTTTAAAAGGTCATTTGTCTCCCGGCGGATATTGCGGACTGCCACCTTGCCTTCCTCAGCTTTCTTTTTGAGCAGTTTTACCAGTTCTAACCTTCTTTGCTGAGTTAGCTGAGGAATGGCCAACCTGATTATGGTTCCGTCGCTGCTTGGATTTATTCCAAGGTCAGATTTCATGATTGCCTTTTCAATATCAGGCAGGGCTGCTTTATCCCAGGGCTGAATGATTAAGAGCCTGGCTTCCGGGGCGGTAATACTGGCAAGCTGATTAATAGGCGTCATGCTGCCGTAATAGGATACAATGATTTTATCCAGCAGCGCTGGTGTTGCTCTTCCAGCCCGCAGTGAGGCAAATTCCTTTTTAATCACCTCAACGCTTTTTTTCATATTGGATTCGGATTCCTCAATGAATGGATTACCCAATGGAAACACCTCCAACATAGGTGCCTATGTTCTCACCTAAAACAGCTCTTTTTATATTTCCAACTTCATTCAAATTGAAAACTACTACCGGGATATTATTGTCCATACACAGTGAAGTTGCTGTGGCGTCCATTACAGCAAGGCCCTTGTTCAGCACATCAATGTAGGTCAATTGCTCGAACCTCTTGGCCAGCGGGTTTTTTAAAGGATCATCGTCATAAACTCCGCTTACTCTTTTGGCCATTAAGATAACCTCTGCTTCAATTTCCGCTGCACGCAGGGCGGCAGTGGTATCTGTAGAAAAGTAAGGGTTTCCCGTGCCACCCGCAAAAATAACCACCCGGCCTTTCTCCAGATGCCGGATAGCCCTGCGGCGTATATACGGTTCAGCCACTTCACGCATTTCTATTGCTGACTGGACCCGGCTGGCCACTTCCAGTTTTTCAAGAGCATCCTGTAAAGCAAGGGAGTTGATTACGGTAGCGAGCATTCCCATATAATCAGCCGCTGCCCTGTCCATACCTTTTGCGCTTCCAGCGACACCCCTCCAGATATTACCGCCTCCGACGACGACCGCCACCTGTATACCCATCTGAGTTACTTCCTGAATTTGGCCGGCAATCGACTTGACCACATAAGGGTCTATTCCAAAGCCCAGGGAACCTGCCAGGGCTTCTCCGCTTAGCTTCAGAATAACACGCTTATATTTGAGAATACCCGAATCAGTCATTTAAAGGGCTATCCCCCTTTTTCTTAATTGATTTCCGCCTAGCCCTCACCAAGTTCAAAACGGGCAAATCTTCTTACGACAATATTTTCACCAAGGCGCATAACTTTTTCGTTCAGCACCTGCTGTACAGTAAGATCGGGATTTTTGATAAAAGCCTGTTCGAGAAGGCAGTTCTCCTTAAAAAACTTTTCTATCCGCCCATCCACAATTTTCTGGATAATCTTTTCAGGTTTTCCCTCATCTTTAACCTGAGCCGCCAAAATATCCCTCTCTTTTTGGACTTTCTCTTCCGGCACGTCCTCCCTTCGGACGAATTCCGGCTTGGCTGCAGCTATCTGCATCGAAAGTTCATGGACAAGGGATCGGAAATCATCAGTTTTCGCTACAAAATCAGTCTCACAGTTCACTTCAATCAAAACACCTATCCGGCCGGCCAGGTGGATGTATGAATCAACCAACCCTTCGCTGGCTATCCGTCCTGCCTTTTTTGAAGCAGCGGCCAGTCCTTTTTCGCGAAGGTAATCGATTGCTTTCTCCATATCACATCCAGCTTCATTTAATGCCCTCTTACAATCCATCATTCCCGAACCTGTGCGCTCGCGCAACTCTTTAACCATTGCCGCAGTTACTTCAGCCATAGTCCCCCTAAATCCTCCCTAAACAGCAAAGTATTGTCATGTTTTTCCTTATTAACTAAGTATTTTAACCATTGCCTTCTGCAAAAAACCCTTTATAGAAAAATGCAGGAGATCCCTCCCGCTTTATAAAACATATTAATATCGATTAAAGCGCTTCTTCCAGTTGCTCTCCCTGTTTGCCTTCCAAATAGGCGTCCGCCATTTTGCTGGTCAACAACCGGACTGCACGTATAGCGTCATCGTTTCCCGGAATAACATAGTCAACTTCTTCCGGATCACAGTTTGTATCCACAACCGCTACGATAGGTATTTCCAATTTACGCGCTTCCGCCATCGCAATTCTCTCTTTGCGGGGATCAATCACGAAAATTGCGTCAGGCGGCTTTTTCATACCTTTAATACCACCGACAGACTTCTGCAGCTTCTCTTTTTCCCGCATCAGGCCTGCAACTTCTTTCTTGGGCAGCACTTCAAATGTATTGTCATTCTCCATCTGCTCCAATTCCCGCAAACGGTCTATGCGGGCGCGGATTGTCTGAAAGTTAGTCAGCATACCGCCCAACCAGCGCTGATTTACATAAAACATGCCGCACCTGTCGGCCTCTTCTTTAACTGCATCCTGCGCCTGTTTTTTGGTTCCCACAAAAAGAAGAGTTCCCCCGTCTGCGGCAACTTGTTTAACATAATTATAGGCTTCTTCTATTTTTTTTACCGTCTTCTGTAAATCTATAATATAGATGCCGTTCCGGTTCGTAAAAATATATGGAGCCATTTTGGGATTCCATCGCCTTGTCTGATGCCCGAAGTGCACCCCTGCCTCCAAGAGCTGCTTCATTGAAATTATAGCCAATAGTCCACCTCCCCCCTATGGTTTTTTAACCTCCGCCACTATCATCTTCACCGGCAAACCCCCTGCAACGGGGCAACCATGCCGGAAATCCATATGGCGTGTGTATTTAACACCGGAAGTATTCTAACATAAACTTACAGGCAACGCAAGGAAATGGAGCAAAAGAACGCCTTCTTAATTAATTAAAAATGCGTAATCAGCGAATCGCACTTAAGACATTGCCCTTCCTTTATGTGCCATTTTCATCCTTCTGATGGCGCTGATTGAAGCGGCATGGATGCCTATTTAGCAAAATAACTTCCCGAAGAAACTAGACTACGGTCTAAATGTGTCTGATAAATCCGTCACTTTTAAAAATATTTTCGAAAAAAGAAGGACTTAAGAGGATTCTTCAGAATATTTCTATTTAATAATAGGTTAAACTTGATATAATAAAGAGTGGTGATTATATTTGTCAACTGAATTTAAGGATAAAAAAGAATTTAATACACCGGGAGGGCCGTTATCCATTGAAGGCCCAGTAGAAAGAGAATTTATCGCCTCCTTGACAATTGATGAAAATCTAAACAATTTTCGAAACCCGACACGTCAAAAGGAGGCATTAATGATTGTAGCCGACTTGCCGGAGGGGCTGGTCTATATTGCCAGGCAAGACCAGTCAATTATCGGATACCTTAATTTCCATTACCCCAGCCGGTATTCCCGATGGAGCAGACACCCCCGCACACTTGAACTTGGAGCTATTGAAGTAAGTAAACAGTGGCAGCGCAAGGGTATTGCCACGGCTCTTCTTCAGGAAGCGTTTAAAAATGAAGTAATGGAAGATTACGTTGTAATCATCAACGAATTCCATCAACATTGGGATTTAAAAGGAACCAAGCTTAATTTCTGGAATTACAGAAAAATGCTCACCAAGATGTATAACCGTGTAGGTTTTAAGCGGAAGCACACCGATGATCCGGAAATACTTGAACACGCCGCTAATATGCTGCTGGTCCGCATCGGGAAAAATCTGAATGAAGTATACATTAAAGCCATAGATGAACTTGCCTACCAGCAGTCCCTTGTAGACTGAAACCTTTTTACGTTCATCGCATTCAAGATCTATTTTTATGAAGCTGCTGTCAAGTTGACCGACGTTTCCGCCGATCCGGAACGGGATTTTAGCATACCCTGCCAGATTACACTTGCTTTCCAGAACATCCTGGAGCGCTTTTTCTTTTGCTTCAAAATGCTGTTTGTATTCTTCTTCCGTAAATTTTGGTTTTTCAATGTCCATAGACTTTCTACCAGCTTCCTCCCCCGCCGCCTCCAAAACCGCCGCCGGAAAATCCGCCGCCAAAGCCGCCACTCCCTGAACCGCTTCCCCTGGGAGCAGAGAACATGGCTGATCCAACATTTGCTGCCATAGAGCTTACTGCCGTGCTGAACATATATGGATGAAACACACCAATTCCGCCATGCGGGACGTACCAGTCAGGTTTTTCCTGGTAGACTCCCTCAAATGCCTTGGCCCAGTTTTTTGTCACGTCAAGCGCAATGGCATAGGGAAGGAACTTAGAGAAAAGCTGTTTATCTCCCAATTTCTCCAGCCTGTCCTTTTCGGCGCGGTTTAAAAATTCCTGAAAACCAAGAATTTCATTATACGCCAAAGCTCCTGCCCTGGTTTTAGCGGGCATCGCTTTCATAAAAGCAAGCACACATAGAAAGGTCAATACCCCTGCAAAAATACATGTAGGCAGGATCCGGAAAAAGAATCCGATGAAAACAACCAACAACCCCGCTATACAACCGGCAACTAAATAATAGCTTTTTACACTTTGAGGGCTTTGAAGAAAATACTTTTTACTGACCAGCCCATCGTAGAGAGAATCCCTTAAAGCATCCAGATTCGTATAAAATTTATTTCTCAGGCCGGAAACAAGGATATACGGCAATCCCATAAAGATACGGTCGATCAGCAAATTTTCAAAAGGGCTGAGCTCTTTGCCGGGTTCCTTGATTTTAGTAAGGCTGAAGTCTGTTGAATCGAAAATAAGCCCGTCTTTTTTAATCTCTTCAATTTTTATATATCCTTTAACCGCGAGACCGACAATGGCTGATGTAATGTCCCGGGGATCCATTTTCTCGTCGATCAGGACGCCGGCTTCGGCTGGTGTCAGCGGTTCACCGTTAAATTTAGGAGGCTCATACATGACCGCCACAGCTGCTCTTATTTTCGGGTCCCTGCCCCTTGTGTACCACAGGTTAAACATTACTATTAAAGCAATTACCGGAAAGACAAAGATCCAGTTCTCCTGCAGGTTCAAAAGCCAGAAAAATCTTTTCAGGGCAGACGGGGGTGCAACAAGCCCTTTATCCCAGCCAAAAACAATTGTGAATCCTTCCCCTGCGTTAAGTTCTCTCGTGGTGTTAAACTGACCGCTGTTATATCCCGTTTCGATATCGCCTGCGGCCTCAGTCGAACCTGCAGCGCCCGTATAGCATGCCGCTTTAATGTTTTTACTGACAGCCTTCACCGCCAGAAAGACTTTCGCCGAAGCTTCTTTAATAGGGACATCCCAATCATTGCCTGTGATATTCCAGTAAAGCTGATCCTGGTCTTTTAAAAAAAGGATGGCGTTTTCAACTTTGTATTCAATTACATATTTCTGGACACCGCTGACGTATTTTTTTGCATCGCCGATTTTTACCGTTACAACGTTCCCGTTTTTGTTTACCCTGTACTTCAGTTTTTCACCCGACCCGTTGGTAACCGAGATTACTTTAAGCGGCGTCCTAAGAGTATTCCCAAACTCGTCCCTGTATTTGTAGGGAATATCCCTGTAAATGCCGTGCCTTGGCATGGCAAAATCAGCTGTAATAGCTTCTTTCACAATAAACGACGAATCCTCATTGATGGTTATTTCCGTATTGTAACTGTCAATTATAAAGTCCTGCGCATAAACGGCGGCTGGAGCAATAATCAGAACCAATATAATAATTGCTGCGCTGATGCAAATCCACTTTTTCATTGGAAACTCACCTTTACAGGTTTTCTCTCGGCTTCCGGTTCTCCAAGCTCAAAAAATTCCTCCTGTTTGAACTTGAACATCGAAGCTACTATATTGGAGGGAACAGACTCGATTGTTATGTTGTAATCGCGGACAACCGCATTGTAATACCTTCTTGCATACTCTATATTGTTTTCAAGCTCCTGAAGCTGGGTCTGAAGCTGCATAAAGTTGGCATTGGCTTTCAGCTCCGGGTAAGCTTCGGCTACTGCAAAAAGGCTTTTTAACGTCTCACCAAGAATATTTTCCGCTTTTGCCTTATCTGCCGGGGAAGATGACTGCATTGCGAATGATCTTGCTTCCGTCACCTTCTGAAAAACAGACTTTTCATGGGCCGCGTATCCTTTAACAGTTTCTACCAGGTTCGGCACAAGATCGTATCTTTTTTTCAGCTGGACATCGATATCGGACCAGGAAGATTTTACAGTATTCTTAAGCCGGACCAGTTTGTTGTAAATACCGGCAAAAGCAAGTATAAGGACTACGATTACTACGAGGACGATATATGACCCCAAAACAGAAACCCTCCTTTTATTAAATCTTTTTACTGTAATAACACATTTACCAAATACTATTCGCCCAATAAAACAATCATCCTTTATCCCGCGGAAAAAAATAGGGGTCAGGCTTGACTTATTTATGAAAATTGACTTATTAGAGAAGCTATTTAACTCTGTCCGATTTTTCCTATCTGAGATTCTTGAATGATAAATTTTTTTAAATTGTCCATGAGAATCCCGACGATTACAGAACCCAGCCTGTGGGAAACTCAGGAAAAAAGCTAGCCTGTGGCGTTATTGAAAAGGTATGATGCAAATAATCCTTTTGGGGAAACTGGTTTACTGCTTTTTTCCCCTTTTAATAAATGTGAGCCAGTGAAAACCTGGCTCACAACATTTTATTAGTTCTTTTAACTTTCTTTCTTCAGCTGCCTAAAAACATCGTGCCCGGCGGCAAGTTCACCAGGCTGTCTTATTATAAGGGGCACTGTTTATCCAGCTTTCTGTGCTTAAACGTTTTTTCTTTGTTCGCGTACTCCGCAACAATTTGGCCGTTTCCAACCAGTTTATATTTGTAAATAACCAGCCCCTCCAGGCCGACCGGTCCCCTGGCATGAATCTTGCTGGTGCTTATCCCAACCTCTGCGCCCAGTCCGTAGCGAAAGCCGTCGCTAAAGCGGGTAGAGCAATTCCAGAATACATTTCCTGAGTCAACCAGGGACATAAAGCGGGCTGCATTGTCTCTGTTGGACGTAATGATGCTGTCTGTGTGGCCGGAACCATAATAATTGATATGATTGATCGCTTCGCTGATGTTTTCGACTACCCTTACCGATAACTTGTAATCAAGATATTCTGTCTTCCAGTCTTTCTCGGTGGCTTCGGCAACGTCTATAATTTCACGTGTCTTCGGACAGCCAAACAGTTCGACTTTTTTTTGTTCCAGGGCTTCCTTCAAAACCGGCAAAAACGCGGGAGCGGCTTTCTGGCTCACCAGCAATGTTTCCGCTGCATTGCACACGGCTACGTACTGAGTTTTGGAATCCAGGACAATCCTTACCGCCATTTTCATGTCAAACTCATCGTCGACATAACAGTGGCAGATACCGTCAGCATGTCCCAGTACTGAGATTCTGGAATTGTCCATGATGTATCTGACAAATTCGTTAGAACCCCTGGGGATAATCAGGTTTATATACTCGTCCAGCTTGAGCATTTCGTTTACATCAGATCTCGTCTCCAGAAGCTTTATCCAGTTCCCTGGAATACCAGCCTCTTCCGTGGCTTTTGAAATAACATCGGTGAGAATCCGGTTGGTCTCTTTCGCCTCCGAGCCCCCTTTCAGCAGCGCCCCGTTGCCACTTTTCAGGCAAAGAGTTGAAATTTGCACCAAAGCATCAGGCCTGGATTCAAATATTACACCAATCACTCCTATAGGACAGGTAGTCCTATAAAGCTCCAGGCCTTCGTCCATTTCCGTTGATAACAGTGTTACCCCCACAGGATCCTCAAGACTAATCAGGCTATGAATTCCCTCAACTACGTCGTTGATTTTTGCTTCATCAAACTTGAGCCTTTTTAAGAGCGGTTCGGAAAGCTGTTCACCCTCGCTTCTGGTCAGGTCATCCTGGTTGGCCTTGATTATTTCATCCCTATGTTCTGTCAAAGCTGCGGCAATTTTTGCTAAGGCCCTGTTTTTTTGTTCAGTGCTCATGGCCGCCAAATCAATGGAGGCTTCTTTTACCTGCTGGGCCATTTCATTTATTACCAAAAACTCTCCGTCCTTCCCTGATCTAAAAATCAATGGCGCCTTATCCGAGCAGATTTCGAAAAGCAACAATAATCCTGTAAATATTATCTTAAAGCAATCTGAAGAATAATTTCAACTAGACAAACTTACAGGATACTTTGTTCCCTGTTCTTTAGCTCGTCCTTACGGATTTTCCAGAATTTCGGCTTCCTTTTTTCCAAGAAAGCCCTCGGGCCTTCTTTCGCTTCCAGGCTGGTGAACCAGTCCGGAAACATCAATCTGGCAAACTGGCCGTATGAACCCGCCATATAGTCTATTTCCATGTCAAAAGTTGCCTTCAGCACTTCTATGCACCCCGGGCTGAGGGCTAATATTTCTTCACACCATTTATCGACTTCCCATTCAATTTTTTCTATAGGAACTACCGTATTGACCAATTTCATTTCAAGCGCTTCCTGTGCAGTATATCTTCGGCAGAGCATATAGATCTCACGCGCTTTTTTAGCCCCAACTACGCTGACCAGATAAGCCACAACATAGCCGTCCACAGGATTGGCCACACGCGGCCCGCCCTGGGCAAAAACAGCGTTTTCAGCAGCAATTGTAAAGTCACTGAAGTAAGCAAGGCAGTTGCCCATTCCCATGCAGTATCCCTTGACGGCTGCAATGACGGGTTTTCTCGACATCCTTAGAATTTGGGGGGGCGGATACCTCCAGTAAACCTGGGTTCTCAGTTCCTTTTCCTCCCGTACAACATCCCCGCCCGTACAAAACGCCTTATCTCCTGAACCTGCAAGTACTATCACACCAATGGTCGGGTCGTGGTTCGCCTCATAAAAGGCATGGAACAGCTCATCCATTGTGTCGGCTGTCAGCGCGTTCAGCTTTTGCGGACGGTTGATTGTAATCCTGGTCACTCCGCCCTCCAATTCCTGGTGATACTTTTTTTCATAAATGAGATCTTTAAAGTTGTTACCTTCCACCAGTTCCCAATCAGCCCAGCCCATATTCCGGCCCCCCTGTTTTTAATTTCCGGTTTACGTTTTCATACCATCCAGTTAACCCACCCGTATTTCAGTTGTAATACAGGCAAGTCGATCTTTAGTATACTTTAATAATTCGTCAGTAAAGCCTTTTTTCCCTCCTCGAACGGAGCTTAAGTTTGATTATCTCCGTTCGTAGTCCCTGCCGGCTGAGTACCCGTTGGCGGCGTCCCTGTTGGTGGCGCTCCTGTATGCGGTGTCCCTTCCAGTGGAGTTCCATCCGGCGCTGTCCCGCCAGGTGTCCGATTGGAAGCATCCTTTTGCCTTTCGTTCGGTTTTAAAAGTAATAATGCTCATCTCATGAAAAACTTTACAATTTCATACCACAAAACTGACACCGCTGCTATACCGACTGCTGCAAAAAAATAACCGGCAGATAGCGGCGCAAGCTTCAGGAACCCACTAAGAGGTGTATATAAGATTAGAAAAAGACCTGTTACAGTACCTATGAAGACAAACCACATAACTTTATCTTTCGCTAGGCGGATCATCGAATGCACAATAGAATCATAGTTCGAACTGTTTACATGGACTAAAAAAAAATTTGCTATGATTATCACTGAGATTCCCATAGTTCTCGCCAGGGCAGCGTTATCGGGGTTTTGCCGCAGTAATACAAAATAAGTAATAAAAGAAGCGGCAAAAATAAACAGCCCTTGTAAAATGCTTTTCGTAAATGTTCCGGGAGTAAGGATATTTTCCTGCGGATTTCTTGGTCTGCGTTCCATAATGTTATGTTCTGCAGGCTGGCGTTCCAATACTATAGAGCAGGTGGGGTCAATAACAAGCTCCAGAAGCACTACATGTACCGGCAATAATAACAGGCTTGCCGGGTTTATGCCTAGAAACGGCGCTAGCAGCGCAGCTAAGGCAATAGGAATGTGAATAGTAAAAACATAACCCACAGCTTTTCTGATATTATCATAAATTCTTCTGCCGTCCTGAATAGTATCTACAATGGTTGAAAAATTGTCGTCCATCAAAATTAAATCAGCGGCTTCTCTGGATACTTCAGATCCACGTTTACCCATAGCAATTCCAATATCCGCTTTTTTAAGCGCGGGAGCATCGTTTACTCCATCACCTGTCATGGCCACAATTTCCCCATTCTCCTGGAAAGCCTTCACGATTCGCATTTTATGTTCGGGAATAACTCGGGAAAAAATACTCACATTAGACACCCAGTCACGCAACACTTCATCGCTCATTTGGTCCAGTTCGTAACCGGTGATAATTTTATCGTTGTCCGGCATGCCTATCTGCTTTGCTATGCTGCTTGCCGTGAGCCCGTTATCTCCGGTAACCATGACTACTCTGACTCCCGCTTCATTACATTTCCTGATATCTTCTTTCACAAAATCCCTGGGGGGATCCGCTAAGCCAACCAGACCCTGAAGTGTTAAACTACAGTCGGTAATTGCAGCGGGAATTTTTGATTCACTGTCCAGCTTCATTGTGCCCACAGCAATGACACGTAAACCTTTTTTTTGCATTTCGGCCATTTTCTCTTCTGAGCGCCTGCATTCCATCCCTGACATGCTGCAGATTTTTAGAATGCTCTCAGGAGAGCCTTTAGCAGCGATAATAATCTCGCCATCGTGATTCCAGACATGCCCCATCATTTTCAATTCATTTGTAAAAGGATATTCTGTAATCAACCTGCCGCCAAATAAGTGACTTCTGGTGATGCCAAGGTTTTCACAATGCAGCAGCATCGCCTTTTCCATTTGGTCATATGTCTCTTCCTCGCAGGCAAGCCCCATTAACTCACAGAAAGCACTGACGTTGCCGTCTATGGCCCAAGTTTCACATACAGTCATTTGATTCATTGTGATGGTACCTGTCTTGTCAACACAAAGAACGGATACGGCGCCTAAAGTTTCAACTGAGGGAAGCTTGCGGACTAGAGAATGTTTTTTTGCCAGCCTCCATGCTCCCATGGACAAAAATACTGTCAGAATAACAGGAAATTCTTCCGGTATCATGGCCATCGCAAGTGTAATTCCAGCAAGAATGCTTTCAATAATTCTGTCTTTGAATATATGGTCTGGAATATTGAAATATGTAATAATACCAACCGATATCAGTAGGACGGCAGCGATTCCCGCAGAGAACTTTACAAGCTGGCGTGTCTGTTTTTGCAAAAGAGTGGGACTTTCTGCAACAGATGCCACATTGGCGCCGATTTTACCATACTCTGTTGCCGCACCAATCTTTTTAACACGAATTATGGCGCTGCCCTGAATAACCATTGTTCCTGCATAGCAGTAATCTTTACGCCAGTATTCGGCGCTGTTGCCGCTTTTGCTGCCGGAGGCAGTTTTCCAAACACCCTCCGCTTCCCCGGTAAGTAAGGACTCATCGACACAAAGGTCATTTTCTCTAATAATCTCTCCGTCGGCAGGAATTTTTCCTCCTTCCGAGATAATCATCAAATCACCCGGGACGATATCCGCACTTGGAATCATTTGCTCTTTTCCGTTTCGAATTACTTTACTGCGCGGCGCTGTTAAGTCTTTCAGAGCATCTAAGGTTCTGTCGGTCTTCCATTCCTGTATGACATCTATACTAATGATGCCAAGAACAAAAAAAAGCATTATTGCGCCGTCACGAGGTTCACCCAAAATAAAATAGATAACTGCCGCTATTATTAAAAGCAGGAACATAGGCTCTGAGATAATGTGGAGCACTTTCATGAAAAAGCTTTGTTTTTTCTTATCTGCAAGTTCGTTTTTACCGAACTGCTCCTGCAGCATCTTAGCCTGCTCATCAGTTAAACCTTGTAATAATATGGTATCTTTCGTCATAACTCAGTCACTCCGGTAATTTTTAAGCTTCACAAAAAAAGTTGTTCTTAAGATGGCAGCTTTGAAAGAAACTACTTTTTTTTGTTGGAGGTAAATACAGAAAAACCTGCGGTAACTATTCATAGTCCCGCAGGTTTGTTTTTACCTGCTGCCGGTAAACCGGCCCAGCCCCATACACCCTCTAGGTGTATCGCCTGCTCTATTAAAATATTTTATGCTATCCATAGGAATAATGTCAAGGGAAAAGAGCTCAGAGCTTTTTGCTTTGTAAGTTTAACGTTTGAAATTACTTCCAACCGTCCAAGACTCGCTATTGGTGGCTTGGCTTTAGCCTTTCCAAGCAGGATTTCCACCTGCTAAACTTCACAACCCATGCTTGGTCGCACCGAAAGTTGAGTTAATACCTCTTAAAACAAGGTCGCCGACCTTGCAACCTATTTTATCAGCGATAAGGGGGCACTTTGCTTGAAGCAGAAAAAATATGTTTTCCTTCTCTTCGGAGAGCGATTCATAATTTCCCTGACCTT
>DIEU01000062.1 GCA_002418775.1 Firmicutes bacterium UBA5766
TCGATGAACCAGGAAGCTCCCGCCTCTTAGCAAAGCGTAGGCGGGAGAGGCTTCACAAGAAACCCGGGATCAATGACCCTCTGAAAAATAAACATAACATGGGGATTTAAGCGGCGCAGTTTTATGGGTGTTTAGGTTTTTATTTCTTTCTTGCCCTCGCTTTCCGGTATGCTGATATTCCCTCTGGCCAAAGAGGCAAAAATACCGAACAAGCATGTTGCGGCAAAGATTGTGAAGGAGATCTTGACGCTTCTGGTTAATAAATCTGCCAGGGCAGGGCTTAACTGAGCGTTTCCTATATGCAGGTCGATAATCAGTGTTGCAATAGCCATGCTGACTGCCTGGCCGATCAGCCGCATTGTGCCGAGTGATGAGGAGGCAACGCCGTAAAACTGCTTGGGCACCGATCCCATGACGGCGCTTGTATTGGGGGAAGAAAAGAAGGCAAAACCTGTTCCCAGCAGCATCAGGTTCAATATCAAAAGCCATGCGGGGGTGTCGCTGCTTAAAAATACAAAGAAGACAAGTCCGAGCGTGGAAAGGCCCATCCCAAAGGAAGAAACAATCCGCGGCTCGACGCGGTCAGACAGGGAACCCGCAAAAGGAGACAACAGTGCCATGATAATCGGCTGGGAGAGCAGTATAAAACCGGCTGTTTCCGAATTATATCCCTGAACAACCTGCAGGAAAATGGACATCAGGAACGTTGTAGCAAATGTAGCGGAATAATTGATTAAAGCAGCAACGTTAGAAAAAGCAAAAGCTAAATTGCCGCTGAAAAACTTGATGTTGAAAATCGGCTGTTCGGTTTTTAATTCCTGAATAATAAATAAAATAATAATAAAAAATCCCAGGGCGAGAATATATTTAGCCGATGAAGATGTGGCAATGGAAGAAAAACCGTAAATAAAGGCGACCATTCCAAACATGTAAAGAAAAGCGCCTGTTTTGTCGTATTTTTCGCCCTTTGCTCCAATCCATTCCCCTTTTAACCTGGTTGCGGCCAGAAAAAGCACAGTAGCTCCAATTAAAAAGACAAAATAAAAGATTGATTCCCATCCGAGCCGGCGGTTTAAGATACCGCCGACTACAGGGCCAAGGGACAGGCCGGTATAAACAGCGGCAGTGTTGATGCCGAGAACTTTGCCCCTTTCACTTGGAGGGTAAACGGCTGTCAGGATGGCAATGTTTGTGCCGAAGCTCATGGCGGAGCCGATCCCCTGCAATATTCTGAAAACAATCAATGATTCCGTTGACCAGGCAGTTCCGCAAAGCAGGGATGATATACAGAAAATTGACAGACCGAAGATAAAGACCTTTTTTCTTCCGATGATGTCACCGAGTCTGCCAAAGGGAAGCAGTAGGGCGGCTGAGGTAAGCAGGTAGCAGCTCACAATCCAATTAAGCATAAAAGCGCTGCTGCCGAATTTTTCTCCTATGGAGAGTATAGCCAGGTTAACCGCATTGCCTATAAAAGGAGTGGAGAAGGAAGCCAGGGTGGAGACAATCAGCGCATACTTTTTTACGGATTCGCGATTTTCAGTTTTGTCCATAAGCATATCCCTCTGATGCCGTTTCCATAAATCATAGCAGGTTGGAAGAGCAAAGGCAAGATTATTACCAGGCAGCACAGGTTTGAAGATTCCCAGGCCTTGACATGCCGGACGGCCTTGTATAAAATCTAAAATGTAACTGAATAATGCCTGCAATCAGGTCTCCGGAGAGATCCGGAACTAAGAGGGAAGACGGTGTAAGTCCGTCGCGGGCCCGCCGCTGTAATCGGGGACGAAACCGGTGAGAACCACTGCAATGTTCATAAACTCTAAGGAACTTGCGGGAAGGTACCGGGAATAGGTTGAGCCGAAAGCCAGAAGACCTGCCTGATTAGCTTTAATTTTCGCATCTTCGGAGGCTGAGATGTTGATAATAAGTGATGCGCGGTCTTATTACGGGCTTCCTTCTAAACATCTAAAAGTTGGCGGGGAGCCCGTTTTAGTTTGTCCGTTTTACTTTTAACCAATAATAACAAGAGAGGTGTATATTATTATGACGGCGATTTCAGCAAATCTGGGCTTTCCACGTATTGGCGTCAAGCGTGAACTAAAGCAGGCGATTGAACAGTGCTGGGCTGGGATGATCAATGAACAGGAGTTAAAAAGGACAGCGGCGGAATTAAGGCAGAAACGCTGGAAATTGCAGCGGGATCACGGGATATCACATATCCCTTCCAATGATTTCTCACTTTATGACCATGTGCTTGATACAGCGGTTATGGTCGGCGCAGTACCGCCAAGATATGGCTGGCAAGGCGGGACAATCAGCCTCTCCGCGTATTTTGCCATGGCACGCGGAACAAGTGATGTTACAGCAATGGAACTGACCAAGTGGTTCGATACCAACTACCACTATCTTGTTCCCGAATTTCATACCGGACAAACATTTTGCCTGGCTTCCACCAAGCCAATTGACGAGTTTAAAGAAGCGCTGGCGCTTGGCATATTGACACGACCCGTCATACTCGGGCCCGTGTCATTCCTGTTGCTTGGAAAGAGCGTTGACGGGGTTTTTTCGCTGGGTCAGTCTTTATGCAGGATACTTCCTGTTTATGAATCGGTTATTTCCCGGCTTGCAGGCGCCGGAGCAGAATGGATACAGATTGATGAACCAGTTTTAACCCTGGATCTGTCACAGGAAGTACTGGCTGCATTCCCTGATGTTTACGCGCGGCTGCATCGTGCGGCGGCATCCGCCCGGATATGCCTGGCTTCCTATTTCAACAGCCTGGAAGATACGTTGTCTATGGTTTGCCAATTGCCCGTGCAGGCGCTGCACATTGATCTGGTAAGGGCGCCTGAGCAGATTGATCAATTATTACATTCTGTGCCGGAGACTATGTGCTTGTCACTGGGGATTATTGACGGGCGAAACATTTGGCGAACTGATCTTGATACCGCGCTTGCTATACTGGAACGCGTTAAAGATACTCTATCCAGCAGAGATATTATGGTTGCTCCATCATGTTCACTAATTCACTGTCCCGTTGATCTGGCTGAAGAAAGTAATATGGATGATGAGACAAAAGGCTGGCTGGCTTTTGCAGTTCAAAAATTGGATGAAATATCTGTGCTGACAAAGGCTCTCAATGAAGGACGCGAATCGGTAAAGGAAGCATTGCTGGAGAGTAAAAGATGGGTAGAAAACCGCAGACAGTCCCCGCGAATTCATCAACCCGCCGTACAGTCACGCATTGCAGCTATTAACGACTCCATGCTGCGCCGAAAGAGCGCTTACTCTGTCCGGCGTGAATTGCAGCGCACGTCGTTGCGCTTGCCCGCGTTGCCTACTACCACCATCGGTTCTTTTCCTCAAACAGCCGAAGTCCGCACTATGCGCGCCGCTGTTAGGAAAGGGGAAACCACAAATGAACAATATAGTGTTTTTCTAAAGAAAACAATCTTTGAGGCAATCCGTTTTCAGGAAGAGATCGGACTGGATGTCCTGGTGCACGGTGAGGCCGAGCGTAACGATATGGTAGAATACTTCGGAGAGCAATTAAATGGCTTTATGTCTACGCAGAACGGGTGGGTGCAAAGCTATGGAACACGGTGCGTCAAGCCGCCGATAATCTTCGGTGATATTTACCGTTTATCGGCAATGACAGTGGACTGGATTAAATATGCGCAGTCACTTACAGATAAACCTGTCAAAGGTATGCTCACTGGACCGGTTACCATACTTCAATGGTCATTTGTTCGTGATGACAAACCGCGTCAAAATATAGCGTTTCAACTGGCGCTGGCGTTGCGTGACGAGGTAGCAGACCTCGAAGCGGCCGGCGTCAAGGTTATACAGATAGATGAACCGGCGCTGCGTGAAGGGCTGCCATTGCGGCGCAAACAGTGGCCGGCTTATCTTGAATGGGCGGTAAACGCTTTTAAACTGGTTTCGTCCGGTGTGCGTGATGATACACATATTCACACGCATATGTGTTATAGTAATTTTAATGACATTATTGACTCAATTGCCGCATTAGACGCGGATGTCATATCTATAGAAGCTTCCCGGTCCAACATGGAACTGCTGAAAGCATTCGCTCAATTTCAATACCCTAACGAAATCGGTCCGGGTGTTTATGATATTCACAGCCCCCGTGTGCCTTCAGTTGAAGAAATCTGCAGTCATCTTTACAACGCATTGGCAGTTCTGGACAGCAGTCAAATATGGGTAAATCCGGATTGTGGGTTAAAAACTCGCGGCTGGCCTGAAGCAAGAAAATCCTTGGAAAATATGGTTGCCGCTACGCGCTTGGTGCGTTCAGCCCTGTAAAACAACTGAAACACGAGAGGGGATAATTGTTTTAAAATGAGCTGCAATTCTGCTAAAATTAACATAGTCCCTTTGCAGCATTGTGTTGAGCTTCCAAAATACGCGCACGAAGACGGTGGTGACGCTGCTGCGGATGCATTCGCCGCTGTTATAGAGCCGGTTGATATTCTTCCGGGTGAAACCTGCATCATACCGCTTGGTTTTAAAATTCAGGTACCGGACGGCTTTATGCTTGCCGTACTGGGGAGATCGGGACTTGCGGCAGAAGGGATTCTGGTTCCTAATTCGCCGGGAGTCATAGACTGCAACTACCGCGGAGAAGTATGCGCGTTAATGTATAATAGCCGGAGAGATAAGGTTTTTACGGTCAGTCGCGGGGACCGTATCTGTCAGGTTGCTCTTATTCCTGTGTTTAACATTAAATGGCAGATAGTTAACGAACTGCCGGAAACACTACGCGGGGCGGGAGGATTTGGCTCTACGGGGGCCGCGAACATGAGCACATAGACAGTTGTCCTCCCTAATGCAAATTATTTATAGTAGGATGAAAATCTTATTTTCAGGATAGTACTTTCAGAGTAGAATATTGATGAAAGGAGAATCAAATATGCAGTTCAGGCTGGTAAAAGTTGCAGGAGTAGACGATGCGATCATCTCACTGTTTATGTCTAAAAGGAGCTACACTTGCGAGAAAGCTGATCATGTGCGCAGAGTAATTGCCAGGCATTCCGATCATGCAGGGTTCATTCATCTTTCCGATAATGATACATATGAAACCGCCCAAATCCGCGATTGGCTGAAAAAGATCACCAAATATGGCGCACAGTTGGGCTATAAGCGAAGTCATGAAACCATTCTGAGATTTATTGACTTTACAGTTGAGACTGTCGGTTTGCATAAAGCCGGGATGGGTGATCTCGACGCGCATGCGCAGAGAATGAACAACCGTATTGTTAGATCATCGTCAAGACTAGCTGAATTTGCCAGCGGCGAAAAGAGCGAGTATTATAATGAAAAGATAATGAGTGTGGGAGAAGTAATAAGCCTCATGCAAGAAAGCAAGTCTAAAGTAAACATACCTGAGATTGTAGAGATCAATGGTGTTGAATATAAATTTAACGGTTTCGGCTATATCAGAAAGGATTATTCCGACGACCGGGACGTTATACGGGGCACATATATGCTTTCAATTCCAAGCGACTCTATTTGGAAAGCTGATTTTATAGGAATGAAGCATATTTATGCTATGCGTAACAAGAACACCCACGCGCATCCTGAGCTAAGAGACGGTATGGAGCAGGTGGCCGGGCAAATTGAGCAAGCGCTCCCGATAGTGGGGAAAGCGATTGCTAACGAATGGGTTGACGGTGAGTGGGTTCATGTGAGTGAGACTGAGTTAAAAAAACATTGACCTGCGAATTCAGTGTGAGGTAAAGTAATCTTTGGGGCGGAAGAAATATGTCGAAGAAGAGATTATTTTTAGAGGCAGGGCCGTCTTTTTAATACTTTTATTAGTTACAGGCCCTGGTTCTGCGGCATATACAGGTTGCTGCAGCCCGTTTTTGAGAGAAAGGGACTAAAATCAAAGGAGGACAGTAATGGTTTCATTGAGAGAGATAGGTTTAAAAATAGGTGACCTTTCCGCCGGATTGCCAATTATTCAAGGCGGTATGGGTATTGGCGTTTCTCTAAGCGGGCTGGCGTCAGCGGTAGCCGAACAAGGCGGTATAGGAGTTATCTCTGTTGCGGGTATTGGTCTATCTGAACCGGATTCTAAAACAAATTATCTTGAGGCCAATATCAGAGCGATCAGAAAAGAGATTAGAAAAGCACGTGGACTTACCAAGGGAATTCTGGGAGTAAACATCATGGTAGCCCTGTCAAACTTCAGTGATATGGTTAAAACGGCAGTAGAGGAAGGTATTGATATTATTTTTTCCGGAGCCGGCCTTCCGCTGAATCTCCCTTCGTTCTTGCAAAAGCCAACTGCTACAAAGCTTGTTCCTATAGTTTCTTCCGCAAGAGCAGCGAGTCTGATCGCTAAAAGGTGGTTGGAAAAATATCAACATGCCCCGGATGCTATTGTAGTAGAAGGGCCTATGGCAGGCGGACACCTGGGATTTAAAAACGAACAGATTAATGATCCTGATTATAAATTGGAAAAGCTTGTTTCTGAAGTGATTAGTGTAGCAAAAATGATTGAAGAAAAGAAGGCAAAACCTGTCCCTGTAATTGCTGCAGGCGGCATATATACAGGGGAAGATATATATAAATTTATTCAGCTCGGAGCTTCGGGCGTACAGATGGCGACACGGTTTGTAACAACGGAGGAATGTGACGCCTCTTTAGAATTTAAAAATACGTATATCAATTGCAGAGAAGAAGATATCGGAATTATAAAAAGCCCTGTCGGCATGCCTGGGAGAGCTATCATCAATGAGTTCATTGAAGATGTAAATGCAGGCGGCAAGAAACCTTATAAGTGTCCATATCACTGTATAATCACCTGCAATCGTGAGTCCAGCCCTTATTGTATAGCACTTGCTTTGATGAATGCTAAAAAGGGAAAAATGAAACACGGATTTGCTTTTGCAGGCGCGAATGCTTATAAGGCGGAGAAGATTGTTTCTGTTAAGGATCTGGTGGATTCTCTGGTTGAAGAGTATGACAGTGTTGCTGTATTTTAACCGGAGTCAGATTCCTTTTTTATAATAAGTCAAGCCTGACCCCCGGCCTCTGCCTCGGCTGGGGTTTAATTAACCAATTTTCCTTTGCTGACTAAGTTCAGGATGACATCACTAGCCGTTTTTGAAGGAATGGCAAAACCAATTCCCTGTGCCTGGGCTACGGCAGTATTGATTCCGATTACTTCACCAGACAGGTTTATCAGCGGACCTCCGCTGTTTCCAGGGTTAATTGATGCGTCAGTTTGCAGCAGATTTTTGTAATTGCGGCTTCCTATAGTTACCGGACGGCCTTTGGCGCTGATTACGCCGACTGTTACAGTATGGTCAAGGCCGTACGGGTTGCCGATTGCGATAACCCAGTTTCCGACCCTGGTTTTGTTTGAATCACCAAGTTTTAACGCCGGCAGATTTTTAGCCTGTACTTTTAAGACCGCAAGGTCCAAATCATAGTCCTCGCCGATCACACTTGCAGTGAAGGGATTTTTGTATCCCTGTATGGTGACTGTAATTCTGCCGGCTCCGCTAATGACATGGGCATTGGTTAAAATGTTTCCGTTACTGGAGATGATAAAGCCGGAACCCAGACCATGTTCCTCCTTTTTTTGTGTCTGACCATAAGGACTGCCGAAGAACTGCCTGAAGAAAGGATCGTTAAAGAAAGGATCTACATATACACTGCGAGTAGTATATGTGTCGATTTTAACTACCGCAGGGCTGGCGCTGCTGACTATATCAGCTACCGTTTCAGCATTCATAACGCCAACGCCGGATGCGTCCGCTGAATTAGCCGTCAGTGATCCTTTGCTTAGAGCGAAGAGGGGAAGATCGTTGGCGAAAAGACATCCGCTCATAAACATAACTCCCGCAACAAAAGCGGCTAAAGCAATAAATAAGAGGTTTCTTTTAAGATTTGGCATAGCTATCACCTTCCTTGAAAAATAAAGACATCCTTTGCAGGTAATTTTATCAAAATAAACTTAAAATAAAAATGGAGAAATATTGAAGAAAGTGTGAAGTATTTTTTTTGGTTATCAACCTTCCGATCTACAGATAATGTCGGAATGGTATTCCTGCAGTGATTTCATTATAAAAAACATAAGGGACATTTTAATGAGCAAACAAGCTGTGTACTGTATTAAGCTTTGGAAAGACCGGATATTTAACAAGTTTAAAAACCTTTTTTTCATTGGGGCAGGTAATAAGTTTCGTTCTTGCCTGAGCAAAATCCTAAATATATCTGATTCCCCGAAAAAGATCGCCGGCGGGGTGGCTCTTGGTCTGGCGTTTGATTTTCTCCCTATACCCATAATCAGCATACCTTTATCCTATTTAATTGCCCGCGCTGTAAGGGTTAATTCAGTTGCGGCAGTATCTACAGTAGTTATTCTTAAGTTGGCCGTTCCATCTTTTTATGCTCTTGACATTTTTGTAGGAAAGCTTCTTTTTGGGGATATACAAACAGGACTGGATATCCATGACATGGGAATATCAACTTTTAACTTTTTTCTTGATAAACTGTTCGAACACGGCTACCCTTTTCTTTTAGGCAGCCTGATTAATGCCGCTGTAATATGGATTGTTTCTTATTACTTTATAATGTGGCTCATTAGACGCAGGCAGGGATCAGGAAAATAAAAAAGAATAGACAGCACTGTATAATATGGACTTTTCCCGGGGATGAGATATCTTTTACTGTATGTGCCTGCAATAACCGATTCCTTTATACAAAAATCCGTGCTTTACTGCTTCATCCGGATCCAGCATGTTTCTGGCGTCAATAATCACTGGCATTCTCATTGCTTTACGCAGTTTTTGAAAATCAATTTTAATTAATTCAGGCCATTCGGTCATAAAAACAACCGCGTCTGTCATTCTTGCAGCGTCGTAAGGACTTTCTGCAAAAGCAACATGGCCTTTTGCGCCGACAAGTTCAGACCTGGCGTTATCCATTGCTTTCGGGTCGTAGCAGGAAATGATGCTGCCCTTGTTGATTAATTCTTTAATCAGCCTAATTCCCGGAGATTCTCTGACATCATCGGTACCGCTTTTAAAGGCCAAGCCAAGCACTGCAATATTCTTGTTCTTACAGACCCAGAGGGCGTCTTCTATTTTTTCAGCAATCAAAGAGATCCTTTTTTCATTAATGCGGCTTATTTCTTTAAGCAGGGTGGTATTGATGCCCATCGCATCGGCCATAGCTGATAAGGCCTTCACATCTTTAGGAAAACAACTTCCGCCGTAACCTGCGCCGGCATTGAGGAAATCCCTGCCGATACGTTTGTCAAAACCTAAGCCGTACGCGACCTGTTTAATATTTGCGCCTGCTTTTTCACAAATATCAGCAACCAGGTTTATAAAAGAAATCTTCATAGCTAGAAAGGCATTGCTGGCATGCTTGATTAATTCTGCAGTCGGTATATCCGTGAATAGTATGGGACAGTTGAAATCCTTGTATAATTCACGCAGTTTTCCCCTGGCCCTGTCATTATCAGCGCCTAGCACGATGCGGTCCGGGTTCATGAAGTCGCTTACAGCCGAGCCTTCTTTCAAAAACTCGGGATTACTGGCTATATCAAAGGATGAGTCTGCATTCCAGCCGGTCATTTTTATTATTCGTCTAATTTTTTCCGAAGTACCTGCAGGCACAGTGCTTTTTTCAACGATGAGCGTATAATCTTCAATGAAGCCGGCAATGGAGCGGGTAACTTCTTCGACCTGGGACATTTCCGCCATCCCGCTTTCTTGAGGCGGTGTTCCGACACATATAAAAATGATCTCAGCCTGGCTAACGGCAGTCTTAAAATCATCAGTGAAGTAAAGGAGGCCTTTTTCCAGCCCGTTTTTCAACAGTTCATCCAGCCCAGGCTCGAAAAAAGTAGAGATTCCTCTGGACAGAAGATCAACTTTTTTCTGGTCTTTATCGAGGCAGGCTACGCTATGTCCAAGACTTGCGAAACATGAAGCCGTGACCAGTCCGACATAACCCAGACCAACGACACACAACCTTGCCATTTTGCGCTGGCATGCTTCGTTCACTAAGAACAACTCCCGACGCAGGAACTGCGTTACATTTATTAGTAAGTTTATGTAATTATAGCCATTTGTGTTACCCCGGCAATAATACAATTATCGCTGGGCCATATAGTATGATCAAGGTTTCTTGATAAGACTTTGTAATATCGGGAACCTAACTTTCGGTTTATTTCACACCTGCCTTGCCTTTGTCTTCTGAAGCAGCGCAGCCTGGTTCAGTCCGAAGCGAACCGTAGGCGATACCGGCACGGAGCGCCTAAACGAACCATAACAACGATAGGCGGAAGCGAACATAAAAAACTGAGAGCATAAGAAAAGAAAAATCCCGCCTTGCGTTGACTCAAGGAGGGTTGAGGGCAAAATAAATAATAAATTTATCGATAAAAACTTTTAAACCGGAGAGCAATGATCATTCAGTATGCTTTCACATTTGAGAACTTTATCTTTGTACATATTCTTATCGGCTTCTGTAAAAAGCTGAACTAGGTCACCCGGAGTTTCCATAACTGCATACCCGACGGAGATATCTAAATTCAATTGGGAGTTTTCGGAATTACTTGCAGCGATATTATCCCTGAGCCTGCGGCAGGAATTTGGGATAATATCAGAATCGCAGCCCGGAAGTAAAACTGCAAATTCGTCGCCTCCTATACGCGCTACCATATCGCTTTTGCGAAACGACTTTCTAATAACCGCGGCTGCCTCCTTCAGCAAGATATCTCCAAACCTATGTCCAAGTGAATCGTTTATATTTTTCAGTCCGTCCACATCACATATAACCATACCGATTGGATAGTCCCGTCCGTTTTGTAAACGAAGCATTTCTTGTTCAAAATAGATCCGGTTATAAATACCTGTCAGGCCATCGTGAAGGCTGAGGTATTTTAACCTTTCCTCCATTTCTTTCCGGGCCGTTATGTCACGTGCGCTGATTATAGCGCCAATTGGACATTCGTCATCATCTACTAATAACTTGCCAAATGCTTCCAGCCAGATGTAATAGCCATTTGCATGTTTATAGCGGACTTCTACTGAGACCGAATTTTTATTAGCAGCAGCAGTTTTATATATGCGTTTGATTTTTTGCAAATCTTCTGGATGAACAAGGTCAAAAAGAGATGATCCCTCAAGTTTCCCAGGATCATACCCTAAAGTGTTTCTAACAGACGGCCCGATGTATTCAAAAATACCGCCGGCTTTTATTCTGGCTATGATATACAGCATATTATCGGTTATTTGCCTTAAAAACATCTCTTTTTCCTGTAAAGCTTTTTCCATGCGTTTGCGGTCAGTAATATCCAGGAAAGTACCAACACGTTTCTTGGCGCCAGGAATTGTGCTGACTGTCGCCAGGATATTAATTGCATCCATACGCTTATTATTCATTTTAAACTCATAATTTCTCGTTGAATCGTTCGGATATGCCTTTTGCCTGTTGTTGTATTCGAATACTCTTTCTTTGTCTTCATCTACAATAAAATCTTGTACGTTTTTTTTGTTCTCGACTTCGTCCTTCGTGTATCCTGAGATCTTTTCAAATTCATGATTAACCATTGACAGCTTCAAATCTTCTTCAAAGATTACTGTCGGGCAGCCGGTTGTTTCAAAAAGTGTCCGATACTTACTTTCAGATTCCCTGAGCTCTTTTTCAATTCTTTTGCGTTCAGTTATATCAGAAAGAATACCTGTAACCCCGACTATCTTGCTATCTTTCAGCAATACTTTGCAGGAAGTTTGTACGTAATAGGTAGTTCCGTCAAGATCTACAAGCCTGAATTCAATTGATTCCGGCTTCTTTTCTATAGCATTCTGTATGCTGCCTAAAACAAGGGAAAGATCATCGGGATGCACATAACGCATTATATTGTCACCAATATTGCTTCCCGGTTCAAGATTAATGCCTAACTGATTTGCAGCCGACTGACCGGCGAATCTTCCAAACTCGTTCCCCTGAATACCTGTAAAAATATCCTGTGCCAGGCTACTTTGTAATAAAGGAATTAGCCAAACTGATCAAAAAATGCTGCAGGAAGGAAGGTGACTGGACAGCAAGGTACGGCGGCGCGGAATATATTTTAGTTATGTTTGATGTTGACGAAAAACAGGCTTACCGGATCTGCAAACACATCAATGATAAAATCAATAAGCATGAATTTTGTTTCGAAGGAAAATTAATTAATCTTGAGGCCGGTATCGGTTTTCACGTGCTGAATAACGAAATTATGCCGGCCGAGCAATTTATTAAAGCCGCCAGCAGAACGCTTCACACCGGCGGCCGGGAGGAGAACGGCGACTCGGGGAGAAACCTGGAAGGACTTTTGCAAAATTACCTGCTGACACAGCGTGAAAAGGAGGTTGCCTTGCTGCTTTTGCAAGGCCGCTCGAACGATAAAATCGCCCGGGATTTATTTATCAGTATTTCAACTGTAAAAAAGCATATTGCCAGTATTTTTGACAAAGCGGAAGTGAAATCCAGATCGGAGTTTGTATCCAAGTCTTAAACAAAAAGGTATTATTATCGCAAAGGAAATTAAGAAGGCAAGCTGACTTTCACGCTTGCCTTTGGCTTCTGCCTAAAAAAACCTTTTCCCTCCAATGTTTTCCTCCGGAACTATTGTTTGTGCTGGTATCCGTATGGCTTATGCTCAGCCCTGTTCAGCGTTTTGTTTTAATTCTTTTTCTTTCTGTCTAAACTCTTCTGTTTCAATTTCTCCCTTGGCATATCTTTCTCTAAGAATGATAAGAGCCGAATCTTCTTTGACTTTAGCTTCACTTTTGATACCCAAATATTTGCTTAAAAATCTTATGGCAAGATAAATTATCGCAATTACGATAACAACTTTCAAGACCAGGATCAGCAATGTCAGCCATAAATAGTCACCCCGGACTATAAAATTACCGCCAGGGCTGATAAAATTATGCATCATGGCAACCTCCCTTCTTAATCCTTGTCACCTGTCTGGTACGATTTTTCCGCCCCTTTCGAGATTTGTTTCTGTCTTGCCAAACTATCCGATATTTTAGCACTGACCCATATAAACAGTTACTTAGGGTTAGAATAATACAAAGAATATGGGAAGACTGGCATTAAAAATACACGTTTCATGTTAAGGAAAGAGCAGTCCTTATTTAAAGCCGCTCTTTCCTTAAACGTTCTTTTATTGGTTTATATTAATTTGATGCATTAATGCAATTTCCGCAAGATCCGTCCCTCAGTCTTAGTCCTTGACCAGTTCCATTGTTAGCGCCTTGTTTACCGGATCCCATGAGGCCAAAACATTGCCCGGACTTAATTCTCTCAATCCTCTTATCAGCTTGAGCCTGCGTAATTGTTCCAGCTTTAACAGCATCCTGAACCATTTGGATTTGCGTATCTTGCAGCGCTTGTTTCGCTTTAGCATCTGTTACACCAAGGTTGTCCGCAAATTTTGATATAAAGCTTTGATACATAGCATTTAGATCGGGTTTACTAGTGTCGTTTGTAGCAGCAAAAGCCATGCCGGATATCATCCCGGCAAAAACAATCACGACCAGTACAATACCTACTTTACGCCATTTTAAATTCTTCATTATGCAACCCCCTTATAATTTTTAAATCCTGATAACTGTAGCCAATATAACATATATATGAGCGTAAAGTGTGTCATTTTGTTGACATCATAATGTCATTATTATGATATAGCTGAACGAATACAAGAGGGTCAAAATGAAGACAAGAATGAACAGAACCAAATATTTCAGATAATAAGCATGAGGAGCATGTGCAATATTTACTAAAAAATAAATTGAAATTATAAATAAAATCCAGATCGGAGTTTATATCCAGGTTTTAGATTGGTCCAGATTAAGAAGCTCGAAAGATTATGAATGGCGGGAAGGGCCTTGAAGGGATCCTCCCGCCATTGTTTTGTCCAAATGATAAAAAGAGTGCCTCTTTAGGAGCGCTTTTGTGTATTATATACCCGGTTGTCCGCTAGGAGCAGTAAGATCGTTTTCTTTTGGGTTCGGGCCGTATTTATTTGCGCCAGGATCACTATCAGTAGCAAGTAGAATAATTGCCCAGATCCATCCAATTATAGGTATTAAACCTATAAGAACATACCAGCCGCTTTTACCGATATCATGTAATCTTCTTACCGCTACTGCAATACTTGGCAATAAAACAAACAGAGAATACAAGCTGCTTATTAAACCCATTCCTTGACCGCTCATGGTATGGAAAAATGTGTCAAGTATACTTGCCGCTATTGAAAAAATTAAATTAAACAAAAAAAACATCCAGTATTCTTTCCGTCTTGCTCTTCCCTCAAATACAACATACTTTTTTATTACCGAAATATACCATTCCATTTTTCTACCCTCCTTGAAAGATGTTTTATGCTACTATTCCTATTTTATTTTTATATGCTAAATAATTCAATAATATTTGGATACTAAATGTTAAGAGTAAATGTCCCGGGAATGACTCGAATCAGCGACCAACGGATTAGCCGTAGAGGTTCTTTATTTACTTATTCACTATACCGCATACCGCTTTTTGGAATATAATAGATACCAAACACTTATACAGATATCTCTTCTGTTTTAGCTGCCAAAGTTCCCGGCGCACCCAGAGCGTTGATGTTACCAGGCCTTTGATGGGAACATCGGCTTAAAACTGACGGGGATATTGATTAATATTTATTTTTGGGAGGACAACCTATGGAACTATTAAACATAGTCAACATTGACGCTGAAAACCTGCCTGAGGCCTGGTATCTTTTACAGCAAAAGCTCTGGGATATCGATGCTTATGAGTACCGTGTGGAGCATGGTTCATACCCGGGGATGCTCCGGAGAGAATTTGATTTTGTCGTTTGCCGGATCAGAAGGCCTCATATCAGGCCCCTGTGCGATATCGTTCCACATCATATGAGCTTCCCGCCCCCGACTACTGCCGCGAAAATCGAGGAATATTTCAACTCCTACATCCTTAACCCGTTAGTGCCGGAAAATACCTTCTATACCTATGGCGAAAGGATTGTCCCACAGGTTATAGAGGTTATCCGCCGGTTCCAGACCTGGGGATTCGGACATGCCAAAGCCTCTGTTACAATAGCCAAACCAGAAGACATCACTGCCTTAAGAACTCCCGACGATCCGGAGAGCCGTGCCTCGGAGCCCTGCTTGCGTGAAATTACTTTTAAGATGAGGCGTGATCGTGAGGACAATATCTGGCGGCTGCATATGGTAATATACTTCAGGGTGTGGGACCTTTTTGGGGGATTTCCAGAAAACCTCGGAGGCCTTCAGTTGCTCAATGAATGGGTAGTTAAAAGTATAGGCCCCCACCCCAGGACAGGCGAGCCTCTAGAAACCGGTGAAATGGTTGTTATGTCTCCTTCTTTAAATGTGCGGGAGCATATCTTCGACTACTCCAAAGAGCGCGTCGGGAAGATTTAGCGGACATTACGGGCAAAAGACACAAGGGGACGGTTCTTCTCCTGTGTCTGCGTCTGAGCACAGGTAGAACCGTCCCCATGACTCCGCTAACTTTTAGTTTTCGCTGTAGTAATAGTTACAAAATCATGACCACTCCCAAAGCGATGACCATCACCATGAAAAGTGGTCCGTAAACCTTCTCCAGGGTGGGGGTTTTTATTCTGCCCAGAAACCTGGGACCCAAAAATGCTCCTGCCGTCGCCCCCAGGGCCAGGAACAGGGTTAGCATCAAATTAATCTGCCCCAGTGCAAGGTGCCCAAACAGACCAAAAATGGCGTTAAAAAGGAGTACAAATACGGATGTGCCCACTACCATTGCTGCCGGCAGCCCCATAATGTACAATCCGGCGATAACTGGCGGTGTCCCACTCATCCCGAAGAGCCCGGCCATGGCGCCGGAGAGAATGCCAAAAACAGCACTCATTGCTTTGCTTGCCCAGGTAAGGGAAGGTGAAGCCTCTTCGGTATTAGCGCCGGACCTTCCTCTTCTCCGGGTACTAAATAGCATCGGAATGGTCAGGATAATCATAAAAACACCAAAGAGCTTCCTCAGGAAAGCGGCAGAAATCAGGGTTGACACGTAGGCACCAATCAAAGCACCGATTATGCCACCAGTCCCAAAAGCTATTCCCACAGGTATATTTAGGTTACCCCGCCGGTAGTGGCTGACCGAGCCGGAGATGGTCGTGGGAATTATTGAAGCCAGAGATGTGGCTACGGCAAACTGGGTTGGCACATGGAATAAAAGGGTCAGCGCTGGCACATAGAAAAAACCGCCACCGCCACCAAACATGGTCACCATGAGGCCAACGGCAAAGCCAAGCAGAAGCAGTGGCAAAATCCAGCTGGCAGTGAATTCAACTGACATTCCCCAGCAACTCCCTTACCTTTTTGGAAGCGTCGTGGATTACGGGAGCACCATGACCTGGTAAAAGGATATCGAACTCCAGCCCGGCTATCCTCCTTACTGATTTCCACGCCTCTTCTATATCAAGTGTCATTTGTTTGGACATTTCTATTGGCTTACCCTTCTTCTCGCTTCTGAGTGCATCGCCGGCAAATAGGAGATTCCCTGGCTGGTAAAGGCAGATATGCCCCACAGTGTGCCCCGGAGTATGTACTACCCTGAATCCACCTATCTCATCGCCTTCTTTCAGAAGCAGATCCGGTTTAACCGGGCGAAATTTCATGATTTTACTCATCAGCGTGAAGACGGGGGACAAAACCCCTTTCACCTCTTTGAGTTTCCTTTCCCCGGAGAGGGCTGGGGCATCTCCGATATGTATGGCGACTCTGGCTCCCGTCATCTCCCTTAGCTCAGCAGTGCTTCCGCTGTGGTCGATATCGGCGTGAGTCAGAACTATACATTCTACCTCGTTAGGCTTCCGACCCAGCCCCGCGAGGAAATCGATGATTTTCCTGGCACTACCCGGCATCCCGGTATCAACGACCAGCACAGTATCTTTGGTTACGACGAGGTAGCTGTTAGCCACCCTAATGTTATCTACCTTCCAAATTCCTGGCACTATCTTCACAGCAATACTCCATCTTGTTAGGATGCCGCTTAGCTCAGTTGCATCCTGTTGAAGGCACGGGCGCCCAAAATTAAGAAGAGTAGAGCGAAGGCGAGGATAACCACAAGGTCAACCCATAGCGGAAAGAAAGGGAATGCTCCGGTCAGGGAAGCCCTTATCCCGTCGATTCCATAAGTGAGGGGATTGATAAACTGTAATTGATAGAGGACAGGAACGCCATTTAACTGGCCTATGGGCACGAAGGCACCAGAGAGGAAGAACAAAGGCAGTTGCAACAGCATAACTATTGACATAAATCCTTCTGTCTCTTCAAACATCCCACCCAGGGTTATGCCGAACCCGATGAAAGTAGCGAAGGTGAGGATTATGAACACGAGTGCCTGCCCAAGGCCGGCGGCACTATGAACCTGGAAGCCATACCAGATGCCAAAGAGGGAGGCTACCCCGATTGTTACCAGCGCCTGGGCTACAGCAATGGTCATCCCGCCGAGGCTCCGGCCTATCATCAGGGAAATCCGCCGGACCGGCGCCACCATCACCTCTTTAAGGAATCCGAACTCCTTATCCCAAATTACGGTTACCCCTCCCATTATCCCCCTGCTAACCAGACCTATGCCGACGATGCCTGGAGCGAGGAAGGCGAAGAAGCTTAAACCGCCAAACATCTGCGACATCATCTCCTCAGCTCCCGGGGGCATGAGACGGCTGAAAGGAATGGCCAGAAGGGCAAGAAATAAAAATGGCTCGGCGAAGGAGCTGATAACCCGGGTTTTCATATTGAGAAAGCGGATCATCTCCCTGAACCACATACTGGAAATCGGCGTCCACTCTATCAGTGGTTTTTTCTCTCCTGCTTTTACCGTCGTTTCTACCGCCATTTTTTATCTCCTCCTCCTTCTTGTTTTTCTTATTGCCCTACTACTTCCCCCACTTCCCTCAGCCTCTCTTATTGTCTTGCCGGTAAAGAGCACGAAGACATCTTCCAAGCTGGGTTTATGTTCATCGATGCCGAGAACCTGGAATCCATTTTGATCGGCGAAATCTATAAGTCCAGGCACCCTGCCGTCATGGCCTTCTACAGAGAGCATTAGTGAACCGTCATATTCCTCGACACTCCTTACCCACTCGAGTTTCTTTATCCGTTCTATAAAGGCACTATTATCGTGGTTGGCAATCTCAAGCGAAATTAAATCAGTTCCCACTGCTTCCTTGAGCTTATCGAGGGTATCCAGGGCAACTATCTTTGCCTGATCGATGATTACTACCCTGTCGCAGAGGTAATCAGCTTCATCTATGAAATGGGTGGTAAGTATTACCGTGGTACCCTCCTTCTCCTTTGCTCTTTTGATCTGGTCCCACAAATCCATCCTTGCCTTTATATCGAAGCCTATGGTGGGCTCATCAAGGAATACCACTTCGGGGTACGCCATAAAGCCCCTTGCTACCTCGAATCTACGTTTGAGTCCATCGGGAAGATTGCTAAGAAGAACGTTCTCCTTCCCTTTTAGCTCGAGCAGGTTGAGAACCTCTTCAATCTTTCTTTCTCTCTCCTCCTTGCTCATGGAGTACATTCTGGCATGAAAATCCAGGTTCTGCCTGCCCGTTAAGTAGCGGTCAACAGACCTGTCCTGGAAGACTATTCCCAGGCAACTTCTGACCTTGTCTCGTTCTTTTACCACATCGTAGCCGCAGATTTTGGCCGAGCCAGAGGTTGGGCGTAGAAGTGTGGTCAACATTTTTATAGTAGTTGATTTTCCGGCGCCGTTAGGTCCCAAAAGTCCAAAGATCTCCCCCCTTTTGACTGTAAAGCTGATGTGGTCCACGGCCACGAGGTCACCAAACACCTTGGTGAGTTCATTAACTTCTATAACATTTTCCATATCTCATTCTCCTTCAATTCTCTTCCCGGTATAATGCAGCAAAACATCATTAAGACTCGGTTTATGCGAACTGATGGAGGAGATGGTAAATCCGTTGCCCCGGGCAAGCCGTACTATTTCAGGTATTCCTATGCTGCCGTTTTTCAGACTGAACTCCAGTAAATCATCGCGTTCCTCAATCCTCTCGACATAATCGAACCCCTGAAGTAGCTTTATAAAATCGGCTCTTAGTCCGGTTGTCAGTTTGAGCGAGATTAAATTCTTGCCTATAGAGGATTTTAATTCCTCAGGCCTCCCTGTCACAATCAATTTTCCCTCATCCATCAGTGCTACCCTGTTGCAGAGGTAATCAGCCTCCTCTAAATAAGATGTTGCCAGAAAAATGGTCATGGCCGAGTCTTTGTTCACCCTCCTGAGATAGTCCCACAGATACCTTCTTGTCTGAACATCTACCCCTATTGTTGGCTCATCTAAAAATAGAACCTTGGGCTGAGTCAGCATTCCTCTGGCTATCTCGAGCCGCCGCAGCATACCACCGGAGTAATCCTTGACTCTCACATTGGCATGCTCTGCCAACCCTACCGTATTCAAAACATCAGCTATTCTTTCCCCCCTTATCTTCTTCGGCAAGTTGTACATCATTGCGTAGAAATCAAGATTCTGCCTGCCGGTCAGATAGATATCAACCGCCTGCTCCTCAAAAACCACTCCCACCGATCTTCTAATGCTGTCCTTTTCCTTTAAGATGTCGTGTCCAAATACAGTAGCGGTACCTGAATCAGGATTAAGCAGGGTTGCCAGCATCAATACCGTGGTTGTCTTTCCGGCCCCATTTAAACCAAGGAGGCCGAAGATTTCCCCTTCGTCGACTTCAAATGAGATGTGGTCTACGGCGACAACATTACCGAAGACCCTGGTCAGTTCATGTACACCTATTACTTTCATCTTGACGAACCTCCGTGGCTTCAGCCAGAAATCTCAACCCTTGAGCCAGGGTGGAGAGCTGCTCCTCATTGAGGCAAGATAGTAGTTCAGATAACTGCCCTATTTTTCTTTCTCTTAGACTGGCTATGAGTGCTTCGCCCCTGTCAGTAGTTTGCAGGAGTAGGGCGCGACGATTTTCGGGATTCTCCCGCCGGCTCACCAGCCCCTGCTCCACCAGGCGGTCAACTATACCGGTCACATTTGACGGTGTGACGCAAAGTGCCCGTGCCAGCCTGGTGAAGTTGGTGTTCCCCTCATTGGAGATGAAGAATAAGCTCTTAAGCTGGGCAATAGTAAGGCTGAGCTCCATCCAGACGTTGAGTTCTCCCTGGCGCAGCGCCCGGTTGACCTGCCGTTGGAACTGAATAATCTCTTCGATTAAACTCGCCTTTCCCTTTTTTAGTTCGCCTTTATCCCCAGCGGTTGAAAGAACAGGTTTTTCTATCATTACTCCACCTTTATTATTTCACTTACATTGATATTTTACACTCTATTGGTTAAACTGTCAACAGGTTGCTTTTGAGAGTTGAGCATGGCAGAATCCAGGCCCTACCCTAGTTTTGCAGTAAGCCAATAAGGTCTATTTGTTTAAAGCCTTGCGATCGGAGATTTTAAAAAGTTTCTTCATTCCGTGTGCAGGTCTTCGGTACGGATGTGGTCCGATAAACTTTGAGCTTTTCCCAGTCGTCAATCTTTAAGAAGTCGTTCTCCTTCATTTCGTAGTTGATACCTTGCTGGGACAGTTTTGCAGCAAGCAGGTTGTGTCCGTTTATCGCCTGGAAGGTTCATACCGACACTGCTTCTTTTGACAACAGTAATAATTCTTCGGTTGCCGCCTTTATATCGGGCTGTGCAAATATTGCCGAAATGACGGCCACACCGTTAATGTTTGTGCCTTTCAGTTCAAGTATGTTATGTGAAGTTATACCGCCGATTGCGACCACAGGAATGGAAACCGCGTCACAGATTGCTTTCAGGATTTTATGGGATACCGTATCCGCATCAAGCTTTGTTGAAGTTGAAAAGACAGCGCCGACACCAAGATAATCGGCGCCGTTTTGCTCGGCGATGATTGCCTGTTCTATTGTTACAGCAGAAACACCGATAATTTTATTCCTGCCAAGTCTTGCCCTTACATCATCTATTTTCATATCGCTCTGACCGACATGAACGCCGTCAGCGTCACAGGCAGCGGCAATATCTACATTATCGTTGATGACAAACGGAACACTGTACTTGTGGCACAGGGTTTTTATTTCTCTTGCCTCTGTTAGAAAGGATTCATAATCAAGTTCCTTTTCACGAAGCTGAATAAAGGTTGCGCCGCCTTTCAGACAATCGTTTACCTGCTCAATAAGCTTTCGCTTGCCAAGCCATGTACGGTCGGTTACGGCATATAAAATCATTGAATCCTTATCGAACTTCATATTTCGCTCCTCTCGTCAGATCCGCGGCGTTAAGGTTGTATACTTCATCGATCAAATAATTGCGGTAGCTTGAGTTGCCGCCGCCGGCTGTTTTGCATTTTAAAAAGGCAAGTTCGCCGCAAAGTCCCATCGCGCAAACACTTGCCGCCGCCGCTTTAATGACGCTGCCGGGATTTGAGGCAACATAAGCGGCTGTCATAACGGTAAGCATACATCCGCTGCCCGTGATTTTTGACATTATGGGATGCCCGTTGCGAATGATATATGCCATATTCTCACCGGCAACAAGATCAATTGCGCCTGTAATAGCTATGACAGCGCCTGTCTTTCTGGAAAACTCTTTTGCAAAAGCGATCACATTATCAAGGGTTTCATCCGTAACCATGTCGGCAACATCGGCATCTACGCCTTTAGTTGTTCCGCTGCCGATTGCCAGCGTCTTAATTTCCGAAATATTGCCGCGGATAACAGTAAATTTTACCTCATCGAGAAGTTTATTCGCCGTATCTGTACGAAGCTTTGATGCGCCTGCTCCGACAGGATCGAGAACTACAGGATGGCCAAGCATATTCGACTTCTTTCCCGCTAAAAACATGGACTGGATTGTTTTTTTGTTAAGCGTTCCGATATTGATCACAAGTCCGCTGCAAATTGAAGTCATCTCTTCAGCCTCGCCTGCGTCATCAGCCATAATGGGCGCTCCGCCGCAAGCAATGAGTATATTTGCGCAATCGTTTACAGTTACATAATTGGTAATACAGTGTATTAGCGGGATTGTTTTTTTTTACATTTTCTAAGATTTCCTTAAACATAGCGCCTTTATCTCCTTATCTGTCTATAATGTCTGCATTTTTACTGCGAAGACTTTTGTTAATATCCCATACAGCTCATACTTTACAGCATAATATATAAATTGTTTTAATTCAATACACGTAAACTGATTGGCAGGTTCTGCCCAATTTCAGGCCAAAATAGATCCTTTCGTTTATAATAAAAATTAAAAAAAGGATCTGGTAACATATTGTAGAATAGCCAAAAGCATACCAATATTAATCGGATAAGCTGATTTGTTCTTTATGAATTTTACCTTCCTTTAAAAGTTTAACCTGTAAATTACAAGAAAAGATGGTGACGATGAGCCAGGAAAACGAAAAGCAAGAATCTTTTTCTAAATTTCTAAGAACTGATGGAGGCAAGACCAAATCCAATGCAATCGAAATACCGTCCATAAACTTACCCAAAGGAGGCGGCGCCATCAGGGGTATTGATGAAAAATTTTCTGTTAATGCTGTGAACGGTACAGTCAGTTTTTCATTGGATCTTCCTTTTTCCCCCGCACGCGGCTCGGCGCCGGCGTTGAGCTTAACCTATAACTCCGGCGCTGGAAACGGTATCTTCGGATTGGGTTGGTCATTGAATTTGCCTTCTATAAAAAGAAAAACAGAACAGGAACTGCCCCGTTATCTGGACGATTGTGATTCTGATACCTTTCTTTTTTGCGGCGGCGAAGACCTAGTGCCGGAGTTTAAAAGGGATTCAGAGGATAATTTTGTCCTGGATCCGGAGGGTAACTATGAAATAAACGAAAAGGATTCCAGCGACGGTTTATTTAAGATCAGATTTTATAAGCCTAGAATTGAAGGCCAATTTGCCCGAATTGAAAGGTGGTCAGGCAAGACTTCTTCGGAATTGAAATGGAGAGTTATCACGAAGGACAACGTGATTACTCTGTTTGGCTGGAGCTTAGATTCCAGAATTGCCGATCCCCGGGATGAAAATAAAGTTTTCGAATGGCTGCCTGAATTTGTTTTTGATGACAGGGGCAATTGTTCCCAATATCTTTACCTGAAAGAAAATGAACTGGGTATGGATTTAACTCAATTATGCAGCCGGAACAGGTTTGAAAGCGGTAAAATTACCTATACCAATCTATATTTGCATAAAGTTTTATACGGTAATAAAAGTCCATATCTTCAATTCAATGATCCCTTCCCTGCCGAATCCGGCTACATGTTTCAAACGGTATTTGATTACGGTGGGCACGCATTTGATCCCCCCTGCGTAAAGTCAAACGACTGGCTGTTCAGGACGGACCCTTTCTCCTTTTACAAGGCAGGTTTCGAAATCCGTACCACCCGTATATGTCAGCGGGTTCTGCTTTTTCATTATTTTGATGAACTGCCGGGTGGTTCAGCCTTAGTAAAATCCTTAAGTTTTGAGTACAATCATGACTCTGTCGGAGAAATCAGTTTACTAAAATCCGTTATAACATCAGGATATATTAAAAAGGCGGACGGAACATATACCTGCAAGCAATTGCCTGCCCTGGAACTGGATTACCAAAAGCATGCCTGGAACAGTTCGGTTAGCGCTGTTCCCGCTGAGCAATTGGCTCATGTGCCTTCTGGTTTGGCCGAACCCAATTACCAGTTTGCAGACTTGTTTAATGAAGGATTATCCGGCATTCTCAGCGAACAGGCCCAGGGTTGGTATTATAAGCACAATCTTGGGCAGGGAAATTTTGAACAAGCCAGGTTGGTTTCACCCAGGCCTTCTTTCAGCGGATTAGGGGGACAAACAAGTTTACTGGACCTGGGCGCCGACGGTGAAAAACAACTGGTCAGTTTTAACGATGGGATAAAAGGGTTTTTTGAGCTAAATAAAGATAGGGACCTTCAATCATTCCAGGCATTCAAATATTTCCCCAATGTTGACATGCAGGATCCTAATATGCGGCTGCTTGATTTAAACGGCGATGGCATGCCGGAAATACTCATTGCGGAAGATAATATTTTTATGTGGTTTGAGTCCGAAGGCAGAAACGGTTTTAAACAGGCTTGCCGGACTGCGCAGTTTTTTGATGAAGAAGAGGGTCCGCGTATTTTATTTTCCGAACCCCATCAGAGCATTTTCCTTGCCGATATGTCCGGAGACGGGTTAACTGATTTGGTAAGAATCCGTAACGGTGAAGTATGCTATTGGCCCAACCTGGGTTACGGAAAATTCGGGGCTAAAGTGAACATGGACTGCGCTCCTGTTTTTGATTTTCCGGATCAATTTAATTCCAAATTGATCCATTTGGCTGATATTGATGATTCAGGAACGACTGACATTGTGTATACGGGGAAAAACAGGATCGGTTGTTGGATGAATAAAAGCGGAAACGCCTGGAGCACGACACCTTTTTTTATAGACTTACTGCCGGAGGTTAATTCTCAAACAAAAATTACAGTGGTTGATTTTTTAGGCAGCGGTCTGCCCTGTATCGTCTGGTCGAGCGCACTGGAAAAAGACACCCATGCGCCTTTGCAGTATGTTGACTTGATGAGCGGCAGGAAACCATTCCTTTTAGCTCAATATAAAAATAACATGGGTAAAGAAGTTACCCTCGAATATACACCTTCAACACAATTTTACATCGAAGATAAAAAAGCCGGAACACAATGGGTTACCCATCTGCATTTTCCGGTTCACTGCCTTTCCAGGTCAGAAACAAAAGACATCGTTTCAGGTTACCGGTTCGTAACTTCATACCGGTACCATCATGGCTATTATGATCATGCCGAAAAAGAATTCAGAGGCTTCGGTATGGCAGAGAAGACCGATACGGAATACTTTGAACACTGGAAAAAAGGCAGCTTCAGCAATGTTGTAGACAAGGAACTGCACCAGGAACCGGTATTGACCAAAAATTGGTTTCATACGGGAGCCTTTTTAGACGAAGTAAAAATCCTTAACCAGTTTGAGCATGAATACTGGTATGAAGAGATGTCCAGGCAGGGTTTTTCTGCTGTTAATTATGAATTATCCTTACCCGAAGCCCGGATTATCGCTGCACCCGGAATAAATAGCATTGACTTGGAGCATCTGAGCGCTGAAGAGCGCCGGGAGGCAATCCGTGCCTGCAAAGGTATGGCATTGCGTTCCGAAGTATTTGCCAAGGATGCGCCTTTGTCAGGGGCAAGTCCTGAGCAACGGCGGCGGGAATTAACACCTTTTTCTGCAGCAGCCAGTAATTGTGTTATAGAACTGCTGCAGCCCAAGGGAAAGAATAAGCATGCGGTTTTTACAGTTAAAAAAAGCGAATCAATCACTTACAGCTATGAACGCCATACGGAAGATCCCCGGATAGAGCACAGCCTCAATCTAAAAATAGATGCTTACGGCAATGTTCTGGAATCTGCCGCAATAGTATACCCCCGCTTGTTGGCAGACGATTTTCTTCCTTCAGAAACCCGGAACGCTCAAAATAAAACAACGATAACTTACACGATAAATGATTTTACCAATGATGCCATAAATGATGAGCATTATCGCCTCCGCCTTCCCTCAGGAACCAGAACTTATGAACTTAAGGGGGTTGCTAAAACCGGCCCTTACTATAGGCGATCAGATTTTGACAATATTTTATCTGCAGCCGTAGAAGTACCTTACCACCTAACGGATGTCGAACCTGACCCGGGATATACCCAGAAGAGATTAATTGAGCATATACGCACAATTTACCTGGGGAACGACCTTACAACTCCCTTACCTCTGAGCCAACTAGAGTCAAAAGCGTTTAAGCTTGAAAGCTATCAACTGGCTTACTCTCCTTCTTTGATATCTGATATTTTCGGGACCAGGGTAAACGACGCCCTGATGCTGGAAGGAAAGTTCACGCATAGCGAGGGGGACGAAAACTGGTGGATTCGTTCCGGGACTACTCTTTATATTAACGAGGGGGAAACATCAGCCGATGCGCGGGACCGTTTTTATGTTCCTGTATCTTATATTGATCCTTATGGCGCCCGAACAAAAGTAACATATGACGATAAATATCATCTGTATGTACGAGAAGTGGAAGATGCCCTGGGCAGTAAATCCTCAATTGATCTTTTTAATTTCCGAGCCCTGTCTCCACAGCGGATAAGAGATATAAACGACAATATCTCAGAAGCTGTTGCCGATGAACTGGGCCTTGTTAAAGCTACGGCTTTATTCGGGAAAGGAAATGAAGCGGATGATTTGTCGGGAATTTCAGAGTTTGAAACTGCGGCAGACACTTCAAACGCAGTTGAATTTCTCAATGCTCCGGCTTCAGAACAGTTGATCGGCGCAGCCAAAGAATTGCTGCAGAAAGCAACGCTGCGTTTTATTTATGACCTTGACGCATACCAAACAAACGGAGAACCGGTTGTTGCGGCTTCTATAGCACGGGAAGAGCATTTTCAGAAAAACCCTGATTCGCCTGTGCAGATAACTTTGGAATACTCCAATGGAATAGGACAAGTAGCGCTGAAAAAGGTACAGGCAGAACCCGGCACGGCCAAAAAGGTCTGCATTGATGCCGACAACACCTATACTCTCCTGGAAGTAGATACGTCCGCTCTTGTGCCCGGTCAGCTGCGCTGGATTGGCAGCGGCAGGGCAGTGCTTAATAATAAAGGTAAAACCGTTAAAAAATACGAACCCTACTTTTCCGTAACACACAGGTATGAAAATCTAAAAGAGCTTGTAGAAACCGGTGTCACACCGGTATTGTACTATGATGCCCTCGGACGTTTAATTAAAACGGCTATGCCTGACGGTACGTTCAGCAAGGTTGAATTTGATTCGTGGAAACAGGTTGTTTATGACCGCAATGATACTGTATTGGAAACAGCCTGGTACAATAATCGTACCAACCGGCTCATTGACGCCGAACTTACAGCGGAAGGCAAAGATCCCGGCAGGGAAAAGGCGGCCGCCGATCAAGCGGCGCGGCATTCTGACACCCCTGCTTTATTATATTTCGATTCTTTGGGAAGACCGGTTTTATCTGTGGAACATAATAGGCATCCGGAAACAGCGGCTGACGAATTTTATTACACAAAGGCGGATTTGGACACGGGAGGCAGCCTGCGCAGTATAACAGACGCCCGCGGCAATGTAGTGGCGAAATATAAATATGATATGTTGGGCAATAAGGTTTATCAGCAAAGCATGGATTCGGGACAAAGGTGGCTGCTCGTCAATATACTGGGCCAGCCGCTGCGCACATGGGATGAGCGGAGTTTTGAGTTCCGATATTCCTATGACATTATGCGCCGTCCGCTTCAAAATACAGTGTTGGGCGGAGACGGCGCCATACCTCTTGACAATGTATTTGAAAGGATTTTCTATGGGGAAGCGGAACCCGATTCCAAACTAAAAAACCTTAGAGGTAAAATTGTACGCCATTTTGATACCGCCGGCCTTGTAGAAACCCCGGAATTTGACTTCAAAGGAAATCCAAAATTAACAATCAGAACACTGTTTAAAAATTATAAAACTGAAGTTAACTGGACTGACGACCATTTAACTGCAGACCTTGAACCGGCAAAATTTAACTTCAGTTCGAAAACCGATGCCCTCGGCAGAATTACCAGACAAATAAAACCCGACAGCAGCATTATTATTTTTTCTTACAATGATACAGGGCTTCTTAAAGGAGAAACCGTAGTTCATCCAGATGCGTCCATTACCACAACCTATATAAAAAATATCGAGTATAATGAAAAAGGTCAGCGCCAAAAAGTCATTTACGGAAATGATGTAGTCACCAAATATTACTATGATAAAAATACTTTCAGGCTTAGACGCTTAGAATCCAAAAGAAGTAACGGCGACCAGCTGCAGGATTGGTATTATACCTATGATCCGGTTGGCAACATCACCCATATTGAAGATAAAAATATCCCGGCAGTTTTCTTTGATAATCATAAAATAACCGGCATATCCAGCTATATTTACGATGCCCTCTACCGTCTGGTTGAAGCCTCCGGCAGGGAGAACGATGCGGCTCTTGCTTTGGACAGCAATGATAACTGGCATGATCAACATTTTTCAGCCTGTTTCAACCCCGACGATCCCATGGTTATGCGCAACTACAGTCAGAATTTCCAATATGATGAAGCGGGTAACATTATGCAGATCCGGCATCTGGCTGCCGGTAACAACTGGACCAGAAACTACAGCTGCGAGACAGACACCAACCGCTTAATCAGCACACAGATCGGAACGAATAATTATCAATATTCTTATCACCCGCAGCATGGTTATATGACCGCGATGCCTCACCTGGAAGAAGTAGGCTGGAACTTTAAGGAGGAAGTCGTCAGAACCGTTCGCCAGAGACTTACAGATGACGGGACACCGGAAACAACCTATTACCAGTATGACAACCAAGGGCAGCGCCTGCGTAAAATTACGGAAAAACACGCCGGCGCCGGTCTTACGCCTGAACGTAAAGAAGAACGGGTTTACCTGGCCGGTTATGAATTCTACCAGAAATACAGCGGTAATAATGCAGGGCTGGAACGGACCAGCCTGAGTCTTATGGACGAACAGCATCTTTATGTAATTATAGAGACACGCAACGATGTGGATGACGGCACAGAAAAACATCTGGTACGCTATCAACTGTCCAACCATATTGGTTCAATTGGTTTGGAAATTGACGGCACAAGCGAAGCCAGGGTAATATCCTATGAGGAATACCATCCCTTTGGCGCCACTGCCTTCCAGGCTAAAAACACAGCAATTAAATCTGCCGCCAAGCGCTACCGTTATACAGGCAGGGAGCGCGATGAAGAAAGCGGCCTGGAGTATCACAGCGCCAGGTACTACATACCGTGGCTCGGCAGATGGATAAGTGCGGATCCGCTGGGGATTAAGGATGGTTTGAACGTATTCCGGTATGTTGAAAATAATCCACTTCGCAATAATGACCCCGGCGGTTTATGTACATGTGATCCGGAAATACAATCATGTATGCCTCTTTTATGGGAGGAAGAACTGGAATCAAATTGCGTCTGCGAGTCTCCCGAAACTTATACTCCTGCCCCTCAGCAAGAATACACAGAGGAGCCGGTTTCTTTAGAATATGAAACTGAGGAGACAGAATGCCGCGCTCTTGTATCAACTCCTGCTCCACCTCAACCTGAATATTTTGAGATATGTGCTCCGGCATTAGAAACCTCATCCTCCGAAGATTCTGATTGGGAACTGTTTGATAATCCGATTTGGAATGCTACTACAAATAATGCAGTCAGCGGCGCTACAGGACTATTCGAAAATGTAAATCCGATTACTATAAACATGCCTAATTTTGGGAATACCGCAATCAGATTGGGGGGAACGAGGGGATGGGATGCTATGCTGCGCGCCATATCGGCGCCGGCCTCAAGGCTTCCTGGAGTATTTGGCCCATCTGGCTCCATCGTAGGCAGCCGGCTGCCCATGGGAATGAGCAGGGCAAGCGCAGTATTGGCTCCATTGGGAGTAATCAGCAATGCGATTAGCTTTGAAGACGCCATTTCCAGGCAAGGTCCGGTTTTGGAAAGAGGAGGAGATGCAGTGAGCAGCGCTCTGGGCTTTTTCTCTTCTGGGGTCGGGACTGTTGCTTTGGCAGGCGCAGGATTGGAATTTGCCGGCGCTACTACCGTTGGTGGAGCGTTGACGACCGGCGCCGCCGCCCTGGGCCCTGCCGCTGCTGTTGCAGGTTCCGGCGCCGCCGGTTATGCAATAGGCCGGTTAGCGGATGAAGGTGTAGGCGGATTAATGAATATTACGGGAGCGAGCGATGCTATAGACAGTTGGAGGGGGATTACCCGGCCTTCAGGGCAGCATGGGGATTACAGCATCAGCGGCTTAGGCGCAGAAGGCGCAACGGCTCTTGATCAAGGCGCCGTATCGGTATTGCGAAGCGCCGGTGTGCTAGATGAATCCAGGCCTGCATATACTCAAACCCTGGGCTGGTGGCTTGCCGACCACCTGCCTTCATGGATGCAATAGGCAGTTTAGTTTGGATAGTCTAAGAAAAAGGGGAGGTACTAAATGTCAAAAGCGTTTGGAAGAATAACCGATAAGCGCAACAAACCTTTGGCTAATCTGACAGTTTGTGTTTATGACCGCGATATGCGTTCGGAGGAGTTGCTGGGTGAATCCGTAACCGATAAAAAAGGGAAATACGAGATTACATGGAAAAGCAGCCGGCCGGACGATATAACCGTCAAAGTATTCACAAAGACAAAGAAAAATCTGCTGTTCTCTTCAGGGTTGGATATTGTAAGATTTAACGCTTCAGACAGAGAAGAGATCAATATTATTATTGAAAAAGATATTAAACCCGAGGCAGCGGATTATGATTCTGTTTTAGAAGAAATTAATGCAGTCGTTAGACGGGTTCCTCTTACTGAATTACAGGAAAATGAGCAGCACCGTGATATAACTTTCCTTTCCAGGAAAACCGGCCTGCCTGCTGAAAATATAGAGCGCCTTGTTATTGCCCACCGCCTGCAGGCCGCATCGAAGATTGACGCCGATTTTTTCTATGCCCTCCTGCGCAAAGACACTTTTTTGAAAAGCAGCGCATCCGGGTCTTTCCTTGTCAGGTTCAATGCAGATGTAAATGCGGAGATCCTGCCTCTTCTCTATGACTTCGCCCTAGTTGACTGGAAAACAGTTAAACAGGACGTAGATACTGCCGTGAAGGAAATGATCGTTTCCTCCAATGCGAAAAAAGAATGCAAAAATAATTATACCAAACTGCAGAAATACAAGGATAAGGCTTCCGTCTATTATCAAAATGAACGCCCGCAAAAAATTATCGGGCTGATCAGCAATTTTGTCCTGGAAGATAAAATATCAGCCGTGGAAAAGCTGTTCACAGAAAATAAGGACGATCTAAGCGCTTTCTTGAAATCAATGTCTGATAATAAAGTGTATCCGGATGCCGAAGCAGCGGGTGTATCGGAAATATCGGTTATGCTCGGTGAGTTATTTGGTTTTGAAAAAACGATTATCTCTGAAGTCAAAGAATCACTGAAAATTAAGGAAAAGGAAGATATCCGGAAACTGGCTTACTTGAATAAAGAAGGCTGGCAGGATGTACTTACCAAGACAGCAGATAAAATTAATTTGGCCGGCAAACCACTGAATAAAAAAGTTATCAGCATACAGGCTTCTTCACTGGCGCGAAAAATGGAGAAACTGTATCCTACGGCTGCGTTTTCCGCTCAATTAGGACGTGAGAAAAAGTCTTTATACAAAAATCAAAAAGCAATCGCAGACTTTTTAACAGAACATGAAGATTTCGATTTACAAAGCCATAACCTTGATCTTTTTCTGAAAGAGAAGCAATTAACTTCGGAAACAGATTCATCTATGCGGGAAGAATTAAAAACTATGCAGCGTGTTTTTAAATTAGTCCCTCACTATGGTAAAACCAACGCCCTGCTGGAAAACAACGTCCGATCGGCATACAGAATAACAGCCCTGGGTAAGACCAGGTTCCTGAAAGAGGTTGCGCCCAAAGCCGGAATAAAGGAAAAAGAAGCCAAAGCCATCTACCGGAAGGCTGAGCAGACTACTGTAGCTTCCATGCTGATTGCCGGCAACATGCAGGATATGATGCGGGCCATGGACGTACCGGCCTTGCAAAAAAAGAAACTTCCCCAAAAGCTCGAAGCGGTAAGTCAGGATTTCCCCAACCTGAAGTCGCTTTTTAAACTTAAAGACTGCTTTGCCTGTGAGCATGGACGTTCCGTACTCAGTCCCGCCGCTTACCTGGTGGAGATTCTGGAGTTTCTTGACAATAGAATCGTAACAGACCTAACCACCACGCCGAAAAACCGCAACCGCCTGGCGAAGGAAATACTGTTCGAACGCCGCCCTGATTTGGGAGATATAGATTTGGGGGTGGAAAATGCTGAAACACCTGTGCCTTATATTGATCTGGTTTGTGAACAATTAGAAGAAGCCATTATTCCGGATACAGGAATTACCTACAGCGGGGTCCTCTCCGACGGGCCCATCCCTGACGCCGGAACGGTTTCTGCCGATCTCTTGGCCGCCTGTAAAGCGGCTGATATTCCCCTTACGGAAAACGCACAGCTTTTTGATACGGAAATATCTGATCCTCCCCCGGCTGTTTTACCACCAATCGTAAAATATCTTCGTGATGACAAAGCCGTTTGCAAACTTACCGATCTTGGCGGGGGCAGCTGGCGTGTGAAACGTTTAAGACAAACATACTCCACTGCCGGGGAACTTGATGCTGCGCCGGAGTATGTGAACGGCCAGGTTTATCAAGAATTGGCCGGCGCAAAGTTTGCTTTCCAACTTCCTTTCGATTTGAACCATGTCGAGGCCAAGGCTTATTTTTCCCGTTTTAATATTTCCCGCGCCGAATTAATGTCTGCTTTCCAGGTTTCCGGCAGCCCGGCTGACAGCGGCATTGCGGCGGAAATACTGGGGCTGACCGACGAAGAGCGTGATCTAATCACCAATCCCCGCCCGCAGATCAGCAATCAGGAGTTGTACTGGAATACTCCTTCACACTGGGATACAGATCCCGTTGTTTATGGCGGCATCTTGGAGTACATGAAAAGACTGGACCATTTCCTGGACAAAACCGGCCTTACTTATAATGAGCTGGTCTTACTGCTCTGTCTCAACTTTATTGACCCGGAGCAGAAGCTTTTCATATTACACAATTATGACGATTCTTCCGCCGCAAACCCTGTGCTTTCCAGTGATCTTACTAAAAAAGAAATAGCTAATCTTGATATCGCAGCGCTGGATAGAATACACCGGTTCCTTAGATTGCAGAAAAAGACAGGGCTGAAATTAGAGGTCCTTGATCAGATAATTTGTCAGCACAGCACTGATCAAAACCATCTCGGTGACTGTCTGATACGCATGGCGGCATTAACTCAAATTACTGAAGAAACAGGAATTAAGCAGGATGAGCTGGCCGGTTTTTACAGTGAACTACCCCATCGCTTCTTCGACTTTGATAATGCGCCCAAACCTCTTTATTACCAGGTATTTTTGAATAAAGCCAAGACCGGTTTTATCGATGAACGCTTACTGCCCGAAATAACAGACAGCGGTTCTGAGCTTTTAGAAAACTGCCTGACCAGTATTGCGGTTTGCCTGCAAATTTCGGAAAAAGATTTAACTGTTTTATGCAAAATCTTACCGGACGGGCATGTGACCTTTGCCAATCTCAGTTACCTGTTTGCAGCTTCACGGTTAATGGGCAAACTGAAGATTAAAGCTGAAGATTTTATTATTCTGGTTCAATTAACAGGGATTAATATACAGGAGGCGCCTCAAAAGACGCTTGATTTTGTGAAAGCAGTACGAATCTTTCAGGCTTCTCCAATAAAAGCCGCCGATCTGCAGTTTATGCTCAGGCATGATGCCTCCAATTTGCTTGACCGGGAAATAAAAGATGAAAAAATACAAATAGTACTGGAAAAACTACAAAAAGAATTCCAGAGGGCTTTTTCAGGCAATAAATCTCCTTTCAATCCTGATTTATCCGCCGATGATCAAAAAGAAAGCTTGCAGGCGCTATTGTCCCAACTACCCAAATACAGTGAAGACTATCCGGAAAATCCGGGGCTGAGTGAAGCGGATGTTCAAAACATGATGGGCTTTATTGACCGGCAATGGGAGCCGGCTTCAGCCGCCAAATTGATGATTACAGGCAAACTTGGGCCATTCCTGGATGCAGGTTTCATAGGCAGCATTTTAACCTGCATAGATTCCCTGGAGGCAGCTTCTGATGCTGTCTTGGAAACAGAGCGGAATGCCCTACTGCAGGCTTTTATGGAGGCCCTAACGGCTTACCGGTATGCAGCGGATAAAAAAACCATACTCTCCGAGCAGCTTGCCGCCACCTTCAAGGCGGATACCGAATGTATAAATACTCTCCTGAAATATGGAAAACTGAAGCAGGCTGCGCCCGGAAACGACCTATTAAGCGAAGTCTTGTCCTCTGATGCTATAATCGATACCGACAATACCCACTCCATACCGGTCCTGCCTTCCTTGGACGCCGCCGCATTCCCGAAGCAGTTCCAGTCCCTGCGTCTGCTGCATAAACTGCTTCCCTTGGTTAACGCTTTAGAATTGGAAAATGACGAACTGGAGTGGTACTTAAACCATAACGCCGATTTGGGATGGATAGAATTGGACGCTATTCCCTGCCAAACCGGGCAGGCACCTATTGATTATCAAAAGTACGCTGATTTTACCCAATTCCTTTCCCTGGCTCAAACACTCACTCCTGTACCTAACCCCGCCGATGCGGAAAATCCCGTTACTTTCTTCAATGTATTGGAGCTTCTCCTGCCCGGCAGCACAGTTACAAAGGAAGAGTACCTGGAAAAGTTTGCTTTGCTAATCGGTTATGATAAAGAAAATGTAACAGCGGCAGCCAAACACCTCTGTCCCGTCTTCAGTCTGGAGTATTATCGCCATGTCCAAAACTGGACAGCGATAACCAAATGCCTGGAATACTTACGGAAGTTGGGATGCGTCATGGAACAGGTTGCCGCTTTGATTGACCCGGTTCTGAGCGCGGAGGAAACCAAACAACTGCGTACATCCCTCAAATCCCGCTATGATGAGGACACCTGGCTCAGTACACTCAAGGAAATAATGGACTCAATCCGCCCGCAAAAAAGAAATGCCTTGATAGCCTACCTGCTGGCCGTCAATCCCGAATTTAAAGATACCAATGATTTATATGACCACTTCTTGATAGATGTAGAGATGGAAGCGGGTATGCCATCGTCCAGGATTGTACAGTCACATGGCGCCGTTCAGCTTTTTGTGCAGCGCTGCCTGATGGGACTTGAACCTAAAGCGGCGGCAAATGTGGAAGATGACCCGGGCTGGGAACAGTGGAAATGGATGAAAAATTACCGTGTCTGGGAAGCCAACCGAAAAGTGTTCCTCTATCCCGAAAACTGGATTGAAGCAGAACTTAGAGATGATAAATCTTTCTTATTTACTGAAATGGAAAATGAGCTGCAGCAAAATGAGCTCACAGATTACAATGCGGAACAAGCCCTGATCAGATACCTGGAAAAGCTGGACAATATATCTTTCCTTGAAGTTGTGGCTGCATGGTACCAGGTGGATATAAAGACTATGCATGTCTTTGCCAGGACCAAAGGCGGTGATCCGGCGCTCTATTATTACCGCAGATTCGAGCAGGAACGATACTGGACACCATGGGAAAAAGTGGAACTGGATATTACCGGCAACCACCTTTTGGCCTTTATGCGCAATCACCGTTTATGCCTGGCCTGGCCGATGTTCTCCGAGGAACCTGAACCGCAGCCGAAATACACTCTGCCCAATCAGAGTACAACGGATCCGCAGCCTGTAGACAAGCCGAAGCGTAAACTCAAGGTTCAGTTGGCCATCAGTGAATTCGCCAATCAAAAATGGCAGCCGAAAAAAATATCAGCGGACGCCATCATGACGCCGCAGGATTATTATACTTCTGAAGATATACCCAGAGAGAATTTCAAGCTTTTTTACAATGAGTTTGCGCAGCAAATTGTTATTTATAACACAATTAAATCAGAAGAGTTCGATAATGAAGTGCTGGCAGGCGCCTTTAACCTTACAGGCTGCAAAGGGTATCCCGAACTGGCTGATTTTATCCCTGCGGCCACTCCGTTAACCTTCGATTTTCTTCCCAAGTTTCCGGATACCAAATTAATTAACCAGCGTTATATAGAGACGGAAAACGTTGAAAACGACTTGGCTGTTTTAGGTGAACATTCAATATTGGCCGGCAAACAAATAGACGAATTGTTATTACAGACTCCGGGGATATTCAGACTAACATACCCGCACCAGTTGACTATAATTGATATTCTGGCTTTCACCTGGCCTTTTTTAATTAATTATGCCAATATGGAAAAAAACACAGCCAGTGTTCAGGCTATATTACGTTATGCGAGAATACCCCTGGGGACCTTGCTTCCTTATTATATGGAAGACAGCAATCATTCTTATGTTATTGTACCCGGATTCTACGAAAAGACAGCCCAGGTTAATAAGCCTGACGGATTAATCGGGGAAAACATAAGTATTTCCGGGTCAGGGGAGACTGAATACCAGAATATAAAACGGACAGTTTCAGATGTCCTGCAGTTGTTCGAAGATATTGCCGCCTTTATTCAATCTTATAAAAAATATAAAGCAAATTCCTCTCCAACTGAGGAGCAAAAGGCTGAGATTATTGATGACGCCCTGGAAATCGTGCATGAGTTTCAGATCTATGCCGGTTTAAAATATGGTGAGGGATTCAGGAACATGCATCATCCCCTGGTCTGTCCGCTCAGGGTAGCTTTGTACAAAGACGGAATCCCTGCCTTAATGAAGCGGGAGACACAGCTGTATATCAATCCGGATTTTAATTTCAAAAACTATTATCAGCCCACAGCTCTTGTTCCCAAAACATACGGCATCAAAACCTTGGATAAAGAAATAATCTTTTATCCGGTCGAGGATATCGATTTTACAGTTGACGGGAGCTACAGCTGCTACAACTGGGAGCTGTTTTTTCACCTGCCTTTTTTAATTGCCACCCGGCTGACCCAAAATCAGCGGTACGAAGAAGCGTTGACCTGGTTCCACTTTATGTTTAATCCCACCGGCGCATTGGATGGTCCGGCGCCGCAGAAATTTTGGATAACCAAACCGTTTTACCTCACTCACGACGAAGAATATGAAGATCAACTGATAGATAATCTGATGTATAAAGTTGCCGATGCGGGTACGCCTGAAATAAAAGAACTGGAAGCAGCTATCGAACAATGGCGGAACAAACCGTTCAAGCCGCATGTGGTGGCCCGTTTCAGGCCGGTGGCCTACCAGAAAGCCTTGTTAATGAAATACATCGACAATCTTACCGAATGGGGCGACTACTTATTCAGACAGGATACCATGGAATCAATTGCACAGGCTACGCAGATGTATATTCTGGCGGATAAACTGCTGGGTCCCAAACCCAGAGTCGTGCCGCCGGTCATTAAACAACCTTATGAAACCTATAATCAGATCAAGAGCAAAATAGATTCCTTTGGTAACGCCTTGATTGAACTGGAGAATATCCTGCCCGGCTTATCGTCATTGCCTGAAGGCGGAGAAGAACTGCCTCCTGCTCCAATCACCCTGTCCATGCTCTATTTCTGCATTCCCCCAAACGATAAGATACAGGAATACTGGGACCGTATTGCGGATCGCCTGTTCAAGATTCGCCATTGTCAGAACATTGACGGGGTGGAACGAAGCCTGGCCTTATTCGCGCCGCCCATCGATCCTGGCATGCTGGTACGGGCAGCAGCCGCGGGTCTGGATATATCAGCCGTTATTGCCGGCATGAATGCTCCGGCGCCATATTATCGCTTTAACGTACTTTCCCAGAAAGCGACCGAATTGACTCAGGAGGTCAGAACTCTGGGCAACGCTTTATTGCAGACTATGGAGAAGAAAGACGCCGAGGCGTTGTCTTTGCTCCGCAGCGCCCTGGAAATAAAACTGCTGCTTATGGTTAAGGATATGAAGCAGCTTGCGATTGAGGAAGCCGGGGAACAGATTGAAATCTTGAATAGAACGAAGGCGGTGACTGAAGAAAGAGAAAAGTATTACTCGAGTATTCAAAAGATAATTTCTAAAGAACAATTAAATCTGGATAAATTAAGCGAAGCACAGGATTATCAACAGGCGTCTCAGATTATCAGAACAGTTGCCGGAGCGCTGGCGCTTATTCCTGATATGCATCTGGGCGCTAATGGGTTTGGCGGGACACCGGAAGTAGTCTTCCAAACTGGAGGTTCGTCGTTTTCCAGAGCTGCCGGTATAGGAGCGGATGTGTTAAGTATTCTAAGCAGCGCAGCTTCCTACGAAGCGAACAGGGCGTCTACTCTGGCCGGGTTCGAAAGGCGGTATGATGACTGGAAACTGCAGGAACGTCTGTCTAAAAAAGAGTTGGCCCAAATAGAAAAACAAATTGCCGCAGCAGAAATCAGAAAAGAAATGGCGGAAACCGACTTGAGAAATCACGAGCTGCAGATCGAAAACGCCAAGAAAACAGATGAATTTATGCGCAGCAAGTTTACCAACATGGAGTTGTACAACTGGATGATCGGGCAGATCACTTCAGTGTATTTTCGTTCCTACCAATTAGCGCATGATTTTGCTAAAAAAGCGGAAAAAAGTTACCAGTTTGAACTGGGCAGAGATGACACATTCATTCAATATGGTTACTGGGACAGCATGAAAAAAGGATTGCAGACCGCCGATCATCTTTTATGCGACATAAAGCGCATGGAAACCAGCTACCTGGATAAGAACAAGCGGGAATACGAACTGACCAAACATGTTTCGCTTGCGATGCTGGATCCCCTGGCTTTGATTAAGCTAAAGTCAGCGGGCGTTTGCGATTTTGATCTTCCGGAAGCTATGTTCGATATGGATTATCCGGGTCAGTATTTCAGAAGGCTGAAATCCGTAAGCGTCAGTTTGCCTTGCGTCACCGGACCATATACTTCTGTGAGCGCCAAACTTTCTTTGGTAAGCAATAAATACAGAAAAAACACAAATACGGACAACGCCGCAGAAACAGGATATGGTGAGGATCCGGGCAATGACGAGCGGTTTGCGTACAATCTGGGAGCTATTCAATCTATTGCCGCAAGTAATTCGCAAAACGACAGCGGAGTATTTGAACTGAATTTCCGGGATGAGCGCTACCTGCCGTTTGAAGGCGCCGGAGCCGTCAGCAGCTGGAGACTGGAGCTTCCGCAGGAAATCAGGCAGTTTGATTACAATACAATTGCGGACGTCATTCTGCATGTAAAATACACTGCCAGAGAAGGAGGTTCAACTCTGAGAGGGCTGGCGGAAACCGCCTTGAAAGACCGCCTGGCTGAAATAAAGCAAAGACTTAGCCAGGAAGGCCTGCACGTCGCCATCAATTTAAAACATGACTGCCCCAACGAATGGCACTTATTAAAGAAAAACGGAACCGTAGATTTGAAAATTGATAAATTCCGGCTGCCCTACATGGCTCAAACACTGGATGCGGCCATAGAAGATGTGATTTTCATGGCCAGGGCCAAGAGTGAACCGGCCGAATTTTCGATAAATATTAATGAGAATGATGTAAACCTCTCTTTGATATCCGACTTCTTACTCTATAAAGGAAACAGCAGTAGTATTGCTTTGGACACAATGTTTACACTATCCATTTCAAACGCTGAACAGCTGACAAATCTTGATGAACTGATGTTGATTGTGAAATATAGTTTCTAGAAAGGTCAATCAACAGGTTTCTAGTAAATAGGGAGGCAAAACGCCCGTTAAAATATATAGTCCCGCAAAGGCTTGCGGGACTATATATTTTTATGGACAAGGCCAAACAAACGGTTCAAATTGGCCTTTAGCCATACTGCTTTCTGGGTTTAATCTGTTTTATCTCTCATCTAAAAAGTCTGCTACAGAATTATTTTCAGTTATGGCGGTTTTCGTTTTTACAGAGGAGGCAGACGGAGCATGAGGTTTAATTGAAGATGCTTTTTTATCTATTGTAATGCTCTTTCCATCGCTGGTGGCAATAATTGTACCGACTTCATCGGTGCGATAAATTTTAACACCTGCGCTGGACAGACGATCCAGTATCTGCTGAGCTGGAAGGCCGTAGCTGTTGCCCTTACCAACTGATATAACGGCGTATTCAGGTGAGACGGCTTTTAAGAACGCACTAGTAGTGGAATCATTACTTCCGTGTTGACTGACTTTTAGTAAAGTGGCTTTTAGATTATAGCCGGCTTTCAGCATCTCAGCCTCGGAGACATTTTCAGCATCACCGGTTAAAAGAAAAGAAGTATCACCATATGTAAGTTTTAGTACGGCGCTATAATTATGCATATCTTTGTATGAACTGCTGTTTGGCGCCAGGAATTTTGCTGTTAAACCAGGCAGATCCAGTATTACACCGGATTTAACCTGCAGCTTTGCATTGCTGTTAGACTCGACGGCTTTTATTAAGTCACTATATGTTTTTTCGGTTGAAGTGACGTTTGGCATATAAAAAGAGGTTACAGGAAAGTTCTTAATAACATTGTCAAGACCACCGATATGATCCTCATATGGATGAGTAGCCACAACAGCATCTAACTTATTAATGCCCTGAGCCTTAATATATTTCACAACAAAGGGACCATCTTCGTTATCGCCGCCATCAATAAGAATAGATTTACCTGATGGTGACTGAATAAGAATACTGTCAGCCTGTCCTACATCAATAAAATGGACTTTAAGAGCAACATTTGTAACCGGACTTGAAACTTTTTTATCCGGGGTCGAGGATTGAATAGCAGTCTTAGTTTCGGTTGGTTTGTTGTCCTTACTTGTTTCAGAAGAAGGCCCGGCAATGGCGCCCCCAATTATAAGGACCACAAAAGCAGATACAAGAACAATATACCAGAACTTAATGCGAGCCTTGTTTTTAAAGAAGCTTACCGTGCACATTACTGCCGAAACTATAAAACCGGTTAAGCCTATTAAAATAAGAAAGACATCCAATCTAAAACCCCCTACTTATCAAAGAAGTCATTTAATAGCTGAGGATAAATATAGCCAGATAACGGCGGCAGCCGCTGCAACCATATTATTACAATCTTCGACAAAATTAAGAGTTAATCCTTGAAAAATATTTCGACAAAATCTGACTTTTGCAATTTTAAAGCGTATACCGGGAACATTTCAATTAAGAGGAGTTTTTGAGAAAGATAAGTGCAAAACCATTGGTATTGACGGCGTCCCGGGAGGGATTCAAAAAGCCTGACGATTTATCGGTATTCCAGCATTCTCGATAATTATATCTCCACTGTTCCTTTAAAAATTATTTCCGGCCTGCTGGTCATGAATACTGCCTCATCCGTATATTTAACCATCAGGGCGCCTCCTTTGAGTTTGACCGATATATACTGGTCTTTATTGCAGTAACCATTCAGTACTGCCGCCACTACACCGGCGCAGGCACTGGTACCGGCCGACAGAGTTTCGCCGTTTCCTCGTTCCCAAACCCGCATTTTAAGTGTATTTTGGTCAATAACCGTTACGAAGTCAACATTCACTCTTTCAGGGAATAAAGGCGAATATTCAAAAGCCGGGCCTATTAAATCAATGTTGATGCTCTCCAAGTTCTCGTTGAAGAGAACACAATGCGGATTTCCCATTGATATACAGGTTATATGATAACCTTTGCCATCAATTGTTACAGGTTGATTCACAATCTTCTGTCCGGGCAGTTTCACCGGGATCTTCTCAGGGTTAAGTTCAGCCGGTCCCATGTCCACACAGACTGAATCAACCTTATCATTTTGAATATAGAGTTTGAGTATTTTAATCCCGCTTGAGGTTTCTATGGAAATCCGGTCTTTAACTCTTATCTTGTTCTCATATATATACTTTCCTATACAGGTGAGCGCATTGCCGCTCATTTTTCCTTCGCTGCCGTCCAAATTAAACATTTGCATTTTGGCATCGGCCCGATCTGACGGACAGATCAGCACAATCCCATCACCGCCAATGCCGTAATGCCTGTCGGACAGATATACACTTAAGGATTCAGGGCTGACAATATTCTGCTGGAAACAATTAAAATAGATGTAATCGTTGCCGCAGGACTGCATCTTAGTAAAGTTAAGTTGGAGACGTTCATTCCTCATATGATTGATATCCACCAATTCGGTGCTGCTCTGGGAATAACGGCTCTTGAGACTATCGGCCAGGGCATTGGAGGTATCCAGTGAGGTCAGGCAAGGGATTGCCGTTTCAACTGCCTTTCGGCGTATTCTGAAACTGTCCCTGCTGGGCAGCCTGCCCTTGGAGGATGTGGAAATAATATAATTGACTTTACCGCTTTCCAAAAGGGTTTGGGTATTATCATGATCTGATTCATGAATCTTTTTAACTGATCTAACCTGTAAACCGGAGCGTTCCAAAATTCTGGCCGTTCCAGCGGTAGCATAAAGCGTAAAACCTAACTCGGCGTATTTCCTGGCAATATCAACAATCTCCGGTTTATCACTGTCCCGTACGGTAATGAGAACTCCGCCCTGCTTCACCATCTTATATCCGGCTGCTACCAGGCCCTTATAAAGTGCTTCAGCCAGGGATTTTCCAATGCCCAGGACCTCACCCGTCGACTTCATTTCCGGACCCAATTGCACATCTACGTCTGTGAGTTTTTCAAAGGAAAAGACAGGTACCTTGACTGCGACATAAGGAGGTGTTTTATATAATCCTGTGCCATAGCCCGTCTCTGTCAGTTTCTCGCCAAGCATTGCCCTGGTCGCCAGATCAACCATCGGCACCCCGGTAACTTTGCTGATATAGGGAATAGTCCGTGAGGAACGGGGATTGACTTCAATTACAAAGATTTCTCCAGCATGTATAATATACTGAATATTAACCAGTCCCTGGGTGTTCAAAGACAGGGCCAGCTTTTTTGAATAATCTATTACTTGTTCAATCAACTCTCCGCTCAAGTTCCAGGCAGGATAGACGGCGATCGAGTCACCGGAATGAATACCAGCCCTTTCAATATGCTCCATGATTCCGGGGATGAGGATATCCTCTCCGTCGCAGATAGCATCGACCTCTATTTCAATGCCCGTGAGATATTTATCAATTAAAACCGGGTTTTCAATGTTATGCTCCAGAATAATCTTCATGTATTCGAGGATATCATCATCACTAAAAGCAATAATCATATTTTGACCGCCAAGCACATAGGAAGGCCGCATCAAGACCGGATATTCCAGCTTATTGGCTGCTTGCAGCGCTTCGTCCGTGTTCATTACCGTATATCCCCGGGGACGTTTAATGGATAGCCCTTCCAGCAAGGAATCAAAACGTTCCCTGTCCTCGGCGGCATCGATGCTGTCAGCCGGTGTGCCCAGTATCCGGACTCCATGTGCTTCCAAGGACTTGGTCAGCTTGATGGCAGTCTGTCCGCCAAAGGCGACAACTACCCCGAAAGGCTGCTCAGTATTGATTATATTCAAAGCATCCTCGCTGGTCAGAGGTTCAAAATACAAGCGATCAGCCGTATCGAAGTCGGTAGATACGGTTTCCGGGTTGTTGTTAACGATTACTACTTCATAACCTGCTCTTTTCAGCGCCCACACACAATGCACGGAGGCATAATCAAATTCTATACCCTGACCTATCCGGATAGGTCCGGAACCAAAGACAATAATGGTTTTTTTGCCGCTATTTCCGGCTTTGATAAACTGCCCGGCATCATTAACCTCATCATAGGTGGAATAAAAATAAGGGGTTTCGGCCTCAAATTCAGCAGCGCAAGTATCCACCATTTTATAAGAAGACCAGATCGGCTGCTCGATTTTGCAACCGGAAAGACGTTCAATAACTTTATCTGGATACCCCAGAATTTTTGCCTTTTTATATAGTTCCCGGGTTAACTGCCCCGCTGCCAGATCCTTTTCCA
>DIEU01000015.1 GCA_002418775.1 Firmicutes bacterium UBA5766
TGATTATTGTTCATTGTAGTGTTAAGAAAGGTCAGATTTCCGGTAACGAATAATTTTTGTCCTAAATTGATATTCCTCCCACTTTTATTTTTAATTACCTCACATAAAATAACGGATTAAACAAACCTTAATAAATAAAAATAATAGTTTGAGGAGTTAAACTCATGGAAAATAATTCGCCTGTCTTAACAAAAGATAATTTGCCGGATTTAATCAAATCAGTCTCCCAGAACATAATACCAAAAGAATTACGCTCTTACGTCTTACCTGCGCTGGAAGAGTTTAAAAATGAAATGGCCGAAGAAATAGGTATTGAGAATTACGATCTTATAGACAAAGGTGAACTTCCTTCCAGACTCAACGGTAACGTAGGGGGGTCAATGACCAAGAAGATGGTTTTGTTTGCGGAAGCCGTTCTGGCCTGGAATTACAAGAAAAGACTGGCTATGGGGAACGAACAGGCGCAAACCGGTAAAATGATCAGCGACGAATTTTAAGAAATAATTTTAATTTCCTTTCCGGTTTACTCCGGCATTTTTTTATATTACACTTAAAATGCTTGCTTCTTTTAACCGGAGGAGGAACTCATATGCGGGCTGAAGTTATTTTTACAGGCACTGAGCTAATGCTTGGCCAGATCTTAAACACAAATTCCCAGTATCTTCAGCAAACCCTTGCTTTATGGGGAATAGACCTGCATTATCAAATAACGGTCGGTGATAATCTGGAAAGGCTTGCCCAGGCAATCACACAGGCTTCCGAAAGGGCAGATTTAATTATAATCAGCGGCGGCCTCGGACCTACAGAGGACGATCTCAGCAGGGACGCGTTGGCCAAATCGCTTGGTGCTCCCCTGGTCATCAATGAAAAAGCACTCAAAATAGTAAGGCGCCTTTTTGACGAGCGCAACGTTCCGATGCCTGATAATAATTTAAGGCAGTCCCTTGTCCCACCCGGCGGAATTGTGCTGGACAACCCAATCGGAACAGCGCCGGGAATGATTTTTGAGCAGAATGAAAAAATATATGTCCTGATTCCCGGCCCGCCTAACGAGTTTAAGCTGATGCTTAACAATGAAATTGAACCTTTTATATTTAAAAAACTCGGCGCCGAAAGGAAATTTATTAAGTCCAGGGTTATTAAGCTTAGCGGCCTGGGCGAATCAACTGTAGACCAGCAACTGGGTGATCTGCTCCAAAGCGCAAACCCAACTCTGGCGCCTACCGCCAGGTTTTCCGAGGTGCACTTGCGGATTACCTCAAAAGCGGAAAGCATAGAAAAAGCGCTGCAGATGAACGCAGAGCTCGAAGAGAAAATCCGCCGGCGGGTGGGTGAGTACATTTTTGGAACGGATGACGAAACTTTAGCTGATGTTGTAGGCAGGCAATTTGAAAACAGCAGACTCACGCTTGCTACCGTGGAGTATTTGACCGGCGGACTGCTTGCCAACCAGCTAAATGTAATTAAAAACCCGGGCAATTTTTATAAAGCGGGTTTTGTTATCGGAAGTAATAATCCGGGAATAAAAAATCTATCCTTTTCTCCATTGCCGGACAAGGAACAGGCCGAGCAGCTGGCTGACTGGTGCAAAAAAGCTGTCAATCCTGACTTAAGCATTGCGGTAACGGGTGAAATCAAAGAAAGCGGCAAAGGGAAAAAATTACGCGGGACAATTTACATTGCAACTAACCATCACGGCAAAACCCGTTCGGGTGAATTTGTCTTATGGGGATTGCCCCAGGATATAAAGGAAAGAGCGGTCCAGCTGTCGCTGTCTACTCTCTGGCGGATTGGCAGGGATTTAAGCCGGGAAGGCCAATGAACCGGCAAGAAACAACAACCTGCTGTAGAAACTAAATCGTAATCAACAACCCCACGCTTAAACAAAAAAACAAAGCAATTCCAGCCCTTACCCTTCCAGTTACAAAAATATCTTCTTGTATTTTGAACTCAATTTTGGAGCATATATAAAAAAGGGGTGAAAAAAATGAAAAAAGCTACTACCAGTTGGGTGGTTACAGGACTTGGCGCCGCGGTTACGACAATTGGAGCGACTGCCCTAAGCGGCCCGCTAGCCGCAGGAGCAATTGGCTTCGGGGCGGCTCATATTGCCCTGGGGCTGCTGGATATGGCACGCAGCAGAAAATAGCTTCCTGTTCTTTCTTGCGCCTTCCGGGCGCAAATTTTTTATAAGATTTAATAAATTAATAAGTATTTGTATAAATCAAAGCCATTCCGGGAAAATAAAAACAACGTCCTTTTATGGACGTTTTGCAGAAGCGGAAAGTTAAGCTCACTTCGTGTGAACCTTTCCGCTTCTTATTTTATTTTAGGACGGGCAATAACCAGCCTGTCCCGTCCGGCAATGTCGCTCAGGCATTCATATTTCCATCCGGAAATATTCAGAAAAGACGCAATTTCCTTTCCTTGTTCCGGGCCTATTTCCATTAAAAGAAAACCGGGCTTCGTTAAATAGCGTAATGCTTGGGAAATCAGCCGCCTGTACAAATCCAGACCGTCCGGACCTCCGTCAAGCGCTTCCCTGGGCTCGTACAATCCGACATCAGGCATCAGGTTGCTTAGCTCAGCCGATTTAATATAAGGCAGGTTCGCTGTAATTAGGCCAAGCTTTCCCTCCAGTCCCAAACCGTCCAGGGAAGTCAACAGATCTCCCCGGCTAAAAACAATCTGTCCCCCAGCACCGTGAACACCGGCGTTCCTTTCAGCAATTTTAAGGGCACAGGGAGATATTTCCACGGCATATATTTTAGAAAGCGGGAGTTCCTTAGCCAAACTAACCGCAATGTTTCCGCAGCCAGTCCCCACATCGGCAATAATTACATGCTCGCCCGGCCAATTTTTTGAATACAGTTCAAGAGCTTTTTCAACCATAAGCTCGGTTTCCGGCCGGGGGATCAATACATCCCGGGAAACTTCAAAAACCAGGCCCATAAATTCCTTGCGGCCTGTCAGATAGGCTACAGGTTCGTTTTTTTTTCTTCTTCGCACGAGCCTGCAAAACGCGTCTATCTCCTGAGGGCTTAACTGCCGCTCGCTTTCCCGGTACAGAGCGACTATATCCATACCCAGGCAATGGGCTAAAAGAACCTGGGCGTCAAGATAAGGGTCTTTTATGCCGCGATCATTAAGATAGGCCCTGGCCCAGGCCAGCGCCCAATTTATATTTCTGTTTCGGCTTTTTAATTTACCCGGCATAAGGATCAGACACTTATCTGTTGGAGACGTTCGGACTGGTCAGCTTCCATCAAATTAGCAATGATATCGTTCAGATCACCGATCATTATTTCGTTCAGGCGATGACTCGTATAACCGATCCGGTGGTCGGTAACCCTATTCTGGGGAAAATTATAGGTCCGGACCCTTTCGCTGCGGTCCCCGCTGCCTACCTGAAGTCTGCGCATGCTGGCGGTCTTTTCCCGCTGCTCTTCCTGAACACGGTCAAGCAGTCTTGCCCGTAATACTTTCATCGCTTTGTCCTTGTTTTTGTGCTGGCTTTTTTCATCCTGGCAGCTTACCGTAATTCCCGACGGGAGATGGGTAATTCTTACCGCTGACTGTGTTGTATTTACCGACTGCCCTCCCGGCCCCGTGGAGCAAAAGATATCAATACGCAGGTCTTCAGGGTTAATATCCACATCAACTTCCTGTGCTTCCGGCAAAACCGCCACTGTCGCCGCGGATGTATGGATCCGCCCGCCGGATTCAGTAGTCGGAATCCGCTGTACCCTGTGTACCCCGCTTTCAAATTTTAACCTGCTGAATGCTCCCTTCCCCTCGATAAGGAAAATGATTTCTTTAATCCCTCCAAGGTCAGTAGGGCTTGTGCTCATTATTTCACATTTCCAGCCCATTTGTTCGGCATAACGTATATACATGCGGAACAGATCCGCCGCAAACAGCGCCGCTTCCTCGCCGCCCGTGCCGGCCCTGATTTCCATGACAACATTTTTCTCATCGTCCGGATCGCGGGGCAACAAAAGAACGCGCAGCTTTTTTTTCAGCAAATCCTTCTGTTTCAGCAGCTGATCCAACTCAGCTTCGGCGAGTTCCCTGAAATCCTCATCCTCAACATCCCCGGCGAGCATTTCAGTGGTCCCCTCTATCTCCTGGAGGACCTTTTTATAGTCCCTGTACACCGTCACCAGGTCGCTGAGTTCCGAGTGGGCTTTGACATACTGCTGCCAGCGCTCGTAATCGGCGATAACCTCTGGATCTCCGATTAATTTATTTAAATAGTCGTAACGCTCTTCCAGAGCATCAAGTTTATCGAACAATAATTTCACCCTCTTTAGGTAAAACCGCCTGCAGGGCTGAAATAGCCACCTCAGCCTGCTCCCTGTCCGGCTCCCCCGTGGTCAGCTTCTGCAGCCAGCGGCCTGGCCCAATAAACAACCGGCAAACAAAAAAATTCTGGTATGCGGCCGAGAATTTAAGCAGCTCATAGGAAAGCCCCGCTAAAACGGGCAGCAGGATAATCCGTGAAAGAACCCTCCATAGAAATATTTTCCCCGGAAGAAGTGAAAATAAAAGAATGCTCAAAACCAGAACAATAAGCAAAAAACTGGTTCCGCATCGGGGATGATAAGTTGAGTGTTTTATAACATTGTCGACCGTTAATTCTTCTCCGGCTTCAAAGGTGTTGATTACCTTGTGTTCAGCTCCGTGGTATTGAAAAACCCGGCGGATATCAGGCATCCGGCCAACACCGTATACGTAAAGGATAAAGACCAGAAAACGTATTGCGCCCTCAATTAAATTCTGCAAAAAATTGCTCTTGACGCCAGAAACCAGGTAATGAGTGATCCCTGTAGGCAAAACGACAAAAAGGAAAATAGCCAGAGCGAAAGCAACCAGCAAAGTCAGCCCCATTTCCCAGCCTTTTATTTCCTCTTCCTCGCCTGTCGCCTGTTCGGCAGAGTAGTTCAAGGCCTTTAAGCCGATCATCAGCGACTCGAAAAGCACTATTGTGCCGCGCACAAAAGGCCATCCGAGGATTGATATTTTTTTATTGATTGAACTTACAGGGTTCAGATCCAGCGCGATACTCTGATCGGGACGACGCACAGCAACAGCCCACGAACCTGGTCCCCGCATCATTACACCCTCAATAACAGCCTGGCCTCCGTATTGAACAGAGCCCATTAATTAAAACCCCTTATCAAGTCTTTCTAAAGTTGTACAAAACATTATTTCAGGCCGTATTTTTTACGGAAACGATCCGCCCGTCCGCCTGTTTCTATGGTACGCTGCGAACCGGTATAAAAAGGATGGCACTTGGAGCATATTTCAACGCGTACTTCCTTTTTTGTGGACCCCGTTTCAAAAGTTTCACCGCAGATACAGGTAAACTTTGCTTTGTGATACTGGGGATGGATATCTTTTTTCATCTAAAAAATCTCCTCTTTATTTCTTTTGGACCTTAAAGATTATAGCATAAGGGGCCGGCCTTAGCAAGAAAATACAAGAGAAGAACGAAATCGCTCCGCGATGGCTGTTACTGTCCAGAGGGTATGATTAATGTTGAGTGAGGTTCAATGAATTTCTCTTTGATTTTCGCGAACAGATCCACCCCTTGTTTTTTCCATGTTGAAATGACCGACATTATTTTCACAAAGTCGGATATCCCCCTCCATGTTCTGAAGCAACCGGAGATTTTCTGCCGTGTTTTACATGGGCGCAGGTCTCGTTCTGCCTGAAATCCTCATATGAGGATAAGGCTAAGTTGTTCGTGAATGGAGCATTGTAATCTCGGATAAAAAGCAGGTATGCATCCTTGTAATCCCGGAGCCTTGCTACCATTTTCCGCAATTCATCATACCCGAAGGTTCCCGGTTCAAACCCGGCCAATACAACCTTGCCGTCCCAAACTAAAGTATCATACCTTTCTGAGTAGCTTTTAAGAAGGCTTCCCTCACATTTGTTGATTCCGAATGATTGATCACATTTTTTATGGGCATTCATCTCTTTGAGAAAACTCCGGAAACTTTCTGCCCACGGGTAATTGTAAAGATCCCGCAAACCTTTTAGGTCACGCAACAAGTATTCGCAGCAAGTTGCATTCCAAATCGAATATTTATAGTACTTCTTATCATGGTCATGCCCCAATATTCCAAAAAATCCTGGCGGCAGATTGTCTCTCAAAATACCATCATCACCTTTTCCGGGATTCACGGTGTAATAAGTAGATTTTTCGTTTGAATAAGTGCGAATGTTGACCCCGAAAGTTGACTTTTCTGCGGTTTTCAAAGTGCCGGTACCATCTTTCTTATACTCATAAGTTTCTGCACACCGCATCGGTGTATCATCGGTATTCATGACCAGACCGTTTAGGAGTGTTTCTTTGATTGCCGCTATGTCATCATCAATGCTGCCTGCAAATGTTGTAATAAATCCTTCAATGGTTCCTTTAGAGGGAGTGAGCAGATCGCCTGTGACCATTCTGAAAAAGTCGGATAGACGCTTGATTGCAATGACTCCTTCCTGCTCCAGCAATACGGTAAGCGCTTTGATGCCATTGCCATAGACCACTTCCGGCTGCAGTTCCGGAGTCAGCCTGACCCCGGCTGGATATCGGATTTCTGTATAAACCGTCTTGATATCTATGTCAACGATCCACTTTGACACATATTCTTTTGCGCCGTTCGTGTAGTCAACCAGTTTTTTTGTAACTTTACCTTCTGCGACCAGTTTATCAAGATTCTCAGGAACTCTAAGCGAATGTCCAGTGTGTTTGGGCTGGGCGCCACGCTTTTTTTCGCTCTTTTCGCGGTTGTTTGGTATCTGTTTAAATCCATCGCTGCCCGGCGGTTTAGATGAATTGGATGAATCCTTATTGATAATAGCTTTAAGTCGCAAAACTTCTGCATCTTTTTGAACGATCTGCGTTTCAAGTTCCGAGATACGTTCTGCGAGCGGCAATATGTTACGCTCGACAGCCGCCGCTATCTTTGTATCAATTGAATCTTCGAGATACTTTACCCGATTGCGCAAGGAGCAATTGTCTGCTCGAAGCTTCCTGTTTTCGCATTTTAGGGATTCGTTTTCGAGTATCAGATCCTCAATTTGTTTCATGAGGCTACGGTTGTAGTCCATATCTAAACCTTTCTGGTTTATTCTTGTTTCACACTCTTTTTAAGCCGTTTTGAAAAATATACACAGAATGCCTCAACCTCGTTTGCGCAGTGATTTTTCCTGTAGTTTGCCAGCTTAGGACTTTCTTCTATCTTCGTGTATAATATATTTGGAATACTCATACAGAAACCAATTTAGCATGGTTTTATCCCCAGCGTCTTGGTAGAAGTTTTTAGCCTTTACCTTATCCAAGCTCATTTACAAGCAACCTCCCTTTCCATACCACACAGCACTTTCTTGTATTGTGATGTTAGCGGGTAGAGATACTCCGCAAGATGATCCCGAACTTATCGTACATCTTGATGGAGACCGCACCCATATGGCGCTTGATTCTCGTACCGAAAATTCTTGTATTGAATTTGTTGCCAATTTCATCCTGGTAGTTCCAGTGGAGTTTATGCCCCAGGCTGGATAATCAACCGGTCATAGCTGGAGATAACCCCGGCTATCTGTTTTTTGTAACGTTCTGTAAGCAACATTTGTATATCTTCATGACGAAAAGTTTTTTGATTTAGTTCGACATGGAATGTTTAAATCCTTTTTGGTTCCGGCTATACCGGGTTAGGATACATAATCATAATCAAGAAAGGTGATTTTTTCACGTTCTTCCTGCTTTATCTCGGATGAGCGGGCAAGGTTAGCCCACTTGCCGCACCTGCTCCCCCACCTGCCGCCAAGTTTTCCGTCAATGTAGATCTCGCTGATTTCGCAATCGTTCGTGCAGTCCCCGCAGATAAAACTGCGCGGCGTACAGCTGAATTCGGCGATAGCCTGTTGACCGCGGAAGCGGCTCTCCCGGCCTGTTTTTAGCCATTGCTCGCGGGCCAGCAGCGCAACTCCCAGCGCGCCCATAACTTCAAAATAAGGCGGCACCACAACAGGGACTCCCAAAAGCTTGGTGAAAGCCGCTCTCATCCCGACGTTTGCCGCAACTCCCCCCTGGAAAACCACTATGGGGTTGATGCTCTTGCCCCTGGCTACACTGGCCAGGTAATTGCGCGCCAGGGCAACGCACAGGCCTGCGATCAGGTCTTCTTTGCTGTAGCCCATCTGCTGCTTGCTGATCAGGTCGGATTCCGCAAAAACACCGCAGCGTCCGGCAATTTTGACAGGGTTCTTCGATGTTAGGGCAATCTCGCCGAAATTTTCAATCGGTATGTTCAGGCGGGTAGCCTGGTGATCCAGGAAGGAGCCTGTCCCCGCGGCGCAGACACTGTTCATATTAAAGCCTGTGGAGACGCCGTCCTTCAGGAAAATAATCTTGGAATCCTGGCCGCCTATATCGATAACCGTCCTGACCCGCGGCTCTACTTCACGGGCGGCCACAGCATGGGCGGTAATCTCGTTTTTCAATATATCAGCCGAGACCATCGCCCCGGCCAGGTGGCGTCCAGAGCCCGTCGCCCCGGCGGCCTTCACTTCAATGCGGGATTCCGGCAGTTCTTTGCTGAGCTTTTTGAATATCTTCTGCAGGGCTTCTATGGGACCGCCAAAAGTGCGCTCGTATGTGTGGAATAAAAGTTCCTTTTCTGTATTGATAACTGCAAGTTTTGCGCTGACGCTTCCAACATCAATTCCCAGGAAACAATCCAACCCGACCACCTCCGTTAAGTTTTTTTTCCGAGCGCTCCAGCATGACTTCCAGGAAGGCCTCCAGCCTTGTCTCCAGGCCCGCCGTTCCGGTCTGCTCGCTGACGACCAGGGAAAGAAAGGGGAAATCCAGTTTTTCGCACAGGGGGATCAGTATGCTCTGGGAAACGATTTCAGGCATACAGGTAAAGGGGAGCAGGTGGATTACCCCGTCTGCGCCTTCCTCTTGCGCTAAAATAACCTCACCGATGCTTTCCTGTCCGTGCCCGCCTACAGAAACGGGCAGGTAGGGACTGGCTGCAGCCACCACTTTCCGGTGCTGCAAAAGAGCTTGCTTCTTCCGCAGTACGTTCAGGTCAAACCATGCGCTGGCTGACATATCGCGGTCCACGTACACCCTTAGACCGGGTCGCGCGGCCAAAAATTCCTCCACATTTTGATTGACGTAATTTTGGATCACAGTGTAGAACTCCCCGACGATCTTGACCCTTAATGCCCGTACTTTTTCTTCCGGAATTGCGCTTATCTCTTCGGAAAAATCCTGCTCAGCCTTTTTTACTCCTTTTATACTGTCAGCGGCCAAAACCCGGCTGATCAGTTTCTTCTGCGCCTTCAGGGCCGATCCGGTAATTCTTTCATAAGCCTGCTTGCGCCTGACCAGCTTTTCTGCCTCGTCAAGGATGAGGATCTTCTGGTAGCCGAAATTTATGGCCCGGGCTATCTTAAACCAGGATGAATTCCCGGTCAGCTTTTTTACTGTCTTACGGAACCTGTTCCAGTTTTTTGGGAAGGGCAGGGGTGAATCAATAATTGTCATCTGGAAGTCGTACTTCTTACGCTTGAGCAGCAGTTCCTGGAGCTGGGCGTACCAGCCCAGGCGGCAGCGTCCCTTGCCTCCCACCATGACAATCTCGTTTGCTCCTTTTTCAATCAATTCGCGGATCTGCCCCAGCGTGGCAATCATGGGATAACAGATGAATTCCGGGGCGAGTTCTTTGCCCAGATCGACAATTCTCCTGTTTACCAGCGGTGTGGGCACTATCTCCACGCTGCACTCCTGAAGGATGGTTTTCAGCGCCTTGTCCGCCCATCCTACCGAGGGCGTTCCAATTTTCGCCCTGCACGCCCTTTCCCCGGGAACAAATGAAGGCGAGGGCAGGTTTGTACGGCCCTCTTTCTTTCCCCTGGCAGTGTCCACGAAGGCTTCCAGGCGGGTAATCAGCCCCGCCTCCCCGGTATGCTCGTCCACAGTGAGGAGTAAAAAAGGAATTTCCTGGCGCTGGGCCTCTTCTTCAATATAGGATTCTATTATTGAGGCGGGTCCGCAGGAGAAGGCCTCCAAAAAAACCATCTTGCTGACCAGCCGCCGGCGAAGCAGATGAAGCGCCGATCCCAGGAGCAGGCTTTCGTAGGTCCACATCTTCTCACCCTCGTAGATAGTTCCTACTTCTTTGAGGGCGTCTTTTTCGGGAACCATTTCCGGTGTGATCACCTGCCCGTATTCTTTTAAGCGAAGTACAACATTATGGCCGACATAGTCGTAAAGAATGTAAGGGTGGCCCATAACGCCGATTACCTGCCCGGGGTCAAATTCCGCCGCTGGGTCAAAGACCATGTTTTTAACAGGCAGGCCGGTTAATTTGGAAAAGGCTTCGGGAGTAGTCAGGCCGCTGGCGGTCAGCTGGTGGAAAGCTTTCTGCCGGGCTTCGCCGGAGCGCATCGCCTGCCTGACCGCCTGTTTGCCTTTGCCGAGTTGTTCGCCGATCCGGCGAAGATCCCTTTCCCAGCAGCCCGGCTTTTCTTTTTCGTTGAATTCCGGAGCGAGGATTTTTTCAGGAGGTATTTCCAGTCCGTGTTGGACCATATAAGCGGCGCCGATTAGCTTAGGGCAGCAGTAGCTGTCCTGCCGGATACTGGAAAGCACCGGAATAAGTATAAAATCCACCTGTTTGTCGAGCAGATTTTTTGTGTGTGCGTATAGCAGCTTTGTGGAAACACAGGGCTCATCGGTAGGGCAGCAGGTTATTGAGTCAAGAATTCTTGCGTCTGTCGCAGAAGACAAAACCACCTCTGCGCCCAGTTCACGCAAAAATCCTTCCATAAAGGGATATAAATAATAAAAGGCCAGACTTCTGGGTATTCCTATCCTGACAGCCAAGAATGGCCACCTCTTTGCCTTTATTTAGCAATATGCCGGGAGTGCTAATCCGGATATACTTTTCCCCTTTTTAGATTTTTTTATCATTTTTATAACCATTCCTTCGCTGCGCTCAAGGCACAAAACGATATGAAAATGATTGCCTATGCGCTATTCTTTAATTGGTCGTGCAAGCATACTACAGAGCACGTGGAGGTGAGTGCGTCACCCATCATGCCTTTCTTTGGGGAGACCGCATTTTTATATGTGCCGCTCTGCCCGGTCAAGCACAGATAAGTGTGGCATAGACCACGTAGATTTATCTTTGTATAGACAACTCTTTGTTTGTAGAGGGCAAGCAGTCAATACTTGTGCGACCACGATACCATCTGCGAGAGGGAGTGTTTATGCTCAAAATTGTGTATCCTATCTGCTGCGGCATCGACGTTCACAAAACCTTCGTCGTTGCTACCGTCGCGGCTACTAATCACGAAAACATCACAACCTAACAAACCAAACGCTTTTCCACCTTTACCAAAGATTTAAAAGCCTTAGCGCTGTGGCTTTCAAATCATCAATGTGTGCATGTATGTATGGAATCTACTGGCAAATACTGGGTTCCTGTTTACAATATCCTGGAACCTTCTTGCCGGATTACCTTGGCGCATCCCAAGTATGTCAAGGCAATCCGAGACAAGAAGACCGACAAGAAGGATTCCATCTGGATTGCAGACCTCCACAAACATAGACTGGTTCCCGTTAGCTTCATTTCTCCAGCAGATATTCGTGAAATTCGTAACTTGCTGCGCTACCGTTCCAAATTGGTTTCCTTTGAGTCCAGTGAAAAGAACCGAGTGCAAAACTCCCTGACGGTTTCCAATATCATGCTTTCTAATGTGGTGTCCGATACCTCTGGCAAAAGCGCTTCGGCTATTCTTTCGCATTTGTTGAAACATCCTGATGATCAGGACTTTGATTTTCGGCCGCTTTTACACGGCTCAATGCTTAAGAATCAAGACGTTATTGCTTTAGCTATTGACGGCGCCATCAGCGATGTTCAGGCTGGTAAAATCACTCTATACTTAAGCCATATGGATGTCATTAAACGCTATATTGCTCAGATAGAAGCAACTGCCGTGCATTTGTCTTCCTCTTATTCCGGCGCTATAAGGATTATCCAGTCTGTTCCTGGTATTAGCCAACTTTCGGCGCTTATCATTTTCTCTGAAATCGGCGCTGACATGGCCGCTTTTCACTCAGCCAAGCATCTCTGTTCCTGGGCGGGACTTGCTCCTTCCAACGATCAGAGTGCCGGTAAGAAGAAATCGGTTCGCATCAGTCGTGCTGGCGTTTACATCAAGCCTTTACTCGTTCAGTGCGCCAACTCAGCTATCAAGAATAAAGACTGCCCGCACTATCGTGCCCGCTATGAAGCGATTAAGCTCCGTCGCGGCCACAAGAGAGCCATTATCGCCATTGCTCGAATAATGTTGACAGCAATTTATCACATGCTTTCAACAGGTGAACAGTTCAATCCGGCACTCTATGAGAAGTCACAGCGCAAACCCGGCTTCGTAGCTTCGTCGGAAGAACACGCAGTCAAGTTAGCGCCCTTCGGGCGGACTTTTATTCTTCC
>DIEU01000044.1 GCA_002418775.1 Firmicutes bacterium UBA5766
GTCAAAACCTGCCTTATCAAAGCCTGCTTTGTCAAAGCCTTCTCGATTATAACCTTCCGGATTAAACCCATTCTGGTCATAGGTCTTGTCAGCATTAGCAACAGTGGTCTGTTCTGCATTTTGTCCTTCTGCTTCCGCGGCCATAGTAGCTTCTTCGGATTCGGGAACCGGTTTCGTCCCCGCGCTGTCTTCCAACGAACTAGTGTCAAGGAGAACTTCTGAATCTTCAGCAATTGTATACAAATGTTCAGATTGCGCTGCAGCTGGAGTCCCTTCGCTGTTTTCCGCCATAGCAAAATGTGCTCCTCCTGCTTCCTCATCTCTGGCACTAAACGCCTGAGGCTTCACTGATTCCGCTTCGAACTCCAGATCCGATCCAGATTTCGTAAGCTGGGCTGTCTCATCTTCAGCCTCAATTAAAATTCCTTTATCATCGGATGCTCTCGTGGTTAAACTTTCTTCGAACATATCCGAGGTATCGATGCGGATACCAATTTCTCCTCCTGGTTCCCTGATATCAATAGCCTGCTCATGCATATCGAACGTGTCTATAAAAATTTCCGATTCGGGCTGTACAAATGTGCCTGTTTCATCTGTGTTATCAATTATAATCTTGGGTTCCGGCTGGACAGCTATAGGAGTTTCAAACATATCTGCGGTATCAATTATCATGCCTGATTCTGGTTCAATTACATCTGTACCTCCTGCTGCTGGCTCCGGAATAATAACAGAATCAGTTTCAGGTTGCGAAACATAGATTTCAGTTTTACGACGTCTGCCGCCTAATTGGTTTACTTCCTGGACTCCACCGGGAGGGGTATTTCCGGTTCCCGGATAAGATCCTCCAGTAACAGGTGATGTTCCTCCGCCGTTTGGGTACATGGGTGTTCCGCCTACCGGAGAAATAAATCCGCCGCCGCCTAATCCGCCTAAAGCTCCTAAGACGATAGATATTAATCCGGGAACGACAACACCAGTCACTGCTTCCGTAAGGTTGGATGGTCCGGGTATATTGCCGACGGGACCAACTCCTGCCGGGCTGCGGCTGTCCACAGCCGGATAGCTTCCCGGCGTGCTTCCTGCATCACCGGGGGCAGCACCGGTAATTTCAAAATGGGGGGTTGCCATCACATATGACATCCCTTTGCCGCCTGATTCTTTATTCTGTGACCAGGTGGCCGGATCTGAGTCAATTATGGTGTAGACCCCGGCGGGAATAACTATATTGGGATAAACAAACCAGTTAGCATTTGTTACCCCGCCTTGTCCCGAAGTTCCTACTGCCTGCCAGGGGCCGTACATTTTCCCGTTCTGGTCTTGTAAGCCTATGGTTCCAGGAGTTGCTCCCTGGGCATTGTTCCAGTGATAATCATGAATCTTAGTCACTAAGTGGGGACTGTTGATGCTGAAAGTAGTTGGAACCGTGGGTCCGTTATGAACGGCCATAATATTGGTAGTGTCTGCAACACGGGTCGGTTCTTCCAGAAGTTTCCCAGTTGCAGGTGCAGAAGTTTTGGCTACGGGATCTGCTGCCGGGCTCTTTTCTGCTGCAGGTTTTTCCGATTCTATGTTCGGCGCAGACTGACTTAATAGCCCGGCACTTTCCATTGCATCCAGGGTCTGTTGGGCAATATTCTTGGCAGCTGCCATATTGGCATCTTGGCTCAGACCGGTATCCAGCATTTCCACAGTAAGGAAATAATCCGGCAAGACCAACCCGATGCCTACCCCATCATCTGTGGTATATTCTCTTACCTCGCAGCTTTTTATCTTGGTGGTTCGTATGTAATTAACCTGCGCGTCAACATAATCGATCATAATTTGTACTTCATCCGGCTTAACCGGCCCCAGTACACTGAGCACACACCCGCCTTTACCATAGTTTCCCATGCTGGCATGAATAGCAAAGCCATAGCCGGTAACCGATTCCTGTCCAAAATCGAATTCCGGTGAGCCGAGATTGGCATTAGATACTTTAGTAACTACATCCCCAACGCTTCCTGCCTGAGCAGTCCCACAGAAAGAATTAACCATTACCAAGGTAAATGCCAGGGACAGAACTAAAACCGACAAAAAATAATGCTGCAATCTTTTTTTATTTCGCGCGATTGATAGGATCGACAAATCTTTCACCTCCTGTTCGCCTATGGCAAAATGTCTGTAAGCATCATCCATACCGTCGAAAGCACTATTGCCACCAGTGTTGGGATCATAACATTTTTCAAACCCCGGGCACCTCTTTTTATGGCTTCTGTACCCGCAGTGGCAGCAGCTGTGGTAATGGCCGCCGAAGCAAAAGGCATCACCGCATTCCACCCCAGAACAGCTAAAGCTAGTACGGCTAAAGTTGTAAATGGGATCATAAACAACATGCCGGTTCCGACTGCATTCCGGGCAAACCCTCTGTCAGCCTGCCGCAAAGCAGTGTTGCTGCTGTTAAAAACTATTATCAGCAGATTCACCACCAGTAAACCCACAACAATAGCAACAATAAGAGAGTACGTCAAAGTAGTAAGTTTAAATTCCGGTTTGCTGAAGGGTATTAATATCCCGAATATAATGAAACACAGATAAGCAGGCCATATTTTAACCCTGTCCAGTCCGGCTCCTTCTGTATATCCCACTCTTGTATCCACCTTGTCAGCCTCCTGTCTTTAATTTGCTAAATAAAGTGATATCTACCCGCCGAACTTCCCTAGCAGTGCCCAGCCGATCAAGAGAATGGCTCCGCAGAGGGTGGTCATAGCAATACTGAACGCAACCCGTTCACCTGACATCTGCTTGATAGTGTACAGGGTGGGCCTGAGTGCCCATAGAACTCCGGTAACACCAAAGGCGACCGCGGTCTTCCATCCCAAAGCCAAGGAAAAGATCAAGCCGCTTAAGGCATAAACAAAAGTAGCCGAATACCCCAGGGCAAAGGTGGAAATAGCCCACTCCATGGTGATGCCCCGTTGTTTCGCCTGAGAAAGCGTCCAGACCATTACGGCAAGCAGTGCGACCCCGGCAGTACCATACAAGAGGCCCAGCATAGTTATCAAAATTACGGTGCTTGTTTCTGTCTGCCCGTTTTGCAGCATGTCAAGACCGGTTTGCAGAAAAAAGAGCGTGAACGACAAACCGGAAACCATTAGCGAATAGGGCCAGGGAATCTTTGTCATCTGATTTTTAACGATTTCGCCTGGATTAATCATCATATTTAGGACGATTTTCCATCTAGGCTGTATAGCCGGTGCAGTAGCATTCATGAACATCATCACTCCTTAAATTATCTAGCGTCCTCTGTAACTGCCGCTACCGGAACCACCACCTCCTCCGCTGGAGAAACCTCCTCCACCGCCGGAGCCCGAAGTTTTCTTAATAGCCCTATCTTAAAGCGACAGGAAAGATTCTATGTTACCCATTGTTCGTTCTTATTCAGGTTACCAAGCTTTTGTTGTAGAACAATTAAAACTTCATTACACCGATGGCGTTCTTCGCATAATTCCTTCAGATTGGGAACTAATTAAAAAGTTTTGGATTACTGATTTATCGCAAACGTTTTCTATTATCTTGAGAGTTAAAAGTTTTCCAAACGCATGTTCCTTGACACAAGAATATTTCCAGAAGGAATTCCCGTTTATTCAGTGCTCCGGCGGGGTTGATCATCATGCCGAAAATAGTCCGTATCATAATCCGTATCAATGAGGGTTTTGTGTGTTCCATTATCGCACCTGCCTTTCAAATGGGCTTATTTTGTCTTGTCTCCCCGCACCTATTTCAGCAGCGGGCATTTGCACCGGGAGCAGGTGTCCTCGTTTATATCGCACAATGTCCCGCAGGCGCTGCAGAGAATGAACTTGTCGCCGGTCTTGTCATACTTCTCGTAGGAGTTGAGTCCAGCGTGGTGCCGCACCCGGTCGCCGATCTGATAATAGTTATACAGGGTATCGCTGTTTTTAGATTTGATGGTGTGGCGTTTCCCCTGGTCGCTTCGTATGATGACGGAATATTCCAGATAGTCTTCATATTGGACATTATCGTCACCATAATCGTGTCGTTGGGTTTTCTTTTTGACTTTCTTGTCCTCCACCGTGCCGTCCCAGGTCTTACTGCGCTTTCTGCCCAGTATCTGAAACAGCGCGATCACCAAAAACATGCCGCCGATACCAAAGCCGATATAGAGCGCCTCCGGATTGCTCATGTCTTCCACGCCCGCCTCGCCGGCGATATAAAAGCCGATCACGGCGGCGACGGCCAGAATCAGGGAGAATATGGCCGCCCAGCGGTTGCTATTTTGGACGTATTTGGCAAAGGCCGGGTCGCTGATGCGGGGCGAGAATCCGCGAAGGCTCGCGGGTAGCGGCGCGCCTTGGGATGCCCGTTTGATTTCGCTGCCGCAAGCGGGGCAGAAGCTGGTACTTTCCGATACTTGTGTGCCACAATTTGCGCAATACACATCTCATTCCTCCTTGCGTGTTGATACCTGTCAGGGGAGCAGTGTCGGCGTGATTCCTGTTTCATAGCGGAACCGTTCAGAGATCTCCGCCAGCTCCGCCGGATCGATTGCCGGGCGCAAAAGCCGGATGTTCTGCGTCCGCTTTTGGGTGCCATAGGTGAAAGAAATGAAATCATTCCCGATCTCCACGGCCTTGAGCCGGATGCCGTCCTGGTTGAATTTGATGATTTTCTCGCCCAGCAGAATGCCGAAATAGGAAACGATCACCTCGGTGTTTTCGATATTCTCTGGCTGCGCCGCTTCACCGGACAGGTCGCTGATGACGGCGGTATTGATATGGAGGATCGGATTTTCCGCAATGAGCCGCGCGATCTTTAGCTTGCTTAGCCCCCGCAGCCAAAATCCTGCCGCAACTAAGCTGGCAATCACTACGCCTGCCAGAAGTATCTGCACCCGGACTTTAGACATTGCTCCCCCAAAAATGAGAAGCATACTGCCCGCCAATATGCCAAAGCCGGTTAGCGCTGCCAAAACAAAAATTTTTTTTTGATCGCTTTCAAACGTACCCCCCCTTGTCCGGCAGGATTTTATTCATCAGGAACAACATAGCAAAAACGCAAACGAAAAGAATCACCCGAATCGGGTAGTTTTCACAAAAAAAGCCCCTACCCTTTTCGGGTAGGGGCTTGAAACACAAGATTTTCAAGGGTTTTATTTCGATATAGTCGTATCTTCTTTTTTCTGGATGATGTTAATCAGCTCAGCGCGGCTTTGAATACCAAACTTGGAATAGATATTTTTCACATAGTATTTTACCGTATTTTCGCTGATATAAAGCTCGCCGGCAATCGTCCTATAAGTTTTTCCCTGTAGCAGCAAGGAAGCGACCTGGCTCTCCCGTTCCGATAGGTTTCCGAATCTGGCCGCGAGGTCGATTTGATTCGTTTGTTCCTGTGCGGACAATCCGGAGAACTCCGATAGATACGCATGGTCTTTGAGCAAGGAGGAAAGATGCTTGTGCAGCGGCGGCAGGAGAACCAGCGTCACACAAACCACGACCAAGGCCAGCAGCGCGGGGTCTTGATGGCGCATATTCGCGGATGTGACGGCTTTGCCAATGAACCCGCCCAGCAACACGCCCAATACATTGGCGGAAAGGCCAATCCCGAGAATCTTGGCCGGATTTTTATGAAACTCCAGCATTTCACCAAGTATGCTCCACCAAAACAGGTCGTACACCCCGCAGGCACCCAGCATCAGTGTGTTAACCAGAAGATAGCTGGCCGCCCCGCGGCCAAGACTCATAAACCCGATAAACGAAAGCCCGATCATTGCGATGGCCACATAGAGGATATAGTCCCGGTTCATTCGCCGGGGCAGATTTCTCATGACAAAGAGTGCAGCGATATAAGGAACAGCCCAATACCAGCTTGTTAAACCTTCAAGATGCGCAAAGGCGGGATTCACCACCTGATACATGAGCCCCGAGTTGATGGTGATAATGACGATAAACAGGCACAAAAAAACCAGAAGCCTCGCAATGCCTATGGGATTCTCCTTCTGTTCGGAGGGAGTGGAGGAAACTGCGTTATCATCTGCCGGAAGCTTTAGGGCAAACACGAAGGCGCCGAGTAACATAAGTATGGCCAATGCCAGCCCTATCTGCGGCGATAGGTGGATGGCCGCCATATTGCAGAGTATCATGAGGACATTGGATAAAATCAGCATATCCGCGATTGTTTTGATCCGCTCGTTTTTCGGCGTGCCGCTTTTCAGGTAAAACGCCCAGGCCGCCACGCAGCATCCTGCCAGAAACGAGCCGGCGGTGATTCCGGCTGTCCAAAGTGCGGACGGTGGGAAGAAAAAAATCACGGAGACGGCGATAAAAAAGAGATAAGAACACAGAAACAGCCGTTTTGCCGCTTTCTTTTTTTTTATAAACAGCCCGCACAGCAACAATCCGGCGAATATGGCCGCGACTGCGCAGAAAATCGTACCGGCAGGGTCGATTTTATAAGCATCGGCAAGGGAGTAGAAGATTTGGCCTTCAAAAAGAAAGGACAGCATCCAGGCAGAAAACAGCGAATGGAAAATGACGGATAATCGACGCTCATTTATTACTGTTGACAGGCGTTGATTTGTTCTGTTTTCCGTCACACCTTCATCCCCTTCGCACAATGGTCGGCTTTTCTGCTTGCTTGCGCCGTCCATCCGCAGGTTTTGCCGCATCCTTCGGTATAACCCGCATGTTCCCGATCTTCTGTGCGCCTTCAATCCGTCCGGATGCGCAGTGATAGGCCGGGTGAGTATATTTGCTTTTGTTTTTCCATCTTCGCCGTAATTTGGCGAAATTCCTGCTTAGGAATTATGGGGACACCATACTAAATTATCTTACCTGAAATTTAGCAAAGTGTCCCCGATCGTTTCCGCGGCATCGGCAGTTCTCCTTTTCGGTGTTTATTTGTCCGGGATTGTCTTTCGCCGGGCTATTCACCAAGTGCAGGGCGCCCGGCGCGGTATTTTTTAGAAGGAGATGCCTTAACATTAGCTTAATATATTTAATGTAATGCACTCCTTAAATATATTAAAATGGTAATTTCATAGATTTTACTTAGGAAGAACATGTTTAGCCAAGACTACCGGATCGTGGTCTCCTAAAACTTTGCCATGATCCCAGTCGACAATTTTCATGATGGTCTCCATCGTCTTCCATTGCGCCTCGAAGTCCATGTATAGACCAGGCAGACGCAATCCTCACAGCGGAAGAAAACAGCGAGAAAGCTGTATAATGTATTGACAACAGCAACAATTCAGGTTTAAAATAAAAATAGGTGTTGTTGGTGAAAATAAACCGGTTTGAGTGGGATGCCTGGAACGCAGGACACATTGCAGAAAAACACGGGCTTTCCCCTGGTGATGCGGAAGAAGTCTTTTCCAGTCGTCCGGTAATCCGCAAAGTCCGGGGCGGAAGATTCGCCGCCTACGGCCAGACGGAAGAGGGCCGTTACTTGACGGTGATTTTTCACCTCAAGCCCGGTGGCATTGTCCGCGTCGTCACCGCAAGAGACATGAACAGATGGGAACGCCGTTATTATTCGCAAAGGAGGCGAAATTAGCGTGGTGAAAGAACTTCCGGAGTTTAGAAGCGAAGCAGAAGAGGCCGAATTCTGGGATACGCACAACTCCCTGGATTATCTTGAAAGCGACGAACCTGAAGAAGTTGAATTAGACCCCGAGTTGACCGCAAAAATTCGCGAGCGGGCACAGACCAAACGGGTGACTCTGCGCCTGCGAGTGTCCCAGATCGAAGCGGCCAAAGAAATCGCCCGAAAAAAAGACATTCCTTACCAGACACTGATCCGGTCATGGGTGGCGGAAGCCATCCGAGAGGAGCAGGAAAGCCGGGCATAAGAAAAAATCTGCCTGTACTGCGGACGCAAATACATTACCCCCTATTCGCCGAAAGAGGAGTTCCATCAAATGGACATCTGCCGGTATCAGGAGTGGCTTGACTATATAGAAGAGAAGCCGGAGGCTTACAAAAGTTTCCAGCCCCTTAATTTTTCCAAAAGAAAATTTCGGAAATTAAGAACCAATTGTTCTGCCGCTTTTCTTTCGAGGAACTGTGGTCTTGTGGTTTTTTGTATTTATGATGCTTTAGTTTCTCTAATTCAATTCTTCCAGTAGTCTGCCGTTGAGCACCCTTATTACTGCGGTTGTTGCAAAAGTCAGGTTATTACATCTGGAAGTGACGTTGAGATCATTTTCTTCATAACGCTATTTATATAGATATTTTTGATCTCCAAATTAATTGATGGCTTAACTGAACTCTTTTCACCGATCCATCCATGTTTTTTTAAATTATGTTTATTCATCAGAGCAAACTGTAGAGCTGATTCAATTTCTTGTAAAAAACCTGCCTGATCATCTTTTACTCAAGCAAAAGCAAATAGCGTGTTCTTCATAATTTCTTCTCCAACTCTCCTGCGTTCTGCATTATTGAAATCTTTGCCTTCACGCATAAAATATTTTTCTCCTGTTGGATCATCATTAAAAAGCTTATAGATATCCCCATTGAAGTATTCAGCTTTTTGGGGAAGCCAGTAATCGGACAAAGGTTTGACAGCTAGATTAAGTCCACCATGCAAGTAAGGGTTTTTAGCAAATTAGTCAGCAGCGGTGCCGAGGACGCACGCCTGTTTATGGTTTGCGCTGCCCCGCTTCTGCCGGGTCGTATACCCGAGCGCCAAGAGCTTTTGCAGTGCTGACAAGCTGAGCGTCGCTTGCAACAAAAAGCCAGTCATCATCCTCTTTGATTTGATCAGGACAAAAGTGGCCAGGTGAATGGCGTCAAGTGTTCTTAATCCATAGTTCTTGCCATATTTTATTAATAAGTCTTCGGCCTCCTGGAGAACCATATTCCCCACCGGCTCAATGTGGAAGTGGAAATATTCTTCATCGAAGCCGCTCACCGCTTCGTTTAATGACTGTTCAGCGATTTCGTTGTTTCGGTAGCGGCGGGATAAGGCTGAAATAAACTCCAGCCTGGCCAAATTAGAAACAAAAATGTTGTTACCCGGGTTGTTTATTAAATCTGTTACGACTTTTGTTCCGGGTTCTTCATGAAAGAATTTGACAAGCGCTGAAGTATCGAAAAATATGTTCATATCCGTTCCGCCCGGTTGTCAAGAATATCTTTGCTCAATGATCCTTTACAGCTTTTCAAAGCAAGCCGGGTGCGTAAATAGCCGTCACTTTTTTTCCTTACTGTGATTCCCCCCCCCTTGTTTCTTGAGTGATAAAACAATGTCGTAAACTTTCATAATGTTATATGGCTCAAGGGTTTCTACTTCCTTAAGTAAGCGATCCTTTGCTTGCATAAATTACCACCTCTTTCGTTAAAGATATCATACCTTATATTGACCGGCAAGATACCCACAGCGATGACAGTGCTGAAGCATCGAATATCATCAAACATTTTATATATTCCTTTGAGCTCTTTTTTTACACCTGGCGGCAGTATCCGCAGGCAAAGATATGCGTTTTATATAAATTTAGCAACTTCCTGGACATTTATGACACCACCAGGACAGGATTGACTTCACCTATACTGCCTGGTTTTTTAGCCAAATGCAACCCAGTCCTCTAACCATCATAGTAGCAAACTCCAAACGGTTTATACTTGTAGTACTACAGCGAAATATTGCTTATTTCGTTATGCGCGCTACGCCACGGGGACGGTTCCATCGCTTTCCCTCCGGTCCTTCGCTTCGCTCCGGAAGCGCTCGAAGAACGAAATCGCTTTGCGATGGCTTTAAATAATACATTACCGAATAATTAAAGAAAAACAGGAAAGTATGTCCCTTTTGTGGTATTGTTAATTCGCCAAAAACAAACAAACCAGAAAGGAAA
>DIEU01000023.1:0-52217 GCA_002418775.1 Firmicutes bacterium UBA5766
CCGTATCTCAGTTCCAGTGTGGCTGGTCGTCCTCTCAAACCAGCTACCCGTCATCGCCTTGGTGAGCCGTTACCTCACCAACTAGCTGATAGGAGATAGGCTCATCGGAAAGCGACGGCTTGCACCGCCTTTCCTCCGTGAGGAGCGTACGGGGTATTGTTCCCTCTTTCGAGGGAGTATTCCCCGCTTCCCGGTAGATGACCTATCCATTACTCACCCGTTTGCCACTAAGGACCGAAGTCCTCCGTCCGACTTGCATGTGTAAGGCACACTGCCAGCGTTAGTCCTGAGCCAGGATCAAACTCTCCATAAAAATTTATGCAAAGTTAAATCTGCTCTTTTTTAAATCTGACGAGGTTTCGGTCTTTAGTCCTTTTGCATTCGACTGTTGGCTTGCGCCAAGGTCTTATGGCATCATTTCTAACGACCATTTATAAGCATTCATCTTGCCTCTGTTCAGTTTTCAAGGTTCATTCTGTGGTGTTGAAAAAACCATCACGATTTATTATCGTTACCACAGATATTTTCTCCTGTCAAGGAGACATTGTCACATTCTTGGAAACCTTGTGTTTTTTGCTCCCCTTGAGTGACAACGAAATTTATCTTACCACTTCTGATTTTAGTTGTCAACTCTGTTTTTAAAAAAGTTTTAATACCTTACAAGTCTTTATTCTCATGGCTTCCCTGCTCTTTTGGCTTCAGGATCGGGAATAAAATTACATCCCGGATAGAACCCAAACCTGTCAGGATCATCACCAGGCGGTCGATTCCTATACCCAGACCGCCGGCTGGCGGCATCCCGTATTCCAAAGCCTTAAGGTAGTCCTCGTCCATCATATGAGAGAGGTCATCTCCCGCTAAACGCTTTTTAGTCTGTTCCTCAAAACGCATTCTTTGATCTATGGGATCGTTGAGCTCGGAAAAAGCGTTTGCTATTTCTCTTCCCATAATATAAAGCTCAAAACGGCTGGTCAGCCTTGGCTCGTTCTCCTTGCGCTTGGCCAGGGGTGATATGTCAACGGGGTAATCAATGACAAAAGTTGGCTGGATGAGTTTCGTTTCAACTCTTTCTTCAAAGACCTGATTGAGTACTGTGCCCCATGTCCCCGGTTTTTCCGCCTCCAGGCCTAGTTTTCCCGCCGCACGGACAGCTTCCCCGTCACTCTTGATTTCATTAAAATCGATGCCGGTATATTCCTTTACAACTTCTGTCATTGAAACCCTTTTCCAGGGGGGAGACAGGTTAATCTCCTGGCCTTCGCAGTCTATTGATGGACCGTCTAAAACTAATTTTGCCGCATAATTAATTATTCTTTCGGTTAAGACCATCATATCCTCGTAGTCTGCGTACGCCTGGTAAAGTTCCAGCATGGTGAATTCGGGGTTGTGCTTTGTGGAAATACCTTCGTTCCTGAAGTTGCGGTTAATTTCATAAACTTTTTCAAAGCCCCCGACCAGCAGCCGTTTTAAATACAGCTCAGGGGCAATCCGAAGGTAAAGATCGATATCAAGCGCGTTGTGGTGAGTGATGAAAGGCCGGGCGGCGGCGCCTCCCGGAATGGGGTGCATCATCGGGGTCTCGACTTCCAGAAACTCCTCGCCTTCAAGAAAGTTTCTAATTCCCTGGATTATTCTGCTTCTTTTTTTAAAAGTTTCCTTAACATCCGGGTTTACGATGAGATCAAGGTAGCGCTGCCGGTAACGGAGTTCTACATCTTTTAACCCATGCCATTTTTCGGGGAGCGTGCGCAGGCATTTGGACAGAATAACAAAGCTTTTTACGGCAATTGTCACTTCCCCAAGACGGGTTTTAAAAACGCTTCCCTCCACACCCAGAATATCGCCAAGATCTACTTTTCCAAAAAGGGCATAGGATTCTTCACCGATCTCGTTAGATCTAAGATAAATCTGAATGCGGCCGGACAAATCCTGCAAATCAGCAAAAGTCGCTTTGCCATGACCGCGCCTGGCTATCAAGCGCCCGGCGACAGCCACATATTGCTCCTGACCTTCCTCGTAATTATTCTTTATTTCATCAGCTTCGCGGGTTCTCTCAAAACGTCCCCCGTAAGGATTGATCCCCTTTCCCCTGATTTGGTCAAGTTTTAAACACCGCAGGCTAAAAGTTTCATTTTCGTCCTCATTTGTAAAAGAACAGTCTTGTCCCACAATATTTCCCGCCCCTGGCCGATCCATTAGTTTCTCTCCTTAAATCAGAGTTTAGGAAACATCCATGATTTCGAATTTAACAAGCCCGGCCGGGACGCTGATTTCAACAACGTTTCCCTTGCGTTTGCCCAGGATGGCGCTGCCAACCGGAGATTCGTTAGAGATCTTCTTGTCCATGGGATCAGTTTCCGCCGACCCAACAATTGTATATTCAAACTCGCCGCCGTCTTCCATATCTCTCAAAACAACGGTCGAACCTACTCCAACTTCTCCTGTCGCCGCCGATTCCCCGTCAATAATCCGGGCATTCCGCAGCATTTTTTCTAAAGTAAGAATTCGGCCTTCAATAAAAGCCTGTTCATTTTTAGCGTCTTCATATTCAGAATTCTCAGTAAGATCTCCAAACTCCCTGGCCTGTTTGATCCTTTGAGCTACTTCCCGGCGCCGAAGAGACTTCAATGTGTCCAGCTCTTCTTCCAGCTTTCTCAACCCCATGGAAGTAAGGAGCACCTCTTTGCCTTTTTCCTTTTTCACAAGCTTTACTCTCCAGTTATTTTCAGGCTTTTCGTCACAATATATGCATACTGAGCTGCTTTATGCCAAACTAAAACCCGTAATTAGTTCGAAAGCACTGCTCTTTCTTTAAGCAGTGCCTTGATTGTTATTTTAACACATTATAAAAAGCGCCTGTTTCTTTGTCAAGGTGAAACTTTAAGAATTATTCACCTTTACAAAATCTTGTGTGAGCAAAACGGAAAGCTCCCTAACCGATTCTGCCCGGTTAATTCTTTGCCGCATTAATGCCGCTCCCGGCAAACCCTTGATGTACCAGGCGGCATGCTTACGCATTTCCAGGAGGGCAATCTTGTCCCCTTTGCTTTGAGAAATAAGATCCAGGTGCCTTATAGCGGTGTTGAGCTTTTCGTAAAATGAGGGAAAGGGAAGAAGTTCATCTGTGGATAGATAATGAATCGTCCTTAAGAAGATCCAGGGATTACCAAGAGCCGCCCTGCCGATCATTACAGCGTCACAACCCGTTTCATTCAGCATCATCCTGGCGTCTGCCGGTGTCTGAATATCTCCATTACCGATAACTGGAATTGTTAAGGCGTCTTTCACCGATTTTATGATTTCCCAGTCAGACCGTCCGGTGTAATACTGGGATTTGAGGCGTCCATGAACCGTTACTGCCGCCGCGCCGGCAGATTCCGCCAAAAGCGCTATTTCCACAGCATTGACCGAACTCTCATCCCATCCCTTACGCATCTTCACAGTTACGGGAACATTTACACTGGAAACAACCTCCCGTACAATCCGGGCGGCCAGTTCTGGATTTCTCATCAGGGCTGCGCCGGCGCCGTTTCGAACAACTTTCGGCACAGGACAGCCCATATTCAGATCGACAAGATCAGCTCCCGCATTCTCGGCAATTCTTGCAGCTTTGGCCATGTTTTCGGGATCAGAGCCAAAAATCTGGACCGACAAAGGCCCTGTTTCACCTGTGTGATCCAAAAGAAGCAAGGTTTTCGGGTTACCGTATAAAAGAGCCTGATCGCTGATCATTTCAGTGCAAACCAGAGCACAGCCGGCTTCTTTTGCCAGGATCCGGTAAGCCCGATCGCTGATTCCCGCCATAGGAGCCGCTATAACCTGGTTGCTCAGCCTGACCTTACCGATTGCGTTCATAGATAATCCGCAGTCCGGTCAAGGTAAGCAGCGGATCCACCTGGTCAATAACGCTCGTTTCCTGAGCAATTAATTCCGCCAGCCCTCCTGTGGCAAGAACAAAGGCGCTACCTCCCAGTTCTTTTTTCATGCGCCTGACAATCTCATCCACCTGACCGGCGAAACCGTAAACAATACCCGATTGAATGCTGTGCACAGTATTTTTCCCGATAACTGAAGGCGGACGCACAAACTCTACTCTCGGAAGCTTGGCGGCCCTTATAAAAAGAGCCTCTGTAGAAATGCCTACTCCCGGTGTAATCGCGCCGCCAAGATACTCTCCTTTAGCTGAAACGGCGCAAAAAGTTGTTGCTGTGCCAAAATCAACAATCACCAGAGGACCGCCGTAAAGCTCATAACCCGCAACAGCGTTTACGATCCGGTCAGCGCCGACTTCTCTGGGATTATCATAATGTATGGCCAGCCCTGTTTTAATACCCGGCCCGACAACCAAAGGAATAATCCCGAAATACTTATGCGCCACCTGTTCAAGTGAAAACATCAACGGCGGAACAACCGAGGAGATGACCAAATCTTCAATTTCTTCCAGGGATATGCCTCCAGAAGCAAGCAATTCGCGCAGCAGCATGCCATATTCGTCAGCGGTACGCGCGGGCAGCGTAGAAAGACGCCAGTGTTTAAGCAGTTCCTTCCCTTTGTAAACTCCAAGCACAATATTTGTATTCCCCACATCGAAAACCAGAATCATAACGAGGAACCCTCCTTCCTGCCTGCCTGCAGATCAAATCCTCTCTGAAGAGAAACATCTCCCGCAACAAATTCTTTCAAGCTGCCGTCCTCAAGGCGCAGGATCAGATTGCCGCGCTCATCAACATCTTCAGCCCAGCCTTCGAAGACATCTTTGACGCCGTTTACCCTAATCATCCTGTTTAACATAACGCACATCTCTTTCCAAAAACGTAAAATTGGCTGAAATCCGTTTTGCAGCCATAAATTATACAGCTGTTCTATTTCCATTAATATTTCCTGGAGTAAAACCGTCCTTTTTACAGGCTGGCCTGTGTATACTTTCAAAGAAGTGACGGTATCTTCCAGTTCCTCAGGAAATTCTTCAACATTTACGTTGATTCCTATTCCCATAACCAGGTAATTAATCCTTTCTATCTCGGCGCTCATTTTCGAAAGAATGCCGCAAACCTTCTTCCCGTCAAGCAAAATATCATTAGGCCATTTTATCCCTGCTTCAACATTTGCGATTTTACGGATAGCCCTCGCCACCGCTACTGCCCCCAGCATGGTAAGCGTGGGAGCGTCCGAAGGATTAACCGGCGGAAAAAGAATGATTGAGCACCAGATCCCTTTGCCGTACGGAGAGAACCAATTTCTCCCCAAACGGCCTCTCCCGCCCGACTGTTCCTCGGCAATTACCAGAGAGCCGTCGGGACAACCGCGATCCGCCAGTTCTCTTGCTGTTTCATTTGTTGAGATTGCATGTTCGTAATAATAGACTTTCCTGCCGATAAACTCCGTCCTCAGACCATCGTGGATTTCTTCCGGATAAAGACGATCAGGCACGCCAAGCAACTGGTAACCTGCGTGCGGCAGGGCAGCAATCTCGTATCCGCTTGCCCGCAGAGTCTGGATATGTTTCCAAACGGCAGTACGGGAAATTCCTAAATTCCTGCAGATAATTTCACCTGAAATAAATTCCGGAGAAGACTCCTTTAATAAATGTAAAACACGTTCCTTCATACCTATCTTTTACCGCTCAATACCCTCCCTGGGTAAGACACCTTTCTTATAATAATGTTTGATCTCTACCATTTCGGTTACCAGGTCAGCTTCTTGAATAAGTTCGGGAGGAGCGTTCCTTCCCGTTAATACCAGCTCAACATGTCCGGGTTTTTCCTCGATCAGTTTAAGGACATCTTTTAGTTCAACCAGTTTGAAATACATAGCCGTATTTATTTCATCCAAAATAACAATGCTGTATTCGCCTGAGGATATAGCTGCTTTAATTTTTTTAATTCCTTCTTCAGCCAATTTGAAATCATCCGCCGTCGGAGGGTTCAAGGGACTGAATAAAGTCTCCCGGCCAAACTGTTCGATGATAATAAATTCACTGACCATTTTTGCAGACATTAATTCGGAACTGGGCGTACCTTTCATAAACTGCCCCATGTATGTCCTTAAGCCGCAGCCCATCGCTCTGAAAGCCAAACCTAAAGCTGCCGTAGTCTTTCCTTTGCCATTACCAGTATAAACCTGCACGTAGCCTTTTTCCAGCCTGGTAACGATCATTTTTGCACCCTCATAGCGAGACTTTTTACGCCAATTAGTATTCCCTCTTTGAGCTTTAAACTCCTGCTCAAAAAAATGTTTCCGGTTGAAGCCGATGGCTGCGGCAGGCGGATTTGGTTGCCACTTGCAAAGCGATATCTGGTGTGCTAACATAATAAATATAAGAAATACCCTGCTATGCGCGTGGTTGCTTTGAAGTTTTGATCCAACAAGATCAAAAGGGAGTCCGGCTCTGAGTGCGGCTTGTATGCCTTTTTTTAGGACACGAAAGGCAGTCAGGAGGACACCCACCTAGTTAAGCTGGGTTCAGAAAACTTGGGTAATCACGGCATTGGTGGGGTTACTTATTGACAAAGTATTTATTGCAATATATAATTTGCTTGATAATGAAAAATGTGGCAGCTTTCGAAAGGTGGGAAAAGTATGGCCGATGAAAAAATCATGGCTTTAAACGATGACAGTTTCAACTCTTTTTTAGGTTCCACTGACACTCCTGTACTGGTTGATTTCTGGGCGCCCTGGTGCGGACCTTGTAAAATGTTCGGACCGGTAGTAGAAGAAGTAGCCAAAGAATACGAAGGAAAAATCCAGGTTGCCAAGATAAATGTTGACGAAAGCCCCAACATATCTGTCAATCATAAAGTATCAAGCATCCCGACAATAATTTTGTTCAAGAAAAACAAGGAAGTAGAACGTTCGGTAGGTTATAAAACAAAAAACGACCTTAAAAAAATCATCGAAAAGCATTTATAAAAGAAAAGGTTTTAATCCTTCAACAGCCGCCATCATTACCATATCTGAAAACCTCTGGCCATATAAGCCGGGGTTTTTATTTTTTATTCCAGAGTGTATTTGGACAATAGAAACATTTTTCATAAATCATTTGTTAAAAATAGTATTATTTCGTTAGAAAAATGACCATACTATTAACAAACTTCATTACCGCAATTAGGAGGTGAGAACATGACAGAAATCAGCCTGCCGGAATACTTTACGAAAGTAAACGACCGTTTGCCCGGAGAAGCCGAGCGTGTTTTAAAAGCTCTGGTGGAAGAAGGAAGTATGAATAAAGAAGATCTTTCATTGACAGCCAGAGTAAAAAGAGCCGTTTTGGATCATGTGGTTATGCAACTTTTCGCCCTTGGACTGGTTGATGTTTCAACAGAAGGTAAAAGTAAAATTTGCAGTTTAACCAGATTGGGCGGTGATTATTTCCAACTTATTACAGCCGGTTGATACAAATCAACCGGCTGTAATAATAATTGACTGGTTGCACCCTTCCCGTTTTCCGCATGTTTAAGATATAATTATAAAAGCACGTAACTATCTTGGAAATGGGTGGTCTTCCGCTGAATAATCTGTTTCTTAACGCTCTTGAAGACAACCTGTCGAATGAAGCGCCTCTTGCGGAAAGGATGCGGCCGCGCTCCCTGGCCGAGTTCGAAGAGCAAAGCTCCATCGTTGGAAACGGCACGCTGCTCCGGCGCGCAATTGAAACTGACAGCCTGCAATCAATTATCCTTTACGGGCCTCCGGGAAGCGGAAAAACTACCCTGGCCAGGATTATAGCCCGCTTGACCCGCTCCCGCTTCGCCACGATCAGCGCAGTGATGGCCGGGGTTGCTGATCTTCGCCGCGTTATTGAAGAGGCAAGGGAACTGCGCGCCCACTACGGGCAGAAAACCATCCTGTTCATTGATGAAATACACAGGTTCAACAAAACTCAACAGGATGCTCTTCTTCCAGACGTGGAAAACGGATTAATCACCCTAATCGGATCAACAACTGAAAACCCGATGTTTTCGGTAATCCGCCCTTTATTAAGCCGTACAGGCCTCTACCGGTTAACACCACTCTCCGATCAGGCCATTATTAGAATACTCAGGCGCAGCCTGACAGACAATGAACGGGGCCTGGGGAAATTTCCGGTTAAAATTGAGCCGGACGCGGTAACTTACATTGCCCGGGCGGCCAATGGAGACGCCCGGGCGGCATTGAATTACCTTGAATTGGCGGTCCTGAGCTCACCGCCTGATCAAAACGGAACCAGAAAAATAAACCTGACTGTCGTCCAGGAAGCAAGCCAGCGTCATGTGCCTGGCTATAATAAAGCCGATGAACATTATGATGTTATTTCCGCTTTCATTAAGAGCATGCGCGGATCAGACCCCCAGGCAGCGTTGTATTGGCTGGCCCGCCTCATTTATGCCGGGGAATCAGTTGAATTTATCTCCAGAAGGATTATGATCCATGCCTGCGAAGATGTCGGCCTGGCGGACCCGCAAGCGCTTGTGCAGGCGGTGTCGGCCGCACAGGCCGCTTCCATGGTCGGCTTTCCCGAAGCCAAAATTATTCTTGCTCAGGCAGCCATCTACATATCCCTGGCTCCAAAAAGCAATTCTGTTGTCAAAGCAATCGATCGAGCCATGGAAGCTGTGGAAAAAGAAAGGGCCAACCCTGTCCCGCCTCACCTTAGAGACTCCAGTTACCGGGGAGCCGCTTCCCTTGGACACGGCGCAAACTACAAGTATCCTCATAATTACCCTGACCACCGGGTAAAGCAGCAATATTTACCGGAAGGCATTGAGGACAGTATATTTTATGAACCTTCAGAACAGGGCGAGGAAAGGAAGACAAAAAAGTAAACTATTTTTTACCTTTGTACTTCGATCAGGTCTTCTTTCAGGTCAACTACCTTTCCGACAATACTTGCTTCTTCAACACCCTTTAGATGCAGCAATTCAATCAGCTTTTCAGCTTTTTCCGGTTCCAGGGCAATAAGCAGGCCGCCGGAAGTTTGGGGATCAAGCAATACAATACGCTCAGTTTTTGTTAGATCGGGAGCGAAATATATTTTATCCCCAAAGAAATCGCGGTTATTGTAAGCTCCCGCCGGAATAAGGCCCTGCGCGGCCAACTGCAGGGTAAAAGGCAGCAGGTTTATTTTGCTCTGGTAAAAAACCAGGCTGACCTCGCTTGCCTGCGCCATTTCAACAGCATGGCCCAACAAACCGAAACCGGTGATATCGGTACAGGCATGGGCTCCTACTTCTCTCATCGCTTCCGATGAATCACGGTTAAGGGATGCCATGCATGCTACAAACCTGGAATAAGCTTCGCCCGGAAACATGTCCGCTTTGACGGACGTACTGGCAATTCCGGTTCCAATGGGCTTTGTAAGAACCAGCAGATCTCCCGGCTTAGCCCCGGAGCTGGCGATTATTTGATCTGGATGGGCCAATCCCGAAACGCACAGGCCGTATTTAGGCTCATCATCCGAAACGGAATGTCCGCCGGCAATTATAGCCCCCGCTTCCTTCACTTTATCCGCCCCGCCTTTTAAAATTTGGACCAGAACATCCTGGGGCAGGCAGTCTGGAAAACAGACTATATTCAAAGCCAGCACGGGGCGGCCCCCCATGGCGTAAATATCGCTTAACGCATTGGCTGCGCTGATCTGTCCAAACAAGTATGGATCATCGACAACAGGCGTAAAAAAATCTACCGTCTGAATAAGCGCAAGTTCATCGGAAATTTTATAGACCGCTGCGTCATCGGGTATGTTTAAGCCGACTAAAAGGTTCGCATCTTCAAATTTAGGCATTTGCCGCAGCACCTGCGACAAGGTTTCCGGCCCTATTTTTGACGCTCACCCGGAAGCTTTGGTCATCTGGGTTAACTTTACCTCCTGCATCAACTGCTCACCTCCTTGCCGGAATTTATTTCTATATTACACTTTTTTCACAGGCGTTGAAAGTATTCTTTGCATATTAAAGGCTTCTTATGAAACCAGGGACTGAACATCAATCGATCAGATAGACTACCTCAGCATTGGCGGTGATTTCAACCTGACCCGGGTTAATATCCGTGGCCGCGCCGCCTCCAAAGCTAGGCAGGCTAGCCATTTTTTCATAGTAAATCGGTGTCATCTGATTACCATACCAGTTTCCGCTTGCCGATTTTACACCGATTATTTTCTTTCCCAGAGTCGCAGCGATTGTATCCGCCTTGATCCGTGCGTCAGAAACAGCCTGCCTCAGGGCCTGGATTTTTTGATCCATACTGTTGTTCGCGTAGAAGTTTATATTTTGAATCCGGTTAATCCCGTTCTTTACCGCAAGATCGATTATGGCGCCTATTTTATCAAGGCTGCGTATCGTAACTTTAATCTCGTTGGTAACTTCGTATCCGGTAAGCTTGGGCGGTTGATTTTCTGCATAGACATAATTCGGATAAAAGCTATAATTGAGAGTACTGATGTCAGCAGCCGCAATTCCGTTTCCCTGTAATGCGGCTATAACTTTATACGATATTTCGGCGTTGGCGGTCTGGGCCTTTTGAGCCTCGGCGGCGTTTGTTATAACCGCAAAATAAATTTCTGCAGTGTCGGGAGCAACCTTAACCGTCCCTTCCCCAGTTACTGTTATTATATTGTCTGACAGATCCTTGTCCTGGGCCAAACATGTGCCGCAGAAACTCAACAAAACAAAAAGAACCAATAAAGTTATTAAAAAAGGTCTCACTTTAAACAATATCCCCACTCCCTTGTTTTTGGATTGCGTACTTTTCAAATCCACCTCCTTAAATTTTAACCTTTAAATTGTTAGACGTTTTGAACAGGGTAATTGTTCCAAATTTTCAAGCCATTTTTTATAAAAACTTGAATTTTTTTAAAGCAGCCGCAATGTGATAAGTCTTGACTCTCATTTATGAACGTATTATTGTTGCAATAGAGTATTACGATTGTAGTAACCATCCCAGTGAACCTGGCAAATAACAGGGACACTGGCGCCGCCCTTTACTTTTCTGCTGTAACAGGCGCTTAGCTTAAGGAAGTTGTCCGCCATTGAAACGCTGTGCTTCTTGAGAGCTGATTTTCTGAATGTTTACCACAATTAAATAATTACAAAAAAGGAGCGGCAAAAATGATCAATACTTCTGGTATTCCGGCTGACATAATTTTATACAACGCCAACATAATAACCATGGACGAAAAAAGGCCGGGAGCGGAACTGGTCGCCGTCTCGGGCAATAAAATCATTGGCGTCGGCGGCAACGATGATTTGGAAAAGTTTAAAGGACCAAATACCCAAATCATTGACTGTAGCTTACAAACAGTTATTCCCGGTTTTAACGACGCCCACTGCCATCCCCTTTTCTTTGCGGCAACTTTGCTCTGTGTAGACTGTTCTCCCTCAAAAGCAGCCAATATTTCCGAAATACAAGCCCTCATCCGCTCCCGGGCGGAACAAACACCACCCGGCAAATGGGTTAGAGCAGCCAAATACGATGAAAAATGCCTGGATGAGAAAAGGCCGCCCACCCGCTGGGAGTTGGACGAGGCATCCCCGAATAATCCTGTCATTTTAATCCATTATACAGGAAATGGCTGTATTTTAAACAGTTTAGCCCTCAAGCACGCAGGCGTCTACAGTTTGCCGGCGGATTCCCAGGGAGGGCACATAGGGCGTGAACCTGATTCCAGGGAACCTAACGGTGTTATTACCGGAAGAAACGAACTTGTGGAAAAAAGAATACCCGGCATTGATCAGGAAGAATTAAAAGCGTGTGTCAAGCTGGCCGCCGGACAATTCCTTTCTTATGGAATTACATCTGTTCAGGATACCGGTTGGAACAATAACCTGGGACACTGGCAGACTTTAAAACGTTTAAAGGCTGACGGACATCTGCCCGTCCGGGTTTCTATGATGATTGGGACAAATGCCCTGGCAGAATTCCAGAACGCCGGTCTTTCGATGAAAAGCGGCGATTGTGACTTACGTATAGGCGGTATAAAGATAGCGCTGGACGAAAGTACGGGCAATCCCAATCCGCCCCAGGAAGAATTGGACTATTACGCCCTTAAGGCTCACGAGGCCGGTTTCCGGATTGCGTTCCATGTTCATGATATCGTCGCTCTTGAAACAACACTGGCATCCCTGGAATACATCTGCAAAAAGATCCCCAGGCCGGATCACCGCCACCGCCTGGAACATTGCGCCATCTGTCCGCCCGGACTGATGCGCAGACTGAAAGCAACTGAAGCGATGGTCGTTACGCAACCTGCATTTCTGCTCTACTTCGGGGAAAGCTATATTGACGCCGTCCCCTCTAAAAAGCTTAGCTGGCTCTTTCCGATGGGTTCATTGACAAGCTTGGGCCTGAAAACTGCGGCAAGTTCGGATTCTCCAATGGTCCCCTGCAATCCGCTGATAGGTATTTCTGCAGCTGTTGCAAGAAGAACAGAAACGGATAAAATTATAGCCCCCCTGGAAGCGGTTTCACCTCTGGAGGCCCTGCGGATGTATACACTATGGGGAGCTTATGCCTCATCTGAAGAAAACATTAAAGGTTCGATCAGCCTTGGAAAGCTTGCCGATCTGGTCGTACTCAGCGAAGATCCGACTCAAACAGCGCCTGAGAACATACCCGGAATTAAATTTCTTCTAACAATGGTCGACGGAAAAATTGCCTGGCAAGCCTAGGTTTTAATTTAAATAAGCAACCCCCCCGTTTTATGTTCTTTATTGTCGATTTTTTTGGATGGAAATTACGCCATGTAATAATTATAATTAAGAAAATTTAATTTAAAGACTAAAAAGAAAAATAATTTAAGCAGACACACTTTAAATCCTGGGGGGTTAAAATGTGCTTGAAGTAAAGAACTACTTGCTTATCGTCGACGATAATGCAAGCGTAAGGCGCCTGTTATTTGAAATCATCAGCGATGAAGGATACATGGTAGAAACAGCCGGCAGCGGAACTGAAACAATCCAGATGGTAAATTCCAACATGCCTTCCCTGATTCTCCTGGACGTTAAGATGCCGGGTATGAGCGGTCTTGAAACACTGGAAAAACTTAAGGCTCATGCGCCGGGCATACCCGTAATCATGATGACTGCTTACAGCGAAATGGACGCCTGTCAGGAGGCAAAAACCCGCGGCTTGGTGCGGGAATATCTTAAAAAACCTTTTGAGATAGATGAACTGCGGTTTTTAATAAAAAATATTATGCCTGAAAAAATAGCTTGACTCAAATTTTTGGAGAATGAGCTTTTAAAATTAAATAATTCTTTTAGTATAAGGCGCCCGTAAGCAAACGGGAGAATAGGGAAACCGGTGACGTTTTCTAAAGCATAATCCGGTGCGGACCCACCACTGTATGCGGCGACAATTTTCCACACTCCAGTTCACTGGAGAAGCCACTGTGCGTAAAGTATGGGAAGGCGGAAATAAGGATGAGCCGCAAGCCAGGAGACCTGCCTTACACTATTTATGTTTAATGGATGAAGGGGTATTATCATCTATTATTTAAACATTTAAGCAGTGACTTTCAAGATGGGAAAAGTCTCTTGGCGAATGCCGGGAGACTTTTAACGCACATTTTCAAATAATAACAGGCCGACTATATATCATTCCAGAAAGAGAGGGGAATACCAATGTTCAAAGTCCGGGAAAAACATGGCCATAATTTTCTCATATAAAAAGTCAACGGTTTATGGAGCTTGAAAAACAAATAATAAAAAGTTAAAGAAATACGGAGGCTCATGATTTTATGAATATTCACAGGAAATGTGAAATCAACAGACTATTGGCGATATTAATCTCAATAGCTATTTTAGTCACGGCAATACTGCCTTTATCACCTTCATTATTTCAGGGAAACCTGGGATACGCATTTGCAGGTGATTCCTTTGATAACTTAGCCGTCAAGGCGGTCAGGAACATCTACAGCCTGCGCCAGGAAGGACTGGCGGTAGACGGAGGATATGGACATATTGGCGCCTATGACGCCTACATCTTAAGCCAGGCCGGCGCAGACGTAAGCAGTTGGGTATACCAGGGGTCAAGTTTAAAAGCCGGGATATTAAATCTGATCGACGAGACAATTTCTAAAGAAGAGACAGCGAACAAATCTCCGGCAAAACGTGTGGCGCAAGAATTCCAGGCGGCAAAGGCTTTCGGGGATAACAGAGCCGCTCAATTGCTGACTATCCTAAAAAACCGGCAGATTGCCGGCGGCAACGGTTCTTTCGACACCGGCCTTTATGGTATATACAGCAATATGCCTGCTTTTGAGGCCTTGGGACGTGCGGGAGATATTGCCGAGTTTGATACAGCGGGGGCCATCAGCTATATTTTAGAAAGCCAGGACCCTGATACAAAGGCCTGGCCTGCAGAAGATACACCCAATTATATTACAAACGACTTTATGACAACAACTCAGGCGATAAGGACATTAGCCTATCTTGAGCCTTTCGCCGGGGAAAAAACTGATGCTGTCCGGACAGCGATAGACGAGGCAAAAACCTGGCTACAGGACCGCCAGCAAGCTGACGGTAGTTTTCGGGATGAGGCAGGGTTTGATGACCCGCTAATCGATACGGCAGAAGCAATCCTGACCTTGGGCCGACTTGGTCTTGCTCCTGACGCGTGGATAACGGAAGGTAAAAGCCCTGCTGACTACATGAGGGATAATGCCCTTAATGAAGACGGTACTTTTGGGTCTTCCAGAAACCTGGCCGATGACATCTGGGCTCTGGACGCCTATCTTGCGCTGGGCGGGAGCGTGCACCCGGAAACGGCGCTGGGAATAAAGGTGACACCGGAGGAAGCGGAGATCTCCGTGGACAGCACACAGCAGTGCATAGCCCAGGCCTCGCAGATGAACGGCGCCGTCAATGATGTTAGTTCAACAGCGGACTGGTCGGTCGACAACACCGGCATTGCTGTAGTGGATAATAAGGGGCTTGTCACCGGAGTAGCGGCGGGAAGCGCCAAAGTTACGGCTGTTTACCAGGATGTCTGTGGAACCGCCAATGTCACTGTGGAAGCTAACGGTAATGGCGGAAGTCCGTCTCAGCAGTATACCATTGTTTCCGTAAAAGTAACAGGCAAATCAGGCAACACTTTATTTCCCAACACTACCGTGTTTCTTTCAGCCAATGATACCCACGGCGTAACCCCGGTGGGCGCTCTTGATAAAACCGGCTTGAGCTACAACTATGATTCTATTGATTATATTCACACTATCGCCGGGCAGGGTCCAGAGGGAATGAACGGCTGGATGTACAAAGTTAATGAAGTGATACCGGGAATTTCCGCTATTCAATATAAATTAAACGCCAACGATCAGGTTTTGTGGTACTACAGCTCATATACCGAAAATACTTCCGGCGGGGGCGGGGGTTCTGCCCTAATTCCTCCTCAAGAGAAAACAGGAGATGAAATCATCGGGGAAGCCCTGGAAAAGAATCAAGAAATCAAGATCAGCCTGCAAAACAGAAAAAATAACATGGTTGAGATAGCGTCAGAGAGCATTAATAAACTTAATGAACTGAAAAAAGAAATAACCCTGACCAGTAAGGGTTTAGAATTAAAATTTTCTTCAAACGTCCTTAATACGGAACAGCTAAAAGAGGCTTTCAGTGAAGGGAAAAGCATAGTGCAATTGGGAGCCAGATATCTAACAGCTTCTGAAAAGCAGGTAATTCTGGACAAAGCGAAAATAGGCCAATCCAGCGGACTTTTTAACATTGGGAGCAATATCGCAGAACTCACCGCTCAAATTGCTAAAGAAAGCAGCGCCGGTGGAAAAGAAACTGTAACAATTAATAGTTTTAACGAACCCGTTCAAGTGATCCTTGATTTATCCGGCGCATCCTTGAAAGATGAAGATATTGCCAAACTGACAGCGCTTCGGTATGAAAAAGATGCCGCCGGGAATATAATTCCCGTAAAATTGGGCGGGAGTTATGACCCGGCGCCGAAAACATTTTCTTTTTATACCGGGAAGTTCAGCTGTTACGGAATCGTTAAAGCTGCGGACCTTGTAACAATGAGCATGGGAATCAATATGACGGCCACAACTGTCAATGGAAAAGCTGGCTATACGGACGTTGCGCCGGTCCTGCTCAACAACCGGACTATGGTTCCATTGAGGATCGTCGCTGAGAGTTTGGGAGCTGATGTTCAATGGCAAAAGAAGACCAGAACGGTTGAAATCAAGCTGGGAGACAAGTTAATGAGCCTTGTTGCAGATAAAACCGCGCCCGGCATGGATACTCCGGTTACAATTATGCAAGGACGGGCAATGGTTCCCATCAGCTTTGTATCTGAATCCTTTGGGGCAACTGTAACCTGGTTCCCTTCCACCCAAAGGATAGATATTGTCAAATGAGGTATAGTCTTAAAAAGCAAATGGACTAACCCAGGAAGAGTTCAGGGAACTTGATTTTTAGGCACGATTTTTAATAACCCTTGAAAAACAATACAGAAAATAAACCTGTTTTTAAATCCCCCGAAGGATAACCTTCGGGGGATTTAAGCTTAAGCTCCCTGTGTCCGCCAGGCTGCTTTAATATTTTTCAGACTAACATTTTATTGTAATAATAGAAAAGGTCTTTCCATCCGTCGAAACGACAATTGTACCGTTAAGATCTGCACGATAGATCTTAACCCCTGCGTCTTTTAGCCTATCCAGGATTTCCCGACTGGGGTTTCCGTACGGGTTACCGGCACCCACACTGATTACGGCAATCTCAGGTTTTACTTTACTCAATAACTGGTCCGTAGTCGAAGTATCACTTCCATGGTTGCCGACTTTTAGGAATTCAGCAGACAATTCACCTGTTAAAGATTTCTCCCGGGACTCTTGAGCATCTCCATCGAATAAAAACTCTATATCACCGGTATCCAACCTGCAGACTACAGAACTATCATTTATTTCCTCCCATGAACCAACTGCAGTCAATATCTTTAAAGAATTGGGACCAAAACTAAAGGACTGCTTATTATTACTATTCCAGATTGCATTTTCAGCTTTAACTTTTTCTTGATAAAGTATAAAGGTATTTGTATCTGCCTGGCGTCCGCTGTCAATAATCTTTTCTATCTTAAAAGCATCTAAAACAGCAGGGATTCCGCCGATATGGTCTTCATGAGGGTGGGTAGCAATAAGAAGTTCGATATCATCGACACCCTGGTTTTTCAAATAGTTAACTACTTGTGGACCATCCTCTTTATTTCCTGCATCAATTAAAATATCTGTTTCCGATGGTAAGTCTATATAAATTGCGTCAGCTTGTCCTACATCGATAAAATGAACTTTAACCATTTCAGCAAGAGAACTGTCGGTAATAGTTATAATCTGTGTAACGGGGTCATACTGCACTTTACAGCCCAGTGATTCACTAACAAACCTGAGTGGAACCATAGTCCTGCCTTTAATGATCAGCGCCGGCGCTTCAATAGTTACCTGTACACCGTTGCGGTATACTTTTCCACCGATTACCAATACTATTTCTGTGTCACTTCTTGTTGCAGTTATAGTTTGTGTCGCTTCATCCCATTTAACTTCAGCATCCAGCGCCTGAAATATTGCTCTTAAGGGGACTAAAGTCCGTCCGTTTAAAGTAATAGGCTGTACATCAAAGTATACTGTATTACTGTTAACTATTACTTTTGGAGCCGCATAAGTTAAGACAGGTAAAAAAAGAATAAAAAGAAATACCATAAGAGAAACGGTCTTTTTAACTGCGGCTATTTTATCAACCAATGCAAATTTTCTTTTAACGAAGTCCCTCAATATAAATCCGAATTTTTGCATAATACCCTCCTTTAGATTACTGCTTAAGAAACTGTTCCCACCTCCAATAATAATATTCACCGTTGTCTAATCCCCATCTGGTCAGCTTATATTGTTATTGATGCTTAAAATTCAACATTATATGCCAAATTCCCTTTTTCAATAACAGTATTTTTAAGATTAATAACTTGCATTTCTCTTTTCTATATTTCTTTTGAAGAAAGATGTATGTTATTCGCGATCAAAAAAGGGTCCCGAGATAGCCAGGGACCCTTTTGCAGATACAATTCTTTACTCCTGTTTAATTCTTTACTCCTGTTTTGTGACTTCAATTTGGATTATCTTTACATCCTGTGCAGGTTTTCCATTAGCATCTGTTGCAACAGCAGCTATTTGATCGACAACATCCATTCCTTCAAAAACCTGTCCAAATACAGTATGGTGGTTATCAAGCCATGGCGTTCCACCGTTTCTTACGTAGCTTTCAATAAGCGCCTGATTAAAACCATTCTGACGCATCCATAACTGGAGGTTATTTTCAACCGTTTTTTTCTGTACGATAAAGAATTGGCTTCCGTTTGTATCGGGCCCGCTGTTGGCCATGGAAAGCGCGCCCCTGTAATTGTGCAGATTATCGCTGAATTCATCTTCAAAAGGTTTTTCCCAGATACTCTGGCCTCCCGTGCCGTTTCCCAACGGGTCGCCGCCCTGAATCATAAAATCGTTAATTATTCTGTGAAAAGTTAAGCCGTTATAGTATCCTGAAGTTGCCAGACTGGTGAAGTTTTCTACGGCTTTGGGCGCCTCTTTTGGAAAAAACTTAACTTTTATAGCGCCCATTGTAGTTGTAATAATGGCAACAGTATCGCCTTTTTCAGGGGGGGCCAACTGGTACTGGTCCGGTTTTATTTGATTTTTAGCGCCTGCTTCTGTTTCAGCAAGAGAACTGTCGGTGATACTTATAATCTGTGCAGCAGGGTCAAATCCAACTATACAACCAAGCGCCTCACTGACAAACCTGAGCGGAACCATAGTCCTGCCATTAATGATCAGCGCCGGCGCTTCAATAGCTGCCTGTACACCGTTGCAGTATACTTTCCCACCGATTACCAATACTATTTCTGTGTCACCTCTTGTTGCAGTTATAGTTTGTATCGCTTCATCCCATTTAACTTCAGCATCCAACGCCTGAAATATTGCTCTTAAGGGGACTAAGGTCCGTCCGTTTAAAATAATAGGCGGAACATCAAAATTTATCGTATTACTGTTAACTATCACCTTTGGAGCTGCATAAGTTAAGGCAGGTAAAAAAAGAACAAAAAGGAATACCATAAGAGAAATAGTCTTTTTAACTACAACCATTTTATCAACCAATGTAAATTTTCTTTTAATGAAGTCCCTCAATGTAAATTCGGAGTTTTGCATATTATCCCCCTTTAGATTACTGCTTGAAAAACTATTCCCCATCCCCGATAATAATATTCACCGTTGTCTAATCCCCATCTGGTCAGCTTATATTGTTATTGATGCTTAAAATTCAACATTATATGTAAAATTCCTTTTTCTGTATTTTGTTTTTCTATATTTCTTCAGCAATAGTATATTTAAGGGAGATATTAAGGAACGCTGTTACCCAACGCCTTGCCGTATCGGCGCTGTATAACGCCAAAAAAAGAATCCCTTTTCCTTAAATTTGGTTTAATACACGGCGGACTCTTGGTGTTTAGGCCGTCATTCTTCTTAATTCTCAGGTCTCTTTATTGACTGATGGTTCCGTATATGATACCATATACTAGGGAGTTGGTATTAAATGACTCGGGGGAATAAGCTATACGACCGGATAGTTAATAACCCCAAAAACGTAAATTTCGAAGATTTAGATAAACTACTTAAAAAGAACGGCTTTACTCGAAGACAACCGTCAGGAGGCTCCAGTCATTACATTTATTATCATCCGGAACTTCCTCCCGGAGATAAGCTGTCTATTCCTAAAGCCAAACCTGTCAAAGCTATTTACGTTAAGGAAGCTATTAACTTAATCAAAAAAATACAGGAGGAAAGGTAAAGATGAAAAGTATTGAGTACTACCTTAACTTACCGTATGAAATAAAAATGAGAAGACTTACCGAAGATGAAGGAGGAGGTTGGTTAGCCGCTATTCCCGATCTTCCTGGTTGTATGTCTGACGGGGAAACACCAGAGGAAGCCCTGATTAACGTGGAGGATGCAAAAAAATGCTGGATAGAGACCTGTCTGGAGATAGGCCACCCTATACCGGAACCAATAACGAACGAATATTCCGGACAACTTCGGATTAGGATTCCAAAATCTCTCCATAGAAGTCTTACAGAGAGAGCAAAAGAGGAAAACATCAGCCTTAACCAGTTGATAGTTTACAGATTATCACAGGGAGCTAATCTTAAGCCTAGTGGTAAAGATACTATTATTAAAGAACATATTAGAACTCGTATTAAAAGGTAGCGTGCCGAGATATACGGATGATGTATCAAATCCGTGCCACCGGTAGCATAAGCGAGATAAGCGAAGAAAGGAAAAAAAATCAGAGCCGCCAAGTTCGACGACTCGGGTAGTGGTGCCGGAGACCGGACTTGAACCGGTACNNGATTTTAAGTCCCTTGCGTCTGCCAATTCCGCCACTCCGGCAAAAACCTCAAGTATTAAATTAACATACTGGGATGTTCTTTGTCAATTGGTAAACCTTTAAGCAAGAACAGCCAAAGGATCACGGTGTTTTCGACAGCTAAAGGCCAAAATATTTTTCATCGGGACCATTTTATGGTACTCTATTTTTGTAAACATCATTATAACACCGGGGAAATACCTGTGAACAAAAATGAGATCAGAAAACAAACTCTAGCCGCTCGGATGGCTCTTTCCCATGAGGAAATCACCCTGAAAAGTTCCCTGATTACAGAGAGAATTCTTTCCCTGGAAGAATACCGCCGGGCAAATGTGATCATGACTTACCTCGATTTCAGAAATGAGGTAAAAACCGGTGAGCTTATTCAAAGAACTATGAAAATGGGCAAAAAGATTGCCGTTCCCGCAACCGACAAAAAAAATATCCGCCTGACGCCATCACTTTTACTGTCTTACCCGGAAGACTTAAAACCCGGAGCGTGGGGGATTCCGGAGCCTGCCTCCGGTTGTTTACGCCCGGTTGAACCCGGTGAGATAGACATTGTCATTGTGCCCGGCGTTGCCTTCGATGAGAAAGGAAACAGGATTGGCTACGGCATGGGATTTTATGATCGTTTTTTAAATGAAACCGATGCCTTTTCTATAGCGCCGGTCTTCGAAATGCAAATCAAACCGGCCTTTTCCCCGGGGCCGCACGACCGCCCCGTGGACTGCCTGGTTACCGAGGAAAGGGTAATTTACGTAGCATCCGCCCATAAATCAACCTGAACACCGTACTTTAGCAGAAAATCTATCCCTTCACTGGTTCCCTTATAATCCCGGCGCACTACCGCCCGGCTGAACTCACAGCTTACGATCAGTTTGGCGCAGGTGACACAGATATCAGCATTTACATAAATAGTCCCGCCCCTGACCGCCAGCCCGCGTTTGGCGCAAAGGCAGATGGCGTTCTGTTCGGCATGCACGCAGGGCTTGAAATCTTCCCTGCCCGCCTGAGTTTTCAAGCAGATTCCCGTGTCGCAGCAATGAACCTCGCCGCTGACTACTCCATTATAACCGTGGGAAATAATCCGCCTGTCCACCACAATAACAGCGCCTACTTTTTTCCGCAGGCAGGTTGAACGGCGCGAAATCACCTCCACGACATCCATGTACACTTCATCAAACGAGGGACGTTGAATGGTCATGCGTTAAAACCTCACGCATCTTTTAAAAAATTATGATGATAACCCTTCATATAACGGGTACTTAAGACAGAGATCCCGGACAACCCCGGAACACTGCCGGAGTTTTTCTTCATCACCCCTGTTATTTATCGCCTGGCTGATAACTTCCGCCACCTGTTGCATATCCTTTTCGTCCAAACCGCGGGTGGTTACTGCGGGAGTTCCTATCCGGATGCCGCTTGCTATGGCGGGCGGCCTTGGGTCAAATGGAATTGCGTTTTTATTCACGGTTATGCCAACCCTGTCCAGAACTTCCTCCGCCTGTGCGCCGGTTATATCCATGCTCCTTAAATCTACCAGGATCAAATGCGTGTCCGTTCCGCCACCGACGAGGTTAAAACCTTTTTCCAGCAGGGCTTCCGCCAGGCAACGGGCGTTTTTGACAACCTGGCGCTGGTAGGCAACAAATTCAGGCTGCATTGCTTCCAAAAGAGCCACAGCTTTGGCGGCGATCACATGCATCAAGGGACCTCCCTGGAGACCCGGGAAAAGAGCTCTGTTTATCTTGGTGGCAAATTCCTCCCGGCATAAAATCAGCCCGCCGCGAGGCCCGCGCAGGGTCTTATGGGTGGTCGTCGTAACAATATCGGCGTGCGGAACCGGGTTCGCGTGCTCGCCTGCGGCAATAAGGCCGGCAATGTGCGCCATATCGACCATCAGCAAGGCGCCCGCCTGCCGGGCAATCTCCTTAAACCGTTCAAAATAAAGCGTGCGCGGGTAAGCGCTGGCGCCGGCGACAATTAACTGAGGTTTGCATTCAAGGGCAATTTTCAACACCTGGTCATAATCAATTACTCCGCTTTGTTCATCTACACCATAGTGAACAATATTATAAAATTTTCCTGACATGCTTAAAGAGCTTCCATGGGTCAGATGCCCGCCGTGGGCAAGGCTCATGCTCAGGATTGTATCACCCGGTTTAAGAAGCGCCATATAAACTGCGAGGTTGGCCTGGGTACCGGAATGGGGCTGGGCATTAACGTGCTCCGCGCCAAAAAGTTGTTTCGCACGGTCAATAACCAGCTGCTCCGCCATGTCAACATACCGGCAGCCGCCGTAATAACGCTTTCCCGGATACCCCTCGGCGTATTTGTTTGTTAAAACCGAACCCTGCGCTTCCAATACGGCCAGACTTGCCGAATTTTCGGAAGCGATGAATTCAAGGGTATCCTGCTGCCGTCTTATTTCCAGGTTGATTACCCTTGCGATCTCCGGATCTACTGCTGCTAAGGAATCTTTGAACATACCTATTTCCCTTTCCGCTCACAGAGCAATAATCTATATTTTAATATATTTGTTCTCAATTTGTGTTATTTTTTCTGTCCGCCGGGCATGGCGGCCGCCTTGAAAGACCGCTTTCAGCCACACATCAACTATTTCCCTGGCCAGGCCGGGGCCAATTACTCTCTCCCCAAGGGTTAGAACGTTCGCATCATTGTGTTCCCTTGACGCCCGCGCGGAAAACGTGTCGTGGCACAAAGCCGCCCTTACCCCAGGCACTTTGTTAGCAGCCATGGAAACACCTATTCCCGTGCCGCAGCAGATAATGCCCAGATCATATTCCCCGGAACGGACCGCCTCGGCGACAAGAAGGGCAAAATCAGGGTAATCTACCGGCTCCTGCGCTGAAAAAGAACCAAAATCATGATAAGACAGGTTGTTTTCTTTTAAATATGAAATTATTTCTTCTTTGAGCTTCCATCCGGCGTGATCCCCGCCGACTGCAACTCGCAATTTTTCCGGTCTCCTCCTTACAACCAAATTTTATTTTGCTGAAAGAATATTTCTACATCAAACGACATTTTCCTCTTACTCAAAAAGTTACCAGACAGCTAATCTGTCAAGGGCAAGCCCGATCAAATAACGCAGTTCTGCAGCGCATTGTCTGTATAAATCCAGGGAACGCCCGAAAGGATCAATTATATCCGAACCTTTCCCGGCAAATTCGGCCAGCGTAAAAGTCTTTCCTATTGAACCTGGTTCAAGCTGATTTACCTGCTGCTTGTGCGACCTTGTCATCGTTAAAATCAAATCAGCCTCTCGAACCAGTTCACATGTTAAAAGAATAGCTTTATGATCCCCCACATCTATTTGTACTTCTTTCATCGCTTCAATTGCACCGGCGGAAGCGCTGTCGTTGGGCAGGGCGGATGTGCCGGCGGACATTACCTGATTTCCCCGGTCCTTCCCCCTCGCCTGCAAAGCTTTTTTAGCCAGCGCCTCGGCCATCACGCTCCGGCAGGTATTGCCCGAACAGATAAAAAGTATTTTTATTTTTTTTCACCCCGCGTTTTCTACCATTTTTCTGTTTTTTTAGATTTTATTTAAACGCGGATTATCCTGCCTCCCGCAGCCCTGTACAGCCTGTTCATGATCGCCAGACCTAACCCCTTGGGCTCCATACCTTCGGCAAGAATAACATCCACTCCGAGCTCATTAAAATGGCGCAGGGCGCTGTATAACCGGGCGGCAACCCCTGCGGGCTCCCGCCGCCGGCCGGCGATAATTACTTCCCCGCAGTCATAAAGACCTGCGTTCTCCTCGTAAGCAAGCACTCCCACTTTTTTGCCCTCATCCGAATACTGGCGCATCAATTCACCAAGCCGCCGGGATACTTTTAATGGTTCTCCTTCAACAATAAATAGGGGCGCCTCCGGTGCGTAGTGCTTGTATTTCATCCCCGGGGAACAGACAGGAGCTGTATTTAAATCATGTTCGTCTGTAAGCAAAGAATCTAATTGCAGCTCGCCAATCACACGGGATATTTCCTCCGGTGTTACGCCACCGGGACGTAGTATTGCCGGAACACTTACGGTTAAATCTATAACGGTAGATTCAAGCCCCAGATCAGCCGGCCCGCCATCCAGAACAGCATCGATTAAGTCGCCCAAATCTTTTAAAACATGCCCGGCGGTAGTAGGACTGGGACAGCCTGAAAGATTTGCGCTGGGGGCCGCAACAGGTATTCCGGCTTCCCTGATTAATTCCAGGGCCACAGGATGGGCGGGCATTCTTAAAGCAACGCTGTTTAAACCTGCGCTGACTTCGTCCGGTATTAAAGAGTTTTTAGGCAAAATAATCGTCAGCGGCCCCGGCCAGAATGTTTCCATCAAAATTAGGGCTTTTTGCGGTACCTCGGCGGCCAGTTGGAAAACTGTTTTTCGGTCAGCTACGTGAACAATCAAGGGGTTGTCCTGCGGCCTCCCCTTCACTCTGAATATACCCGCCAGAGCTTCCCTGTCAAAAGCGTTGGCGCCTAGGCCATAAACAGTTTCTGTTGGAAAAGCCACCAGCCCTCCGGATCGTAGTATTAACGCCGCCTGTTGGATAATCTTGCCGTCCGGTCTTAAGGGATCGACTTTCCATAGCCTGACTGAACTTTGGGACACGTTTATCACGCCATATTTGTCTGATTTGCTTGCCTGTAAGTTTTTATTATTATACCATAAGCTAAAGAATAATCTAATCATGAAAGGGGCTTGAACGCATATGCAGGTGGTATTTCACGAGCGGTACAGGGAAGTGTACGCCTGCGATCCGGCGGCGGCCTATGGAAGGATGGACAGCATGTTTGATGAGTTAATCAAAGCCTATCCTTTTATCCGGCCCGAACCTGCGAGCGAGACAGATATATTATTAGTTCACAAAACAGAACACCTTGAAAGGTTTAAAAGAAATCCGCAGCTGTTTGAAGTCGCCTCACTGGCTGTAGGCGGGGCAATCAAGGCATCGGAACTGGCTGTAGGCGGTGAAAAGGCGTTTGGACTTGTCAGGCCTCCCGGGCACCACGCCAGCCCGGGTTCATGCTGGGGATTTTGTTATTTCAACAATATCGCCGTGGCCGTTGAGAAGCTGATCAGAAACGGTGTAATTAAAAAGGCGCTGATTGTTGATATTGACTTACATTTCGGGGACGGAACCGAAAAATTTTTTCACGGGAGATCAGACGTTATTTACCATCATGTAACAGGCAAGACCAGAGAGGATTTTTTTAACGATCTCAAAGATTTCTTGGAAAGCGAAAAAGACTTTGACATAATCGGAGTTTCCGCCGGCTTTGACAGGCACATATCCGACTGGGGACGCCTTTTGACTACAGAGGATTACACTGAAACAGGAAAAATAATCAGTCAATCCGCCGGGCGTGTCTGTCAGGGAAAAGTCTTCGTAGTATTAGAGGGCGGCTATAATCACAATGTTTTAGGATTAAACGCAAAAGCCCTGTTGAGCGGAATGGAGCAAATATAAACAAGGGGAAATGTAAATGGCCCGGACAATCGGCAGCAGAGCGTTAAAGGCTGGTTTACCCCCGGGGACTTTGGTTCACATAGGACAAAAAAGAAGCGACCAGGTTAAAATCACCTTTACCGAGTACTCGGAAAGCCAGTATCTGTCAAGGGAAATCAAGGAAATCAAAGAATTCCTGCCCCTGAAAGATAAGCCCGTGGTTACCTGGATAGACATAAACGGGATTCACAGTCTGGAAACAATAGAAAATATCGGAGAATATTTTCAGCTGCATCCTCTGATTCTTGAAGATATCGCAAATTCCGAACAGCGCTCGAAAGTTGAGGATTTTGGCGAATATCTTTTTATTGTCTTAAAATTTCTCAGTTACGATGCTGAGAAGAAATTGGGGATAGAGCAGATCAGTTTTATTCTAGGTTCTAATTTCGTAATTACTTTTCAGGAACACGACGAAGATGCCTTCCTGCCAATCAAAACCAGAATTAAAAACAGCGCCGGAAGAATCAGGGCGATGGGAGCGGATTATCTGGCCTATTCCTTAATTGACGCCATCGTAGATAATTATTTTGTAATCCTCGAGGAGATTGGGTTAAAGCTTGATCTTTTAGAGGAAGAGCTTGTAACCAACCCTACACGGGATACTTTGCGCCTGATTCACCAACTAAAAAGGGAAATGCTGCTGATTCGAAAGTCGATTTGGCCTTCCAGGGAAGTCATCAGCAGCCTTCAAAGAGGGGAGTTTTCTTTCTTTGAGGATATTGCCGTGCTGCACTTAAAAGATGTCTATGACCATGCTATTCAGGTCATAGACACCATTGAAACTCTCCGGGATATGCTTTCAGAAATGATGGATATCTACCTCTCCAGCATCAGTAATAGAATAAATGACGTGATGAGAGTTTTAACGATCATTACCACCATTTTTATCCCTTTATCCTTTATTGCCGGTGTCTACGGGATGAATTTCAAATATATACCCGAGTTGAACTGGCGCTACGGTTACCCGATTGTCCTGTTTTCCATGCTGCTGCTCGGAATTTTAATGCTTGTATATTTCAGAAAGAAAAAATGGCTTTGATTTTTTGAAATTTTACTTTTTGGAACCTGGAGTCAGGCTAAGGCGGTATTCATTTGCAACTTGTTCGGTTTTTGCTTCATAACCCATACTATCTGCCAGTCTAAGAACATTTTCTTTGGAAACCTCGCTATCAAGAAGAACGATAATTTGATTGTCCGGGTTATTTTCAATGGCATGTTTAGTTTTAACGACAGGAATTGGACAGGATAATCCTCTAACATCAATTTCCAACATAAATTAACCCCTTTCTTTTTACAAAATTCTTAAGTATTTAGCGCCTGAGCAAGAGCTGCGGGTATCTGCTTGATAACTGCATTAATACTGCTAGCGGGATTAACAGCAGCCAGTAAACCAGCCATCCTGTTAACTTTGGCGCTGGCAATAGCCGCTTGATCAAGTGACATGCCGCTATAAGCAAGAGCTGCGCACATACCTGTAATAGTGTCTCCGGTACCGCCGATGCATTCCATAGCCGGAATATTGGGGCTATCAATAGTGGCAAGGATATTACCGCCGTCGGCAATAATATCCCGCTTACCCTTAACCAGCAGAATTTTTGCTGCGCCCTGATGTTTATAAGCCAGATTTATTAACTCGGGAATTTTATCCTCATCAAGTTTAAATAAATGTTTATTGATATATGCAGGATGAAAAGCCTCAGGATCAGCAAGAAAGGCCATTTCTGAGGTATCCGGAGTAAAAATATCGAATCCTGGCGCCAATCCGGCAGCCTTGGCCGTATACATCGAGGCCGCGTCAGCGATTAGAATTGGCCTGGGACTGCATTTTTCAATGTTTTTGTATAACATACGCATTAAATCAAGATTAGGCATCCAGTAATGAAGAGCTAGAACTCGCGGCTTTAATTTTTCTATATTATTAATTAAATATTGGTAAACCTTTTGGCTGCCTTCCCCTGAGCCTTTATCTCCGGCCAGCGCAACGCGGGGAGAATCCAATCCGAGATAATCAGTAACCGCCAGCGCAACGCTAACCGTAGCCGCTGTACCCTGGCCGCAGGGAATGGAATAACCGGACACAATAATTGAATCCTGCCCCTGGCTAACAACGTCTGTCAACAGCGGAATATGAAGAGCCGGTACAATCCCAGCTATTATTAGCATCACACTGTCCCTTCTTCCCAAATCTTTAAAGCTCCTTCTACCGCTCGATCCAACATCAGCGCACAAAGGGTATGACCAATATGTCTGGGCCGGGGTATTTCATTTAACCTGTGCCCAACCAGTTCCATGTGCAAATAAGGAATATCCGGACACCCACCACCGGATGTATTTACAATTATACCGCTGACATCCTCAAAGGTAAGTTTCATATTTCCGGCTTTAACCATTGTATAGCCGTCATAAGTATATATTTTGATGACATCAAGCAATTCTGTTGTTCCTCTTAAAGGAGTAATTTCTATATAAGGAACTTTAGGTTCCAGCAGTCTTTCAATAATCGCCTGTTCTATAAGACTTATCTCTAAGGCAAGATCACATCCTTTCCTTAGTTCCGGCGGTGGCGCTACCAGGCGGCAACGGTTCTTATTCTTTGTTAAAATTTTTTCTGCCTGTATGGCATCTTGTACAGAATCGAAGAGAACTAGTCCGCAGGATATTTTTTCTTTCTCCTGTTTATCATTAGTTAATTTGTTCCTTTTATCAAACCAGGTCAATATATTAATATTCCTCCATTACTAAATACATTTTTTCATAAATTTTTTCATAAATTAACTAGGAAATGTCTTCACACATAAAATAGCCAATAGCACAAACAAAAATAATACCTACTACTACTGCAATAGGGCCAAAATTACTAGGGCCGGCGGCGCTTGAAGCGAGAAGGAAATTATGACTGACAGCCGCTCCCGCGATTAACCCCATAATGGTCACTCCAGCATCCGTATCGCCTTCGGCTGCCAGAATTGTCTGGCGCAGCGGGCAGCCTCCCAACAGTGTACAGCCAAGACCACATAAAACCATACCCAGAAAGTTCCACAGTTCATTTGTGTGGGCAACCGGTTGATCTACAGTACCAACATTCACCGAACCTGTTAGTAAGTTTACCAATATCGCGCCTACAAAAAAAGCCGCTATCCCACTGAACAGGTATGTATCTTTTACCAAGAAAAGATCACGCCATCCGCCCACAAAGCACATCCTAGTCCTTTGAGCAAGCGCCCCGATAATCAAACCTGCTATTAAAGCAATGATTAAAGGAGCATGTAAAGAACCAGGGCCTTTTTCGCTATTAAGGATAAACTCAGGTTGAAATATTGCCAGTAATAGAATGCCTATCATTAGTAATGGAATCAGATAACCTGTAACCTTTGAAGTTGAGGTTGCCCTGCCGATATTAAAACCACGTTTGAGAAACCAGATGCCTATTAAAGCCCCGGCCACAACTCCCGCCAAAGCAAATATTGCATTTATATCTCCGCCCGCCAATCTGAGTACCGCACGTACCGGGCAACCCAGAAAAACCAGAGCTCCGATCATTACAAACATACCAAGTAAAAACCGCACCAGAGGATTAGATCCTGCCCGGGCCCTGAATTCTTTGAAAGTTAAAGCTGATAAGAAAGCTCCCAGGCACATTCCCATAATTTCGGGGCGCAAATATTGTACAACGGCTGCGCGATGCAATCCGAGGGCGCCAGTTATATCGCGGTAAAAACATGCAACACAGATTCCCATGTTGGCAGGATTGCCTAAAACTGTCATATAGGCCGCAATGACACCAAAAACAAAACCTGCCCCAATCATCAAATATTTTTTATTTTTCAACAATATTCCCCCTGTCACAATAAAATATCATCTTCAGATCACCTTGTTTTGCGGATATTCAAACATCACCCCTCCCACAACATTTTGATCTTAAGATGCTAAATTATGATTTATTCTACAAAAATAGCCGATTATCCTTTATAGCTATTATAAATTATTTTTATTAAACAATACTCTATTATAAATGTAATTTATCACCCCACCCCCTTTTTTTGCTATCGTAGGCAGGGTCAAGAAAAGAAGTAATTATCTTCCTGAAGTAAAAATTGATATACAAACACCAGGTCATGGCCGGGGAACCTGTCCATTAGCCTGGAAAGAATTAAAAAAAGCCGCCAGGGATAATAAAGCAAGGAGAAATCAACTCATTACCCTGTCCAATAACGCCGCATAACTGTCCACTACATCGTACACAACATTATCCGTGCTGATCGCCCTAAAATGCTCACGGGCGCAAGGTCGAAATCAATAACCTGTTCAGCGCCGCCGGCATCTTTAATAACTTTGTTCTTAAAGAGATCTGCCGTTACTATACGAGGCCTGTCAGCTACTGCCTCGGCAAGCTCAGTTTGAAGCCCCTTGGCAAAGCTGTCATAGCTTTCGTTGGCGACAACGGTAAGAACATTTACATTATGAACATCCTCGCCCAACAGGTTCGTATCCATGCGCTCTCCATTTTGATTTACGGATAAACGCAGACCTCGCCCGACTTCCTGACGTTTGCGGACATCACTGCCGCTTTGCTTGAGAGTGCATATTTGAAACACATTTGGATTGTCCCAGCCTTCGCGAAGAGCAGAGTGAGAGAAAATAAATCTCACCGTCTCCCGGCGATCCAGCAACCGCTCTTTATTTTTCATAATCAGGTCATACGCATCCGCGTCATCGGATGTACGTTCCTTCCTGTCGCCTAACTTACTGTCTATAATACGACGGCTCTTTTTGTCTATAGAAAAATACCCGGCATGGGTTTCCTCAGCGGTTATGCCGTCAAGATATTTAAAATACTCATCGCCGGTGCCGGTTGCAAGCTGAAGGTTACTGACAACTTGTTTGTATTCTTCCTCGAAGATTGATACTCATCAGGCGGCGAATGCCCTGCTCACGTCCCGCACGGTTGATATTGACATCAGGATCAACATACTTGTCCCGTTTGCTTTCAAAGACGAAGTCTGTTGGTATGTAAGCCGCCTGGCCGAAAATAAAGGGCATCCGCAAAGGAAGCCCTTTTTTGCTTCTATGAGCTACCCTGATTTAGGAAGCTCCTGACTTTTGTCCGCGTAATGCCGCAACCAGCATAGTTAATAAAGGCAAACAGTTTTTCAGTAACTTCTTTGTCAATTAAGTCAAGGCTCCTCACAACATATCAGCCCTGGCGATACTTTGGCAGTACATTAAAATCCTCCTTACTATTTCAAAGAAGGAATTGTTCAAGTTTTACTGGTGCGGGCGGCGAGAGTTGAACTCGCACGGGTATTACCCACTGGATCCTAAGTCCAGCGNNGTCTGCCATTCCGCCACGCCCGCCTATTTAAAATTACGGAGCTGTTTTCACTGCTCCGTTAAAAGTTTCCTGATAATATTTTTAATAATTTTTGGTGAGCCATCGGGGATTCGAACCCCGGACACNNTGATTAAAAGTCAGGTGCTCTACCAGCTGAGCTAATGGCTCATAAATGATTAAACTGTATTATGCGAATTGGCTGGGGCGGCTGGATTCGAACCAACGAAATGGCGGATCCAAAGTCCGCTGCCTTACCGCTTGGCTACGCCCCAGTTTGGGGTGGAAGATGGGATTTGAACCCACGACCCCCAGAGCCACAATCTGGTGCTCTAACCATCTGAGCTACATCCACCATAATAAAAAAGATCAAAAGACCTTTTTGAAACAAAGAAAAGTATACCACATAGTCTGGGAGAAAACAAGAACTAATCAGGATTCTTAAAAAAACGGATTTGCTTTAGCGAAGTTCAGTCTTGACGGATAAAATCTCGGCTTTCCCCATGCGCTCAACAAAATCTTCCACAGAGGATAAAATCCCGTTTACATAAGCGCTGTCATTGCTGACCGCAACCACGGCCAACAGCGAAAGCTGCCACTTGTCCTGTTCGCCGGCCTCGGCCACAGATACATTAAAACGTGCTTTTATTTGATCAATAATACTCTTCAGCAGCCTGCGCTTATCTTTTAGAGATTCCGACTGGCTGAAAAAAAGTTCAAGAGTAAGAAGTCCGATAATCAATAATGATTCACCCGGATTGCCCTTCCTTGTTGAAGAGTTTTCATTTTTCTGCTGGCGCCGCTCTAGCGGCATGGGTGTCTATTCTGGAAATGTTTCACGTGAAACATAATCCTAGCAACTAAATATTTTGATAATTTATTTGCATTAAAATGGTCAACTCTAATCGTGCTCAGTTTCGCTTTTTTCAGGCTTCACTTTAACAGGCTGCTTTTTGGGCATCCCTGCACGCCTGGGATATTTTAGCGGTGTCGGATGTGTCTTTTCAATAACAATAAGTGTCCGTTCATGCCCGAGATAGGGCAGAACCAGCTGCCTGATTTCTTTTAACGTTCCCCCGAGCAGCGACAGCAGCTGATCACATCCCTGCGCTTCAACTTCCGCATCCCTGCCTTTTAAGGCCACCATGCGCCCCCCTACACGAACCAGACCAAGGCAGTATTCGGCAATCGCCGGCAAAGGCCCTACAGCCCTGCAAAAGGCGCAGTCGAATTGTTCCCGGTATTCTTCCCTGCGGCTTATTTCTTCAGCCCTGCCGTATATTGCTGAAGCATCGGCAAGTCCCAAACTGGATACCGTATCTTCTAAAAAATCCGCTTTTTTTTGGGAGGACTCGATCATAGTTAAAAAAATCCCAGGCTTGACAATTTTCAGCGGTATTCCCGGGAGACCTGCGCCGCTTCCGACATCAGCCACCTGCGGGCTGCCCTCAAGCGGGACAACAAGCAGACAGGCCAAAGAGTCTACAAAATGTTTCAGAGCAGCTTCCTTTTCTGATAAAATTCTGGTCAGATTTATTTTCTTATTTCCTTCAACAATTAATTTATAGTACTTGTTGAAAAGTTCCTTTTGTTCGCCGCTTAAAATGATCCCCAGTTCTTCCGCTCCCTTCGCGCACCAGTATTCCAGCTCACCATGATGGTCAGATGGCTGTGCTGTCATTAACGGCCCCTTTCCGCCTTCTTTGCTCAAGGCGAACCATCAGAATGGCTATATCGGCCGGTGTTATACCGGAGATACGGCTCGCCTGCCCCAGGGAGCGGGGGCGGATCTTTTCCATCCTTTGCTTCGCCTCGTTAGCCAGGCCCTCTATTAAAGCATAATTAATATCTTCAGGTATCCGCCGCTCTTCTAATTTCATATATTTTTTCACCTGCTCAGTTTCCTTTTTTATATATCCGGCATATTTGATTTCTATTTCCACTTCCTCAACTACCTCGTCGAGCAGGTCTTCAGGCAGATCCGGCCTGCCTCCCGGCAGGCTGAACAAGTGTTCATACCTCAACTCAGGACGCCTCAGCAAAGAAGCAAGACTTGCCGATTGGCTCAGCGGCGCGCTGCCAGAATGCTCCAAAACCGTTTGTACTTCTTCGGTAACTGGGATATAAGTTTTGTTCACCCGGTTAAGATCATCTTCAATTAATTTTTTCTTTTTACAGAAAGCTTTGTATCGCTCCGGAGAAACAAGGCCGACTTTGTAACCCGCTTCGGTCAGCCTTAGATCTGCATTATCCTGACGCAGCAGCAGCCTGTGCTCTGCGCGGGAAGTCAATAGGCGGTACGGTTCGCCGGCGCCTTTGGTGATCAGATCATCGATCATTACGCCTATATATGCTTCGGCTCTGTCCAGAATAAAGGGTTCCTTTTGCTGAACATAACAGGCAGCGTTAATTCCGGCGATAATTCCCTGTGCTGCCGCCTCTTCATATCCGGACGTGCCGTTGATCTGTCCGGCGCTGAACAATCCCCTTATATCTTTGCACTCGAGGGAGTGTTTTAACTGGGTAGGCGGCAGGTAATCATATTCGATCGCATAGCCGGGCCTGATTATCTGGACGTTTTCCAGGCCCTTTATAGTTCGAAGCATTTGCAGCTGGACATCTTCCGGAAGGCTTGTGTTCATCCCCTGCACATACATTTCGTTTGTCTCCAAACCTTCCGGTTCAATGAAGACCTGGTGTCCGGGCCTGTTTGCAAAACGTACTACCTTATCCTCGATTGAGGGGCAATAGCGCGGTCCTACACCTTCAATAAGCCCGCTGAACAAAGGCGCTCTGTGCAGATTATCCCTGATTACCCGGTGAGTGGCCTCATTTGTATGGGTTAGCCAGCAGGGAACCTGTTCACGGTCAATCCGCTTGGAAATAAATGAAAACCTGTAGTTTTTCTTGTCGCCGGGCTGAATGATCATTTTTGAAAAATCAACGCTTCGCCGATCAACCCTGGCCGGTGTTCCTGTCTTAAAACGGCCGAGTTCCAGGCCAAGCTCCTTCAGGTACCCGGCAAAACCTACCGCGGGAAACTGACCCTGCGGACCTCCTGGAAAAGCAAGATCACCAATTATGATACGTCCTTTAAGATACGTGCCGGTTGTTAAAACAACAGCGGGCGCCAAATATTTTGCCCCCGTATTACTAATTACACCCTGTATGGTATTGCCGGAAACAACCAGTTTTTCAACCAAAACCTGCTTCAAATCAAGTCCGGGCTGGTTTTCCAGAACACGCTGCATATTTTTCTGGTACAATTTTTTATCCGCCTGGGCCCGCAGCGCGCGCATCGCCGGCCCCTTGGCTGTGTTTAACATCCGCACCTGAATAGCGGAACGATCGGTATTTAAACCCATCTCTCCGCCAAGGGCGTCCACTTCCCTGACCAACTGCGCTTTTGCAGGCCCCCCCACGGAAGGGTTACAGGGCATCAAGGCAATATTATCCAGGTTTAAAGTCAAAATCAAAGTACGGCAGCCCATTCTGGCTGAAGCCAGCGCAGCCTCGCAGCCAGAATGACCGGCCCCGATTACAATTACATCATATATCCCGGCTAGATACTCCATCTTAGCTCCCTCACTTGCCGATACAAAAGTTGGCAAAAATATGATCAATAATTTCTTCCGTGGCTGTTGAGCCTGTTATTTCGCCCAGCGTATCCCAGGCCGCGCGCAGATCAATAGCCTGCAGGTCTTCCGGCAAGCCTTCATCAAAAGCCTGTAAAGCTTCTTTTAAATGATGCTCGCAGCGGCGCAGTACATCCATATGCCGCACGTTGCTGACCAAATAATTGTCTCCGGATTCAATTTTGCCTTCAAAAACCATCTTCTCTATGGTATCCGATAGTTCTTCAAGCCCGGCGCCCGTTTTCGCAGATATTTCAAGGACCGGGCTTTCCGAAGCAAGGCAAACGGCTGCAAGTCCCCTATCGGCCTCTGTGAGATCTATTTTGTTTATTAATAGTATTTTTCTTTTTTTTCGAAGGCCTTCCAAAAGCTCCCGGTCTTCTTTGGTAAAGCCCTGTACAGCGTCAATAACAAACAGGACGAGACCGGCTGATTCAAGCGCTTCCTGGGACCTCTGCACACCGATACTTTCCACGGGATCATCGGTTGGGCGCAAGCCGGCCGTATCGGCAATTTTTATTGGTATTCCTTTTATGTTTATAACTTCCTCGATAATATCCCTTGTTGTGCCTGGAATTTCGGTTACAATTGCTCTCTTTTCCTTGAGCAGGGCGTTTAATAAAGATGATTTGCCCACGTTGGGCCTGCCTGCAATTACAGCCAGGATACCTTCGCGGTAAATTTTTCCTTTCTCAGCCGAGCTGATTAAGAAGCCTACCTGGTCAAGGATTTTAATCAATTTCCCCCTCGTCTGAGCTCTGTCTTCCGGTAAATAATCTTCCGGAAAATCTATGCACGCTTCTGTTTCAGCCAATAAAGCGGTAAGATCTTTTTGGATTGTTTTTATTTTACCTGAAAAATTACCCTTCAGCTGGGAAACGGCCAGCTTAAGGCCGGCATCTGTTTTTGCCCTGATTATGTCTATAATCGCTTCAGCCTGGATCAGATCCAGGCGGCCGTTTAAAAAAGCCCGGCGTGAAAACTCGCCCGGCTCCGCTAAACGGGCTCCCTGGCCCAGCACTGTCTCCAGTGTTTTGCGCAAAGAAACAAGCCCGCCGTGGCAGTTAAATTCGACAACATCCTCTTTAGTGTAGCTTTTTGGGGCAACCATAACACCCAGAAGAACTTCATCAATTATTTCGCCGCTTCGCGGTTCTGCCGCATAACCATAAAAAAGCCTGTGACCGGGGTTTTCCTTCCACCATTTAATGCCCCCGGCAGGTATAAAGATTTTTCTGGCAATATCAATAGCTTTAGGTCCGCTTAACCTGACTATGCCAATGCCGCCCTCTCCAAGAGGCGTTGAGATCGCCGCAATCGTATCAGATAACAAAACCACCACCGCTTCCAAAAGTCCGTAAAAGCTGCAATATATTTTCTAACCTATATTTTCTAAGCGCGGGCATGCCTTTTAGGAGAAATAATTATTTTCCGGTAAGGCTCCTCGCCCTCACTGTAAGTATAAACGTCCTCCAAACCCTGCAGGGTTGTATGAATAATCCTTCTCTCATGAGGGCTCATCGGTTCAAGGATAACATTTCTGCCTTTCTGCCTGGCTTTTTCAGCCAACCTCAAAGCGAGGTCCTCCAGCGTTTGTTCCCTGCGCACACGGTATCCGCCGACATCAAGCAGAACCCTGTATTTTTCCTCCTGTTTTTTATTCACGCTAAGGCTGACCAGATATTGAAGAGCGTCAAGCGTTTCCCCGCGCTTCCCGATTAACACGCCCAAACCTTCTCCCTGGATATCTATTGATAAAACCCCGTTGTCTTCCTGGATATCCATATCCGCTGATAAATCCATTGCTTTAAAGATTTTTTCCAGGAAAGTTCTGGCCCGTCGTGAAGGAGTTTCCTTGACTCGTACGCGGACTTTGGCCATACGGTTCCCTAAAATTCCAAACAGCCCCCGTGTTGGTTCCTCCAACACGTCTACCTGAGCCTGTTCGGCTCCTATGCCTAAATCAGCCAAAGCTTGTTCCACCGCTTCGCTGACCGTTTTACCTACCTTTTCTACTTCCGCCACTTTCCGTTACAGCCTCCTTTATTTTTGCAATCTGCTTATTGACGAAGTATTGCTGAATAATGCCCATAATATTAAAAACGACCCAATACAAAGACAAACCTGCAGGAACAGTCATGCAAATATATGCTATAAAAACCGGCATAGTATATAACATCATTCTCTGTGTGGGATCACTGGTTGTCATGGTCATCTTGGACTGCAGGTATGTTGTAACACCGGCCAATACTGGTAAGCTTAAAACAACAAAAGCCGAAAAAAGATCACTGATTTCACTAAATTTATAGACATGACTTAAATTGCTTATCCATAAGAAACCTGCATATGCAGGATCGGGATATTTAAAAAACAAAAGGGCGCGGTACAGGGCTATCAAAATAGGCAACTGAACAATCAGGGGAAGGCAGCCGGACATAGGGTTTACCTTATTTTCCTGGTATAATTCCATTACCTTCTTCTGCATTTTCTGCGGGTCTTTTCCTTTATACTTTTCCTGAATCTCCTTTACCTTGGGCGCCAGTTGCTGCATCATGACCATTGAGCGCATCTGTTTGGCGGACAACGGATAAAGCGCAATTTTAATCAATACTGTCAGCAGTATAATCGCCAATCCGTAATTTGGCAGATGAATCATGACTGTAAAGGAATAAAGCAATGTCAACAGATACGACATTCCATCCACTAGTGACTGAAACAATAAACCACCTCCAGATTATTCGCACGGGGGTTCATATCCTTAGACAGGGTCATAACCACCTGGGCAAAAGGGATGACAGCGCAGCAATCTTTTGGCCGTTTTCCATAAGCCAACAGCCAGCCCGTATTTTGAAACGGCCTGGCAGGCATATTCGGAACAAGTGGGATAAAACCTGCAGGAAGGCGGAAAGAAAGGTGAAATACACTTTTGATAAAACTTTATTAAAATTATGACAAGCTTACTCATTAAAACCTCATTCTATACTTTACCGGCCGAAGTTTTTCCGGCAATCCTGCCGCCTTGATTTTTTTTAAGAAGCAGGAAAAGTTTATCCAAAAGTGTGTGGTAATTTTCTAAAGCCGCGTCTTTCCTGGCAATAATTACATAATCGTTGCCGCAAGGAAAAACTTCTTCATTTATCCTGCAAATTTCTTTCAGCTGCCTTTTTACCCGATTACGAACAACAGCTTTACCAACTTTTTTTCCCACCGAAAAGCCGAACCTTTTTTCTGAGCTGTCCTTATTTCTGCGTATATAAAGAACCAAAGAAGAATTGGAAACTGATTTCCCTACCCGGAATACCCAGCGAAACTCCCTGTTTTTTTTAATGATCTTAAAACAACTGCTCATTCTGTTATAACCCTGATCAACATGTATAATTTAACCTTACTTTTATTTAACCTTACTTTTTAAGTCCTAGGCGGATAACTTTTTTCTTCCTTTGTGGCGCCTTCTTAAGATAATTTTCCTTCCTGAACGATCCGACATGCGTTTTAAAAATCCATGTATCTTTTTACGTTTTCTTTTTTTCGGCTGAAATGTTCTCTTCACCCTTTTACACTCCCTCTGCCACTTTCAAATTAAAACAAACTTTTAAAAGGTCTATAAAAAAAACACCGCGACGCGGGTTCTCCCGGTCACTTGATTATAAGCAGAATAATTATATAGTAAAAGCCAGCCTTAAGTCAAGAAAAGCTTAGTAATAAAAAAACCAAGCGCAGATTAGGCTCAATTGACTTTTCATCCAGTTGCTACTTTCTTAAAAATTTGCTATTATAATTGTACAAGAAGGCCAACAGCCAACCTGTTAAAGTAATATTCCGGCAAGAAAAAATAAGCTCAAATTTTCCTTTTTAACCCTTGTTTTTCGGGTTTTTTTTACCATGGAGGATAATAGATTAAATGAATCACGTTCAAGAAGCCTGGAATGATATCCTGGAGAAACTTGAGTCCCGTTTAAGCAGGCATTCTTTCGAAACCTGGCTGCAATCAGCCCAACCAATAGGTATATACGACCACGAATTATTTATCGAGGTTCCCGATCACTTTTCAAAGGAATGGCTGACAACTCATTACTCATTAACAATAAAAGAAATTTTAAAAGATATACTTGAAGATGAAATTGAACTTAAATTTGTAACCATAGGGGAAATACCCGATTCCCTGCTGAATAAAATAAAGAACTCCAAATATGCCCAGGGTACGGAGAAAGCCCACTTGCATAACCGGTATACATTTGACACTTTCGTTGTAGGCAGCAGCAACCGCTTTGCCCACGCGGCTTCGCTTGCGGTAGCCGAATCACCCGCCGAAGCTTATAATCCTCTTTTTATTTACGGCGGGGTTGGCCTGGGCAAGACTCACCTCATGCATGCTATCGGACATCATATTACGAAAAATAAAAGGAACTTAAGAATTACTTATGTTACAACAGAAAGATTTACAAATGAGCTAATTACTTCCATCCAGGAAAATGAAATGGGTAAATTTAGGGCAAACTATAGAAATGTAGATATTCTTTTAGTTGACGATATACAATTTTTAGAAAAAAAAGAAAGAACACAGGAAGAATTCTTTCACACGTTCAACACCTTATATGAAGCGAATAAACAAATCATCATCTCGTGCGACCGCCTTCCTAAAGAGATCCCTACACTGGAAGACAGACTTCGCTCAAGATTCGAATGGGGTTTGATTGCAGATATCCAGGCGCCGGATCTTGAAACCAGGATTGCTATCCTGCAAAAAAAATCTCAAATTGAAAAACTGGAAATTTCGAATGATATACTTGCTCACATTGCAAGTAAAATCGAATCAAATATACGCGAGTTAGAAGGCGCTTTAATTAAGATGATTGCATTTTCCTCCCTGCATAAATGCAAAATAACGGAGGAATTGGCTATTGAAGTTTTAAAGGACTATCTTTCACCCCAAAAAATAAAACCAATTACAGTCATAGCAATTCAAAAGGCAGTGGCGTCATATTACAACCTGTCGCCGGAAGAATTAAAAACAAAGAAAAGAAGTAAGGACAGGGCTTTTCCGCGTCATGTGGCAATGTATTTATGCCGGCAGCTTACCGACTGCTCCCTGCCTAAAATAGGCGAAGAATTCGGCGGCCGCGATCACACCACTGTCATGCACGCCTGTGAAAAAATAAACGGCCTGATGCAAAATGACAGGGTATTACAGCTGCTTATTAAAGAACTTGAAGAAACTATCCGCCAGCAATGAATAAAATGGCTGGGCATCACTTTTGCACATTATTTTATTTCAAGAAACCCGCGCCGGTTTTGAGATATTTTAAATTTTCCACATAATCACACGCCCTATTACTAGTACTAATTTTTAATATCTGAATAAAAACAAGAACCTGAAAGGATGTCACGGATGAAAATAACCATAAACAGATCAGACCTCCTTCATGCAATACAGACAGTTTATAGAACAAGCCTCGCCAAGATAACCATGCCCATTTTGGGCGGTATGCTGATCAAGGCGGAAGAAGGTTTTATCACAGCTACTCTTACTGATATAGACCTTACCACACAATGCAGCGTACCTGCCAATGTTGTGGAAAACGACTTAATTTGTCTTCCTGCCCGTCAGATATCCGATATAATACGCCACCTTACTGATGATTTAATCAGTATCGAGACCTTGCCTGAGAAAGACTGCGCAAGAATTTTGTATGGTGAGTCGGAAATCAATATTTATGGTTTTCCGCCGGAGCAGTTTCCCGAGATACCGCACCCAAGTGGAGAAAATTCTCTCAAGGCGCCAAAAAAAATCTTTAAAGAGATGATACGTCAGGCTATTTTTGCTGTTTCCACAGATCGAACACGTCCTTTATTCACAGGTGTGCTTTTTGAGATTTCGGATCAGAAACTTCGTCTTGTAGCTACAGATACTCACCGTCTTGCTCTAACGGAAACTTCCCTGGACAGAGGACAGTTGACAGAGGAGGACAGAAAACTGTCAACTGGTAACTGCCAACTGGCAACTAATGTCATCGTTCCCGGAAGCGCGTTAAATGAGTTAAACAGGATATTACAAGCTGACGAAGAGAATATGGCCATCGAAATAGGCCAAAATCACATCTTTTTTTCCACAGAGGATACAATCCTGTCTTCAAGGCTGATCGCAGGGCAGTTTCCTCTTTATAATCAAATCATTCCGACAAAATATATTTCACGACTTCAGGCAGGCGTAAGGGAAACATATGATGCGGTAAGAAGGGCTGCGCTTCTGCCACAGGAAGAAGTTCCGGTGATTCATTTTTCACTCAGTAAACAGCAGTGTATTTTGTTTTTAAATACTTCTGCAGGCTGGATTAGGGAAAAAATAAGCGCAGACTATCAGGGCGAACCGTTGGAAGTTTTTTTCAACGCGCGTTACTTGATGGACTGTTTGCATGTTGTTCCAACGGATGATTTTTCTATAGATTTTACGGGTTCATTAAGTGCGGCTGTAATTCGCCCCTTGGAAAGGGATAACTTCCTTTCCTTATTGCTGCCGGCCCGTCCCCGGGAGGAAAAAAATTTATAAGTTAGGTGGCGAATTCTAGATGCTTATCCATTTAGGAGGAGATGTGGCTATCCCAGGAAAATGTATAATTATGATCCTGAACAGCAATATAGAAAAGTCATCTATAGTTAAGGATTACCTGGCAGTTGTAAAAGAGGAGAATTTTGTCCATGATCTTACTGAAGAGGGATCGGGGAGAGCATTTATAATTACGGATCGCGGTGTTTTTATTTCATCCGTTTCGAGCGCTACTTTAAAGAAAAGGTCGGACAGTATTCTGGAAAACATTTTTCCGAAGAAATAGTAAGTAAAGGAAGGTTTTATTTTGGATTTTAAAGAAAATAACGGCGATTATGACGTAGGTGAGATTCAGGTACTGGAAGGAATGGAGGCCGTAAGGCTAAGGCCGGGTATGTATATAGGCAGCACCGGCGCAAGAGGCCTCCATCACCTTATTTTCGAGGTAGTGGATAACAGCATAGATGAAGCTGTGGCAGGATTCTGCAGTTGTATCGAAGTTGTCCTGAATAAAGATGAAAGTGTTACAATAATTGACGACGGAAGAGGTATTCCCGTCGGTATACATCCAAAAACAGGTTTACCGGCTGTCGAAACGGTTTTAACCATGCTCCATGCCGGCGGTAAATTTGGCGGTAAGGGTTATAGGGTTTCCGGAGGATTGCATGGCGTGGGAGTATCTGTGGTTAACTCCCTTTCTGAATGGCTTGAAGTAGAAGTAAACAGGGATAACTTTGTTTACTTTCAAAAATATTGCCGCGGGACGGCAATTACCTCTTTAGAAGAACGCGGCCCGGTAAGCGCAGGTTGTACGGGCACAAAAATTACTTTTAAACCTGATCCTGAAATTTTCGAGGAAACCGAATTTAATCAAGAAACTGTTATTCAAAGGTTAAGAGAACTTTCTTTTTTAAATAAGGGTTTAAAAATATTATTTAAGGACGATCGGACAGGTCAGGAGTTCAGCTTTCAGTATGAAGGCGGTATTAAGGATTTTGTGAGGTATTTAAATAAAAACAAGGGTGCTCTGCATAACCCCATCTACTTCAGTAAGGAAAAAGAAGATATTCAGGTTGAGATTGCCTTGCAGTATACAGACGGTTATGTGGAAAGCATGTTTTCATACGCCAATAATATTCATACTATTGACGGCGGCACGCACGAAGCGGGTTTTAAAAGCGCCCTGACCAGAGCCGTCAATGATTACGGCCGAAAATATAATTTACTTAAAAACGGTACGTCTGCGCTTTCCGGAGAAGATATCCGCGAGGGGCTGACTACAGTCATCAGTATTAAAGTTCCCGAACCGCAGTTTGAAGGACAGACTAAAACCAAACTTGGCAACACTATTGTCAGGAGTGTTGTTGATTCTGTTGTGGCGGACGGAATAACCACATTTTTAGAGGAAAACCCCGCCATTTCCAGAAGATTAATTGAAAAGATAGTTACCGCTTCCAGGGCGCGTGAAGCGGCGAGGAAAGCCAGGGAACTCACCAGAAGAAAAACTGCGCTGGAAAGTTCAACACTGCCCGGTAAACTTGCCGACTGCTCCGAGAGGAATCCTGCTGAGTCCGAGATTTACCTCGTCGAAGGAGATTCGGCGGGAGGTTCCGCCAAACAGGGCCGCGAACGCCGTTTTCAGGCCATACTCCCGTTGCGGGGGAAAATTCTTAATGTGGAAAAAGCCAGGCTGGATAAAATTCTGGCCAACGAAGAGATCCGCGCTCTCATTACAGCTCTGGGAACGGGAATAAGCGAAGATTTCGATATTGCCAAAGCGCGCTACCACCGGATTGTCATCATGAGCGACGCTGATGTTGACGGCTCTCATATAAGAACGCTGCTGCTGACTTTTTTCTATAGGTATATGCGGCAGTTAATCGAACATGGATATGTTTATATAGCGCAGCCGCCGCTGTTTCAGGTATCCAGGGGCAAGGCGCAGCACTATGTTTATAACGACGCTGAACTGGAACAGTTGCTGAAAACAATCGGCAGAAACGGCATCAGTATAAAACGGTACAAAGGCCTTGGCGAAATGAACCCCGAGCAACTCTGGGAAACTACAATGAATCCTGAAAAAAGGACAATGCTGAGGGTGAACCTGGAGGATGCGATTGAAGCTGATACGGTTTTTTCAATGCTGATGGGGGACCAGGTTGAGCCGCGGCGGGAATTTATTCAGGAAAACGCTCTCAACGTCCGCAATCTGGACGTATAAAATCTTTTCAAAGGAAGCGAAACATTGGACACACTTGGTAAATTCAAGGATATTGACATAAATGAAGAGATGAAACACTCCTATCTGGATTATGCGATGAGCGTTATAATAGGGCGTGCCCTGCCGGATGTCCGCGACGGCTTGAAACCCGTACATAGAAGAATAATTTACGGTATGTACGAGCTTGGCATGACATCTGAAAAAACTCACCGCAAGAGCGCAAATGTTGTTGGTTTTGTACTTCAGAAGTTCCATCCGCATGGTGATGTGGCTGTTTATGACGCCATGGTCCGGCTTGCTCAGAATTTTGCCTCCCGTTACCCTTTGATTGACGGGCATGGCAATTTTGGTTCACTGGACGGCGACGCTCCTGCGGCGATGCGTTACACTGAAGCCCGCATGGCGAAAATTACCGGCGCCATGCTTACGGACATTGACAAGGAAACGGTTGATTTTATACCCAACTATGATGGAACTGTTGACGAACCGGTTGTCCTGCCTTCCCGTATTCCAAACCTTCTGATCAACGGCTCGTCGGGAATCGCTGTCGGTATGGCTACAAACATCCCTCCTCATAACTTGGGCGAAGTTATTGACGGTATCATAATGCTGATCGATGATCCGCAGACAACTGTTGAACAAATTACGGACGTAGTACAAGGGCCCGATTTTCCTACCGGGGGATATATCATGGGACATCGGGGAATTAGGGAAGCATACAGCAGCGGCCGGGGTTCGATCAAGATGAGGGCAAAGACAGGGATCGAAAAAATCGGCAGCGGAAAAGAAGCTATTATCGTCAATGAGATACCATATATGGTTAATAAAGCAAGATTAGTTGAAAAAATTGCCGAACTGGTCAAGGAAAAAAAGATTGACGGCATAACCGATTTAAGGGACGAATCAGACCGCAAGGGACTACGCGTAGTAATTGAATTGAGACGCGGCGTCGATCCCCAGGCAATCCTGAATTATCTTTATAAACATACCCAACTTCAGGAAAGTTTCGGCGTAATTATGCTTGCGCTTGTTGAAGGAAAACCGCAGGTCCTTAATTTACGCGAGATCCTTTCCCACTACCTGAAGCATCAAAAAGAAGTTATTACGAGAAGAACCAAATTTGACCTGAATAAGGCGGAAGAAAGAATCCATATTGTCGAGGGCTTGATAATAGCTCTTGACCACATCGACCAGGTTATTGAAACAATACGTTCTTCCAGAACGGTAGAAATCGCCAGAAGGGCTCTTTGCGAGCGTTTCGATCTCACCCAGAAACAGGCTGACGCCATTTTGGACATGCGCTTGCAGCGCCTGACCGGGCTGGAAAGGGAAAAACTTGACCGTGAATATGAAGAACTAAGGGCAAAAATTTCAATCCTGCGCGGTATTCTGGCTGATGAGACGAAAATATATCAAATTATCAAAGATGAACTTACGGATATTAAAGAAAAATTTGCCGACTCCAGAAGAACACAAATATTAACAGAAGAGGCAACCCTGGACGAGGAAGATTTGATTGCCGAAGAAGAAGTTGTGATTACGGTAAGCAATCAGGGCTATATTAAGAGGATACCTTTGGATACTTACCGCAGGCAGAGAAGAGGCGGACGCGGTGTTTTGGGGATGGGCACAAAGGAAGAGGATTTTGTGCAGCATCTTTTTATTTCCAACACACATCATTATTTAATGTTTTTTACAAGCAAAGGCAAGGCATATCGCCTTAAAGTCTATGAAATACCGGAAGCCGGCAGGCAGGCCAGGGGACTTCCGCTGGTAAACCTGCTTTTCCTGGAGAACAGTGAAAAAATAACCGCCATTATCCCTGTGCAAAAAATAAGCCCCGACCTATATTTATTTATGGTCACCAGCAAGGGAGTAGTAAAGAAAACCCGCCTGGACGCTTTTGACAGCAACCGGAAAGGCGGGGTAATCGCGGTTACCCTGGACGAGGACGATGATCTTGTTGATGTAATGCTTACCAATGGGGCTAGTGAAGTAATTATCGGTACTAAAAAAGGTTTTGCGATAAAGTTCGATGAAGAACAAGTTCCGCCTCACGGCAGGACCTCGCGCGGCGTCAGGGGGATATCTTTAGAGAAAGATGATCTTGTTGTCGGAACGGGCGTAATTACCCCCCGTGATCATGTGCTGGTTGTGACCGCAAATGGGTACGGCAAGCGCACGCCGGTTAAAAACTACCGCCTTCAAAACAGAGGCGGCCATGGAGTAATCAACATTAAGACAAGCCCCAAAACAGGTCCTGTAGTCGCTCTTAAAGTCGTCAAGGAAGACGAAGAACTTTTGCTGATCTCCAAAGAAGGAATTATAATCAGAATGAAAACAAGCGAAATTTCGGTTATGGGCCGTTCTACCCGGGGTGTTTTGATTATGCGTTTAGATAAGGACGATCTTGTTGTGGGGGTAGCCAGGATTAGTTCAGAGGAAAGTTCAGAGGAAGAGGAATAAATTAAGTATAGTATAATTTTTTAAATTACTGGAGGAGTAAGACGTGGCGCAGAAGGGAACCTGGACAGTAAAAACCGGCCTTGCGGAAATGCTCAAGGGCGGGGTTATTATGGATGTCACAACGCCGGAACAGGCCAAAATAGCGGAGGAGGCAGGCGCCTGCGCGGTAATGGCTTTAGAAAGAGTTCCGGCGGATATACGGGCTGCCGGCGGAGTGGCGCGGATGGCCGATCCCACTGTTATTAAGAAGATTATGGAAGCAGTAACCATCCCGGTAATGGCCAAAGCCCGGATAGGCCATTTTGTTGAAGCGCAGATTTTACAGGAGTTGGGCGTTGATTATATAGATGAAAGCGAGGTATTGACGCCGGCCGACGAGCAGCATCACATCAACAAGCATGCTTTTAATGTGCCTTTTGTCTGCGGCGCCCGCAACCTTGGAGAGGCTCTCAGGCGCATCGGTGAAGGTGCGGCCATGATCCGGACAAAGGGTGAACCCGGAACAGGCAATGTTGTTGAAGCCGTGCGCCATATGCGCCTGGTTGCCGGTGAAATTAGACGCCTGTCCAATTTGCTAGAAGAAGAAATTATGTCGGCGGCCAAGGAAATGCGAGCGCCTTATGACCTTGTGCTCAAAGTTGCCCGTGAGGGGAAACTTCCCGTGGTGAATTTCGCCGCCGGCGGAATAGCCACGCCGGCAGACGCCGCGATGATGATGCAGCTGGGCTGCGACGGCATTTTCGTAGGCTCTGGAGTATTCAAGTCGGAAAATGCCCCTGCAAGAGCCCGGGCAATTGTGGCGGCAACTACTCATTACAATGATCCTGCAATTCTTGCTGAAGTTTCGAAAGACCTGGGCACAGCTATGCCTGGACTTGAAATAGCGACTATTCTTCCTGAACAAAGAATGCAGGATCGGGGTTGGTAGCGCAGTGATAGTCGGCGTTTTAGCATTACAGGGCGCTTTTCGGGAACATCAGCTGGTGTTGGCGGGCTTAGGCGTCAGCACCTGTCAGGTCCGCAAGCCGGGTGATCTGCAAAGCATTGACGCCTTGATCATTCCCGGGGGTGAAAGTACAACCATCAGTAAGCTTCTGGCCGATTTCGAACTTTTTGACAAAATCTGCTCAATGGTTGAAGAAGGCCTGCCTATTTTAGGCACCTGCGCAGGGGCTATCCTGATGGCGAAAGAGATTGAAGATTCAACTTTGCCAGGCCTTGGGTTAATGGACCTGAAAGTAAGAAGAAACGCCTTTGGACGCCAGGCGGACAGTTTTGAAGAAGACTTGCCAATACCAGTTCTGGGGGAGGAGCCTTTCAGGGCGGTTTTTATACGTGCGCCCCAGATAACAGGCGCCGGCCCGGATGTGGAAATACTGGCAAGCTACGATAGTCAGATTGTTATGGCCAGGCAAAATAAAATGCTGGCTGCAACATTTCATCCCGAACTGACGGCTGACCAACGCTTTCATAAATACTTTTTGAGCCTTTAAAAGGGATCTTAAAAACTTCTTGCGCAAGCATAATTAATGTAGTATATTATTGAAAAAAAAAAGACCCGATGAAGGGGAGAAGTAGCGGGCTTTAATTCCTTCAAGAGAGCTGGTGGCAGGTGTAAAATCAGCAGGAAAGTCCGTGAAGAGGCGCCCCGAAGGGTATCTGCCGAAAAAGAAACTGGCTTAAGTAGGCAGGTACGGTAATTCCGTTAAAAATTCATGGAGCGGGCAGGTGTATCTTAAAATATTCCTGCCAACCAGGGTGGCACCGCGGGAGAACCTCTCGTCCCTTATTTATTCAGGGACAAGAGGTTTTAAATTTTTAACGGGAGCGTTCGAATAAGAAGGGAGAGGCAAAAATGAAGGGCAAACAATATTTAATGATCCCGGGTCCGACGCCAATTCCGCCGGGAGTGACAGCAGCGATGTCGATGCCCGTTATAGGGCACCGCAGTGAAGATTTTGCAAATCTTTTAAGTGTCGTCGTGGAAAAAGTAAAGGAAGTTTTTCAGACAAAAAACGATCTTTTTGTGCTCACGAACTCTGGAACAGGCGCAATGGAAGCAGCCATCGCCAATGTAATAAACCCGGGGGACAGGGTCCTGGCGCTGATCACCGGAAATTTTGGTGAAAGGTTCGCCAATATAGCAAAAGCATACTCCGCTGATGTCGACGAAGTTAATTTCGAATGGGGCACAGAAGTTGATCTGCGTGTAGTTGAAGAGAAGCTGGCCAGCCGCAGTTACAAGGCTGTACTGGCCACTCAAAATGAAACATCCACGGGGGTAGTCAATGATATCGCCGGGATAAGCGCTTTGGTATCCGGCACGGATGCCCTTTTGATAGTGGATGGTGTAAGCGGAATGGGCGGAATTGAGTTAAAAACTGACGAGTGGAAGGTAGATATTGTAGTCACCGCTTCACAGAAAGCATTCATGCTTCCGCCCGGTCTGTCCATGATCAGTGTAAGCGAAAAAGCATGGAAAATCATTGACCAAAACACTTCCCCGCGCTTTTATTTCAGCCTGCCGGCGGCGAAGAAATCTATAGCCAAGTGGAATACGGCATATACACCAAATGTGACGCTTCTTTTCGGTTTAAACGCCGCTCTTGACATGATGCTTGAAGAAGGTATGAAAAACGTCTACGAGCGCCACCTGCTTTTAGCCAGGGCTGCCCGTGCGGGTATAAAAGCGCTTGGCCTGAATCTTCTTGCCGAAAATCGCTGCGCTTCACCCACCGTTACGTCTGCTTTTGCTCCGGAAGGATATGATGTGGAAAATCTGCGCAAGATATTGCGCAAACAATATGGAATTGTTTTTGCGGGCGGACAGGGCCATTTAAAAGGGAAAATCTTCAGGATAGCTCATATGGGTTATGCTGACAAAATGGATATAATAATAGCTTTAGGAGGACTTGAAATGGCCCTTGCCCAGATTGGCTTCCAGATTGAACCCGGCGCCGGCTTAAGGGCTGCTGAAAAGGTTTTTTTAGGGGAGGAAGAGGTATCTTGAAAGTTTTAGTTATGGATGGTGTCACCGAAGAAGGGCTTACTCCCCTGCGTAAGGAGAAAAACATAGAGGTTGTTATTGGGAAGCCCATGGATGAAGGGGAGCTTGTTTCCACAATCGGCGGATTTGACGCTCTGATCGTCAGAAGCGCCACCAAGGTTACTGAAAATGTCTTCAAGGCAGGGGGCCGGTTGAAGATAGTCGGGCGCGCAGGAGTTGGCGTGGATAATATAGATATAGAGGCGGCCACGCGCAGGGGCGTGCTTGTGGTAAACGCCCCGGACGGGAATACAATTGCCGCTGCCGAGCATACAATTGCCATGATGCTTGCCCTGGCGAGAAACATCCCGCAGGCGGCCGCCAAGATGAGAGAAGGCATTTGGGACAAGAAATCGTTTACCGGTATTGAACTAAGGGGAAAAATCCTCGGGATTATTGGACTGGGGAGAATAGGCATGGCAGTGGCCAAAAGGGCGCATGCGCTGGAAATGGAAGTTATCGCCTATGATCCTTATATGAGTCCGGAAAAGGCCGATACTCTTTCAGTAGAACTCCTGTCTCTGGAAGAAATTTTCAAAAGGGCTGACTTTATTACCATTCACGCTCCAAAAACCAAAGACACCATCTCTTTGATCAACGATCAGGCTTTTTCTTTAATGAAAGATGGCGTAAGAATTGTTAACTGCGCCCGCGGCGGTGTGATCAACGAGGACGCTTTATACAAGGCCATGCTTTCAGGAAAGGTGGCGGGAGCAGCGCTGGATGTTTTTGAAGTTGAACCGGCTACGGACAGCCCTCTGTTAAAGCTGCCCAACTTTATAGCCACTCCCCACCTGGGAGCATCAACGAAGGAAGCCCAGATTAATGTTGCCATTGATGTATCCAAAGAAATCGTTGATGTCATGAACGGCAGGCTGGCCAAAAATGCTGTCAATATACCTTCTATAAGTGTTCAAACCCTTAATGTGATCGGTCCGTTTTTAAGCCTCGCCGAAAAAATGGGCGGATTTCTGGCCCAGCTGCTGCGCGGGCGGCTCAGCAAACTGGAAGTAATTTATAGCGGGGAAATATTCAGTGTCGATGTAAGCCCCATAACCACCGCTGTAATAAAGGGTTTGCTTGACCCTATCCTTAATGAATCAGTGAACTATGTCAACGCGCAGCTTTTAGCAAAAAACAGGGGCCTGAAGGTCCTCCAGTCCGTGAACGGGGAAGCCATGGGGTATGCAAACCTGATTACTCTCAAGGTGTCCACCGACCTTGAAGAAAAATGTGTGGCCGGCACGCTGTTGGGCAAAAACGACGCGCATCTCGTAATGATTGACGGTTACCGTGTGGATACCATACCGAGCGGCCATCTTATGTATGTGCCGCATTACGATAAACCGAGGATCATTGGCCCTGTAGGCGTCCTGATCGGTGAGCATGACATAAACATAGCATCCATGCAGGTAGGAAGAAAGGACAGGGGCGGGACGGCGATCATGATGCTTTCGGTAGACGCCCCGGTTCCGGAAGAGACTTTAAAAGCAATCTCACTCATCGAAGGGGTTCTTGATGTCAGGATGGTCAGCCTCTAAAAAAGCTTTTAAAACCGTGTGGTATTTTACAAATTGAAAACAGGGTGTTACAATTAGTAAAGTTTGTCAATACTATGGTATTTAAGAAGCTATTTTTCGGAGGTTTGAAATAAAGGATGCTTGATTTAAAATTTGTCCGCAGCCACCCTGAAATCGTTAAGGAGGCTCTCCAAAAAAGAGGTTCCGGGATAAGCCTGGACGGTTTTCTGGAAGCGGACAATAAGTGGCGGAAAGTCCTTGCCTCCGCCGAAAGCTTAAAAGGAAGGCGCAATACAGTTTCCACGGAAATCGGCAGGCTTAAAAAACTCGGCCAGGATGCTCCTGAGCTTGTCTCGGAAATGAAGAAAGTTTCCGACGAAATCAAGGAACTTGATGAAAAGACTCGCCAGCTTGAAAAAGAGATCAGGGACAGCCTTTTGGGCCTACCGAATATACCTCATGAGAGCGTTCCCTCCGGTTTAAGCCCGGATGACAATGTTGTTGTCCGTAAATGGGGCGCGCCCCGGCCGTTTGATTTTCCTGTCAAAGCGCACTGGGAAATTGGCGAGCTTCATGAGATGCTGGATTTTGAAAGAGGGGGGAAAGTCAGCGGCGCAAGATTTGTTTTTTACCGGGGGGCCGGAGCCCTTTTGGAAAGGTCCTTATTTAACTTCTTTCTTGATACTCACACGAAAGACCACGGCTATACGGAGGTTTTTCCGCCCTTTCTGGTAAACAGCGGCAGCATGTTTGGCACCGGCCAGCTCCCCAAATTCGCCGAAGATATGTTTAAAGTTGAGGGGACGGACTATTATCTGATTCCTACAGCGGAAGTTCCCGTAACGAACCTTTACCGGGATGAAATTCTGGATGCTGATAAACTCCCCGTGAAACACTGCGCCTACAGCGCTTGTTTCCGCGCTGAGGCGGGCGCCGCCGGGCGGGATACCCGGGGATTAATCCGCCAGCACCAGTTTAATAAAGTTGAGCTTGTTAAATTCTGCAAACCGGAAGAGTCCTATGAGGAACTTGAAAAGCTAACTCAGGACGCCGAGCGGATCCTGCAGCTTCTTGAACTGCCGTACAGGGTTGTTTCGTTATGCGCCGGCGATCTTGGATTCAGCTCCGCCAAGACTTATGACCTGGAAGTTTGGCTGCCTTCCTACGGGGAATATAAAGAAATTTCTTCATGCAGCAACTTCGTTGATTTTCAGGCGCGGCGGGCAAACATAAGGTTCCGCCAGAGCAAGGGGAAACCACAGTACGTACATACTTTAAACGGTTCGGGACTGGCTGTGGGACGCACAGTAGCGGCAGTGCTGGAGAATTATCAGCAGGAGGACGGCTCTGTAAAGGTGCCTGAAGCGCTGGTTTCCTATATGCATGGATTAAAGATGATCTAAAAAAAGCATTGCCTGTTCGTTTGCATAACGTAACCCTTATTCCTTCTTAAAAAAATAAATCCCATAAAAAAACTTACTGGCCTGCCCCGAAAGGGCAGGCCAGCTAATAAGTGATGGCGGAGAGAGCGGGATTCGA